>JAUXWH010000021.1 GCA_030681365.1 Bradyrhizobium sp.
GATCTGGAAGGTGCGGCCGACGCCGAGCCGCCAGATCTCGCGCGGCTTCTTGCCGGTGGTGTCGCCGCCGAGCAGGCTGATGCGGCCGGCGCCGGGGATGGTCTGGCCGTTGAGCATATCGAAGCAGGTGCTTTTGCCGGCGCCGTTGGGACCGATCAGCGCCAGTATTTCGCCGGCCTTGAGCGCAAACGACACTTCGCGCACGGCGTGCACGCCGCCATAGGATTTGCTCAGGCCTTCGACCGACAGCAATGTGGGCGCGGTGATCATTCGGCGCTCTCGATCCGGGATTTCTGCAGCGCGGGCTTTGGCAGTTCGGGCCGGCGGCGGTTGCGCAGGGTTTCCAGTATCCCGACGATACCCTTCGGAAACGCGACCACCATCAGCACGATGACGCCGCCCAGCACCAGTTTCGACAGATCGGTCTGGCTGACCAGCCAGATCGAGAGCATCTTGAAGACGATGGCGCCGATCACCGCGCCCGACACCGTCTCGACGCCGCCCAGCAGCACCATGACCAGCGCATCGACCGACAGCGAGATCCCGAGGCTGTCGGGAAACACGCTGCCCTTGAGGTAGGCGAACAACGCGCCGGCGACACCGGCGACGGTGCCGGCGATGACGAACGCGGTCCACTGGATGCGCTTGGCGTCGATGCCGATGGCTTCGCTGCGCAGAAGCGAATCGCGTGTCGCGCGCAGCGCGTAGCCGAACGGCGAGAACACGATGATGCGCAATGCCGCGACCGCGAGTGCGGCGATGCCGAGCGACAGCCAGTAGAAGCTGGCCGGCCCCGCCGCCCATTTTTCCGGCCAAAGTCCCAGAATGCCGTTGTCACCGCCGGTTACCGCGACCCACTGGAACGCGATCGACCAGACGATCTGAGCAAAGGCCAGCGTCAGCATCGCGAAATAGACACCGGACAACTGTACCGCGAAGAAGCCGAAGATCGCCGCGCCAAGACATCCGAGCAGCGGACCGAGCACCAGACAGGCGATCATCGGCAAGCCTGCCATCTTGGCCAGGAAGGCGATGCCATAGGCGCCGAGCCCGAAATAGGCGGCATGGCCGAACGACGCGAGGCCGCCGACCGACATCAGGAAATGCAGGCTGGCGGCAAAGATCACGAAGATGGCGATTTCCGAGCCGACCGTCAGGGCGTAATTGCCGCCGACCAGCGGCAGCATTGCCGCGACAGCCAGTCCCGCCCACGCGGCAAGACGTTCGCCCTGACTCAGCGGACGCCAGGGATTGACGGTCAGTCCCGGTGTGCGGCGCGCCGGCGCTTCCTGCTTGCCGAACAGGCCCCACGGCCGCACGATCAGCACCACCGCCATCACCAGAAACACCAGGATGATGGAAATCTTCGGGAAAATCAGAATCCCGAACGCGTTCAATTCCGACACCAGCACCGCGGCGACGAAGGCGCCGATGATGCTGCCGAGGCCGCCGATCACCACCACCACGAACACGTCGACGATGATGCGTAGATCAAGCGCGTGATGCACCGCGTCGCGCGGGATCTGCAGCGCGCCGCCCAGGGCGGCGAGAAATACCCCGAGCGCGAACACGCTGGTGAACAGCCATTTCTGATTGACGCCGAGCGCCGCCACCATGTCGCGGTCCTGGGTCGCGGCGCGCACCAGCACGCCCCAGCGAGTGCGCTGGAACAACAGCCACAGCAATCCCAATACGATCGGACTGAGCGCGATCAGGAACAGGTCGTAGGTCGGAATATTCTGGCCGAAGAATTCGACCGCGCCCCTGAACCCGGGCGCACGGCGGCCGAGCAGGTCGTTCGGGCCCCAGATCATCACCACCAGATCCTGCACCATCAGGGTCAGCCCGAAGGTCGCCAGCAGCTGGAACAGCTCGGGGGCGTGATAGATCCGCCGCAGCAGCACCATCTCGACGAGCACGCCGACCGCCGCCACCACCAGCGACGCCACCACGATGCCGGCCCAGAACCCGAGCGCGCCGGAAAAGCGCTCCGTCAGGGTGAACGCCACATAGGCGCCGAGCATGTAGAAGGCGCCATGGGCGAAATTGACGATCCGCGTCACGCCGAAGATGATCGACAGCCCCGACGCCACCAGAAACAGCGACGCCGCGCTGGCAAGACCGGTCAGGAACTGGACGAAGTAGAAGGCCATTGGCGGTCCGGGTTGGCGCGTTCTTTGCGGTAGCTTTCATCCTTCGAGACGCGGCGAAGACGCCGCTCCTCAGGATGAGGTCGTTGGGTATTCACCTCTCCCCGCTTGCGGGGAGAGGTCGAAGCCGAAGGCTTCGGGTGAGGGGGACTATCCACGCACTCGACTCGTGGAGAAAGCCCCTCACCCCGACCCTCTCCCCGTGAAGAACGAGGAGAGGAAGAAGGGCCTCATTCCTTCGGGCGCATCTTCGATACTTCGGCATCGCTCGGCAGATAGTCCTTGCCGTTGCGATAGACCGAATCCACCATGATGCCCTTGCCGTCCTTCAGCGCGGTCTTGCCGACGAACGCCCCCAGGGTCGACTGGTGGTCGATCTTGCGGAAGGTGATCTCGCCGAACGGCGACGGCATCGACAGCCCCTCCGCCGCGGCGATCATTTTTTCCGGATCGTCGGAGTTGGCCTTGATCAGGATGGCGGCGGCGGCCTTGATGGTCTGATAGCCGACGATCGAGCCGAGCCGCGGATAGTCGTTGAACTTGGCCTGATAGGCCTTGATGAACTTGTCGTGCTCCGGCGTCTTGATGTCGTACCAGGGATAGCCCGTCACGATCCAGCCTTCGGGCGTCTCTTCCTTGAGAGGATCTAGATATTCCGGTTCCCCTGTGAGGAAGGACACCACCGCGCGATTCTTGAACAGGCCGCGGGTGTTGCCTTCGCGCACGAATTTCACCAGGTCGGCGCCGAAGGTGACGTTGAGGATTGCTTCCGGATTGGCGGCGGCGATCGCCTGCACCACCGGACCGGCGTCGATCTTGCCCTGCGGCGGCCACTGCTCGTCGACCCACTGGATGTCGGGGCGCTTCTCCGACATCAGTTTCTTGAACACCGCAACCGCGGACTGCCCGTACTCATAGTTCGGCGCAATCGTCGCCCAGCGTTTGGCCGGCAGCTTGGCCGCCGCTTCCACCAGCATCGCCGCCTGCATGTAGTTGGAAGGACGCAGGCGGAAGGTGTAGCGATTGCCCTTCGACCAGGTGATGGCGTCGGTCAGCGGCTCGGCCGCGAGGAAGAACACCTTCTTCTGGTTGGCGAAGTCGGAGACCGCCAGACCGATGTTGGACAGGAACGTGCCGGTGAGCATCACCACCTTCTCGCTCGACACCAGTTCGTTGGCGGCGGTGGTGGCGTCGGCGGGCTTGCCGCTGTCATCCTTGGAGACGACCACGAGCTTCTTGCCGTTAATGCCGCCGGCGGCATTGACTTCCTCGAGCGCCAGCTGCCAGCCCTTGCGATAGGGCTCGGTGAACGCCGGCAACAGCGAGTAGCTGTTGATTTCGCCGATCTTGACTTCACCGCTCTGGGCAAAGGCGGAAGGCGCCATGCCCGCGACCATGACCGCCAATCCCGCGCCTAACAAATATCTGCGTCGCATCCCTTAACCCTCCACTGTGAGAAAAGATTACCGTAGACCGTCTTCGCCTTTGACCTCTGCAATCGTCAGGCCACCGACACGCGGCAGCGGCCTGCCGCTGTCGGTCACCGCCACCGCCACCATGATCTCGTTGGCGCGCGGCGCGTCGTTGATCATGACTTCCATGCCGTCGAAATGGCTGCGCACGAACGCCGCGTCCTTGTGGCCGAGCGGAATGTCCAGCGTCGTGCCCGGCCCGCTGCGCTTCTTCGACGACGGAATCAGCGCCGCGCCCTTGCCCAGAACCTTGCGCACCGGCGCACCCATCTTGGGATGCAGGATCGCAGCGGCGTGTTCGAGTTCGCCGTTTTCGCCGACCGCCGCCGCCTTGCCGTAACTTTGCGCCGTGGCGCCGTCGATCCCGAGCGCCGCGACGGCTTTTTTCGAGAGCAGCTCGCCGAGTTCCTCGCCGATGGCGATGAGGGGAGAAAGGTCCTCGACGTAGCGGCCCGCGAACGGATTTTCGATCACGGCGATCGCCGCCGCGCGGCGGGTCGGCGGCGAGACCGTCTGCCCCATTTCCAGGTAAGTCTCCTCGACAACCGTGACGATCTTGCGAATGATCGCGCTCATCGTATCTTGCCCCGTTCCCGAATTCGCCTACGCATGCATCAATCCTTCCATCGCGCGCGCGGGGGCCGTTGTGTGCGATCCAACCAGCCCGACCGCTTTCGGCGCCACCTCAAACGTCTCGCCATGCAAGCGCAATATGGCGCCGTCGATCAACCCCGTCGCGAGCAGCCTGCGCGCACACGCCGCACCGGCTTCGAGCGCCACCGCAATCTCGCGCCCCGACAAGTCGCCGACGCCGCGGGTGACAAGCCGCGCGCCGAGGTCGCTGTCGGGCTGCAGATCCTGCGCCGGGCAACGGGTGACAGCGGGATGTCCGGGCAGATCGACTGAATTGGCGATAATGGTGGCGGCGGCGTCGGCCCGCGACGCGGTCCGCGCCAGCACCGTCACCGCATCGGCGATGCCGAGCGAGAAACTGCGCCCGTGGCGTCCCGAGGTCGCAATCCCCCGCGAGGGCTCATCGGCCTCGATCGCAATGGTTCGCATGGTTCCGGCGGCATCCGGCCGGTCCATTAGGCCGACCGAAAAGCGCTCGCCGTCGGCAAGATGCAGCGCGATGTCGCCGCCATTGTTGACATAGGCGCGTTCCAGACGCCTCGCGCCGGTCATCGCGTCCAGAATTTCTTCCGCGACGGCGCCCGCGACCGCCGCCATCGGGGTAACGAAGTGCACACCAGCAAACGGCGCTACCGCGGCATGCATGCGGCGCGCGACGACGCCTTGCAGCGGGCACCGTTCCGGATCGGCCGCCTGCCGCAGCAACGGCAATTCGCTGCAGAGTTCGTCGAGCAGGCCGGTGAAGCGTCGCGCCGCGGCGTCGCAGGCGGCGCGTCTGTCGGCCTCGCTGCCGACGGCTTCCACGATCAGGTCGATCGGACCGTCCTGCAGGTGCAGCCGCCTGCCATCCGCCAGCCACATGATGTGCGGAGCCCGCGTCATGGGCGCGGCTCCTCGGTGGATCGTGGCGAAGGCATCGCACGCGTTTCCGTGCTGTCCTTTAACGACGCCAGCGGGCGCACATGGTCCATATGGCCGCCGAGCGCGGCATAATCCGACAATTTCAGGGTAAACTCGATCGGCGCCACCAGCGCCGGGGTCGGAACATACCCAAAGGCCCCTGCCGGTAATTGCGTGACATCCACCATGAACGTGATGCCGCCGCCGGGCCAGACATAGACAGGCGCACCGCCGCTGGTGACGCGCGTCAGCGCATCCTTGACCGATCGCGTCAGCCGCACCGGGTTGTCGGTGACCCCGGCGCGCAGCGAGCCGCCCGCCCCGCCCATGAACAGCACCGTACACAGCGCCGGCTCGCAGTTCTCCTGGATCCGCTCGACCGACAGTCTGAGATCCATCGGCATCGGCTTTTCGACCGGCTGCAGCGCCGCGTCGAGTTCGTAATAGGCGGCGTGCTCGCCCGTGGTGGAGACCATCAGCATGGTCATGCCCGGGCGGGCCTTCTTCGCATCGAACGGCCCCAGCACCGACAACGGATCGGAGATCCTGGTGCCGCCCCAGCCGGTGCCGGGCTCGGCGACCTGGAAGTAACGGCCCGGCGTCGAGCGCCGCCCCTTCATCTTGATGCCGCTGTCGGGGATATCCAGCACCTTGCCGGCCTGGTGCTCGCTGAGCACGCCGGTGATGTGGTCGTCGACGACAACGACTTCATCGACCTTGCCGTGCCATTGCTTGGCGAACATGCCGATGGTCGCCGAGCCGCAGCCGACCCGCATGCGTTCCTCGGGCACGCCGTTGACGATGGGCGGATATCCGGCCTGCACCACCACTGTGGCGCCGCCGTCGATCGTCAACTCGACCGGCTTGCAGTTGCTGAGATCCATCAGCGCGTCACAGGTGACGCGGCCCTCTTTCTTGGAGCCGCCGGTAAGATGATGCACGCCGCCCAGCGACAGCATCTGCGAGCCGTATTCGCTCGTGGTGACGTGTCCGATCGCCTCGCCTTGCGCGCGAACCGTCGCCGTCTCCGGACCGAGGTAACGGTCGGTGTCGATCTTCACCTTGACGCCGCAATAGCTGAAGATGCCCTCGGTCACCACGGTGACCATGTCGACGCCATCGATCTCCGAGGAGACGATGAAGGGCGCGGGCTTGTAGTCGGGATAAGTGGTGCCGGCGCCGATCGCGGTGACGAAGACATCGGGCTCGTGCACCAGCTTGCCGTCCCAGTCGCCGCCGGCCTGGAACGGCACCAGCCGTCCGCCATGCGATACCGTTCGTTCCAGCACGATATGCGGATCGACCCGCACCAGTTCGCCATCGTGATTGGCATAGCGATCGCAGGCGCCTGCCGCACCGGGCTTGATGTAGCACATGACGGGACAAGCATCGCAGCGGATCTTGTCGTCGGCAGCGCTTGTCGGTTCAGTCAGCATGAACAAGCTCTCGAAGCCAGCGTCAAAACTGTCGGGCGGCCGGATCAGGCGCGGCGTATCGTCAACGGAATTCGGGCAGCGATCCTGTCGTGTCTCTCGTCGCCATCTTGTTCGTATACGAACGATGTTGCGCGTACGGCCGAAAGCTGTCAAGCGCCGCCGGACGCGAAAAATGCCGCTGCCGACAAAAAACGCAGTTTGCCTCGCCGCTTGTTCATAAACCGGGCATCGGATTTCGCCACATCACGGTGCGCTTGCACGTTTGTATGCAAACGGTATCTTCGACCCGGCTTTCAAGACGAAGTTTTTGCAGCGCAACCGTTGCAGCGGGACCACTGACATGACGCAGAGCACGATCCGCCTGACGGTCAACGGCCGGATCCACGACGTCGACGCCGCGCCCGATACCGCCCTGCTTTATGTCCTGCGCAACGACCTCGAACTGAACGGGCCGAAATACGGCTGCGGACTCGGCGAATGCGGCGCCTGCGCCGTGCTGATCGACGGCGTGGCGGCGCGGTCCTGCGTGATCCCGATCGCGGGCTGCGTCGGGCGCGACATCGTGACGCTCGAAGGCCTCGGCTCGCGCGACCGGCCCGATCCGGTGCAGCAGGCCTTCATCGCCGAACAGGCGGCGCAATGCGGCTATTGCCTCAACGGCATGATCATCAGCACCAAAGCGCTGCTCAATCGCACGCCTCATCCTACCGAAGCCGAAGTCATGGAAGCGCTGCACTACAATCTTTGCCGCTGCGGCGCGCATATCGAGATCATGCGTGCGGCGATGCGGGCGGCGGGCCACCTCGCCGAGGCGGCTGACTGATGGCCAATCCGGATGCGCCGATGAATGTCCTGCCCGGTTCCCTGTCGGTGGTTCGCCCGGCCGGTTCCGGCGCGAGCGGCGGCTTCGAAACCTTCATCAGAATTACGGCGGACGGTTCGGTCACCGCCTTCAACGGCCATGTCGATCTCGGCACCGGCATCCGCACCGCGCTCGGGCAGATCGTCGCCGAAGAACTCGACGTGTCCTTTGCCCGCGTGGTCGTCGTTCTCGGCGATACCGCGCTCGTTCCCAATCAGGGCGCGACCATCGCCAGCGAAACCATCCAGATCACGGCGGTGCCGCTGCGCAAGGCGGCGGCACAGGCGCGGCATTTTCTGGTGGCGCGCGCCGCGGAACGGCTGGAGCTTGCGCTCGAGGATCTCATCATCGAGGACGGGTTGATCCGCGGCAGGGATAACCGCAGCATCTCCTATGGCGAATTGATATCCGGCGAGACCATCCGCCTCGAGCTTGCCGACGACGTCCCAGTGAAAGCGGTCAGTGCCTACAGCATCGTCGGGCAATCGGTGCCGCGTACCGACCTGCCGGCGAAGGCGACCGGCGAGCTGGTCTATGTCCACGACGTGCGCGTGCCCTCGATGCTGCATGGCCGCGTCGTGCGGCCGCCCTATGCCGGCGTCGATGCCGGCACCTTCGTCGGTACCAGCCTGATCGCAGTGGATGAAGCTTCGGTCAGTGATATTCCCGGGCTGGTGGCGGTGGTGCGGATCGGCGACTTCGTCGGCGTGGTCGCCGAACGCGAGGAAAATGCGATCAAGGCCGCCGCCCAGCTCAAGGTGAGCTGGAAGCCGACACCGACACTGCCCGATCTGAAGGATATCGAGAAAGCATTGCGCGCCAATCCTTCGGCGCCCCGCACCCTGATCGACAAGGGCGACGTCGATGCCGCCATTGCCGCCGCCGCCAAGCCGATGCAACGCACCTACGTCTGGCCGTATCAGATGCACGGCTCGATCGGCCCGTCCTGCGCCGTCGCCGATTACAAGGACGGCCACATCAGGGTGTGGTCCGGCACGCAGAACCCGCACATTCTGCGGGCGGATCTGGCGTTGCTGCTGCAAAAGCCGGACAACGGGATCGACGTGATCCGGCTGGAGGCCGCCGGCTGCTACGGGCGCAACTGCGCCGACGATGTCACGGCGGATGCCGTGCTGCTGTCGCGCGCGGTCGGCCGCCCGGTGCGGGTGCAGCTGACGCGCGAACAGGAACACGCCTGGGAGCCGAAGGGCACCGCGCAGCTGATGGACGTCAACGGCGGCTTGAACGCCGATGGCGGCATCGCCGGTTACGATTTCGCCACGCGCTATCCGTCGAACGGCGCGCCGACGCTGGCGCTGCTGCTGACGGGTGCCGTAGCACCGGTCCCCAACGTGTTCGAGATGGGCGACCGCACCGCGATCCCGCCCTACGATTACGACGCGATGCGGGTGGTGGCGCACGATATGCCGCCGATCGTGCGGGCATCATGGTTTCGCGGCGTCTCGGCGCTGCCCAATACCTTCGCGCATGAATCCTACATCGACGAACTCGCCACCGAAGCAGGCGTCGATCCGATCGAGTACCGGCTGCGTTATCTGAAGGACAAGCGCGCGATCGACCTGGTCAACGCGGTCGCCGAGCGGGCCGGCTGGACCCCTCGCCCCGTCCGGCAAGAACCTGAAGCCGAAGGCGACATCGTGCGCGGGCGCGGCTTTGCCTATGCGCTCTATGTCCACAGCAAGTTTCCGGGTTACGGCGCGGCGTGGTCGGCCTGGATCGCCGACGTCGCCGTCAACAAGGCGACCGGCGATGTCAGCGTCACCCGCGTGGTGGCCGGGCAGGATTCGGGCTTGATGATCAATCCGGACGGCGTGCGTCATCAGATCCACGGCAATGTCATCCAGTCCACCAGCCGCGCGCTGATGGAAGAGGTTTCGTTCGACCGCCATGCGGTGACGGCCCGCGAATGGGGCGCCTACCCCATCATCAAATTCCCTGAACTGCCCAAAATCGACGTGTTGATGCTGCCGCGTCAGGACCAGCCGCCGCTCGGCGTCGGCGAATCCGCTTCGGTGCCGAGCGCCGCCGCCATCGCCAATGCCATCTTCGATGCGACCGGCGTGCGCTTTCGCGAATTGCCGTTCACGCCGGAGCGAATCCTGGCGGGGTTGCGCGGCGGGCAGGATGTGGCGCCGGCCCCGATGCCGTTGCCGGCGCCGCAGCCGCCGGCTGCGAACGATCGCTGGAAGAATCCATTCGCCGGACGGCGCGGCGCCTTGGCGACAGCCGCGGCGCTGTGTGTGGCCGTGGTCGGTGTCGCCGCGGCAGTGCTGCCATGGCGCGCGATCCCGCCGATCGCGCGGCCGGACCCGTCGACCTGGTCGGCCGCCACCATCGCCCGCGGCCAGCAGCTGGCCGCGCTCGGCGACTGCGCGGTCTGCCACACCGTGACCAACGGCGTCGTCAACGCCGGAGGCCGGGCCCTCGAAACGCCGTTCGGCATCATCCACGCCACCAACATCACGCCCGACGTCGAGACCGGGATCGGCGCGTGGTCGTACCCCGCCTTCGAGCGCGCGATGCGCGAGGGCATCCATCGCGACGGAAGGCATCTCTATCCGGCATTTCCCTATCCCCATTTCGCCAAGACCAGCGACGCCGACCTGCAGGCGCTCTATGCCTGGCTGATGGCGCAGCCGGCGGTGCGCGCCGAGACGCCGGCGAACGATTTGGCGTTTCCGTTCAACCTGCGGCCGCTGATGGCAGGCTGGAACGCGCTGTTTCATCAGCCCGGCGCCTTCCAGCCCGACGCGACGAAATCGGCGGCATGGAATCGCGGCGCCTATCTGATCGAGGGCCTCGGCCATTGCGGCGCCTGTCATTCACCGCGCAACGCGCTGGGCGCGGAGAAGACGGGCGCCTATCTCGCCGGCGGTTTTGCCGAGGGCTGGGAAGCGCCGCCGCTGACGTCGCTGTCGCATGCGCCGATCCCGTGGAGCGAAGATGAGCTTTACGCCTATTTGCGAACCGGCGAGTCCCGCCTGCATGGCGTGGCCGCGGGGCCGATGGCGCCCGTGGTGAAGGAGCTCGCCGCCCTGCCCGACAAGGACATCCGCGCCATGGCGGTCTATCTGGCGTCTTTCAACGAGGCTGCGACCGGCCTGCCGGCGCAGGCCGCGCTCGCCGCCCGGCTGGAAAAAGCGACCCTTGCCAGGGTTGCCTCAGCTTCGCCGCTCGGCGCGCGGCTCTATGAAGGCGCCTGCGCGGTGTGCCATGCGGTCGGCGGCGCGCCGCTGTTCGGCAGCCGGCCGTCGCTGGCGCTGAATAGCAATCTGCACAGCGCCGTCCCCGACAATCTGATCCAGGTGATCCTGCACGGCATCGCAGCCCCCGCGACCAGCGACCTCGGCTATATGCCGGGCTTCAAGGACAGCATGAACGACGACCAGCTTGCCGAGCTGGTGAGCTTCCTCCGGCAGCAATTCGCACCGGAAAAGCCAGCCTGGACCGGGGTTCGGGCGGCTGTCAGCCAGGCCCGGCTGCGGATATCGCGCTGAGCTGCCATGCCGGGCTGAAACGGCACTGGTTGCGGGGCCTCCGGCGGGCTAGGGTTCCCTCATGGCAGTTACCGACATAGCGTCCCGAACCTACAATCATGGCTGGCGGCTCGATCCCATCGTCCGCAGCCTGCTCGATACCGATTTCTACAAGCTGCTGATGCTGCAGATGATCCGGGAGTTCTACCCGGACCAGCAGGTCACCTTCTCGGTGATCAATCGCAGCCGCCACGTCCGGCTTGGTGAAATCATCGACGAGCAGGAATTGCGCGCCCAGCTCGATCACGCCCGCTCGATCCGCTTCGCCAAGAAGGAGCTGATCTGGCTCGCCGGCAATACGTTCTACGGCAAGACCCAGATGTTCTCGCCGGATTTCATCAATTGGCTCGCCGCATTCCGGCTGCCCGAATACGAACTTCGCAAGGTCGACGGCCAGTACGAGCTGCACTTCCACGGGCCCTGGACCCACACCACGATGTGGGAGATTCCGGCGCTTGCCATCCTCAACGAGTTGCGATCACGCCAGGCGATGAAGGGACAAGGCCGTTTCGCGCTCGACGTGCTCTACGCCCGCGCCAAGGCCAAGCTGTGGACCAAGGTCGAGCGCCTGCAGAAGCTGGAAGGCTTGCGGCTGTCCGATTTCGGGACAAGGCGGCGCCACGGCTTCCTGTGGCAGCGCTGGTGCGTCGAGGCGGTCAAGGAAGGCCTCGGATCGTCCTTTACCGGCACCTCGAACGTGCTGCTGGCGATGGACAACGACCTCGAAGCGATCGGCACCAACGCCCATGAATTGCCGATGGTCGCGGCTGCCCTGGCTGACAGTGATGACGAGCTGCGCTGGGCGCCGTACCGGATTCTCGATCAGTGGCGCCATACCTATGGCGGCAATTTGCTGATCGCCCTGCCCGACGCCTTCGGCACCAAATCGTTCCTGCGCGATGCCCCCGAATGGGTGGCGGACTGGACCGGCTTCCGCCCGGACAGCGCGCCGCCGATCGCGGCCGGCGAGGAAATCATCAAGTGGTGGAAAGAGAAGGGCCGCGATCCCAGGGAGAAGCTCCTGGTGTTCTCCGACGCCATGGATGTCGGATCGATCGAGGAGACCCATCGTCATTTCGCCGGCCGCGTCCGTATCAGCTTTGGCTGGGGCACCAACCTGACCAATGATTTCGTCGGCTGCGCCCCCGACGGCTCAGCCAACCTCGATCCAATCTCGATCGTCTGCAAGGTCACCTCGGTCGACGGCAGGCCGGCGGTGAAGCTCTCGGACAATCCGGAAAAGGCGACCGGTAACGCACCGGAAATCGAGCGCTATCTGCGCGTGTTCGGCAGCGCCGGCCGCGTGCGTAGTCCGGTGCTGGTATGATTGGTGGGCGCAGACAGACTGCGTTCAGGTAACGACGCGAACCAGAATGAGGCTCATAACAATCAGAAACAGCAGCGACAGCGTCACCGCCGCGGTGACCCTGCCGCCGACTTGGCCGATGACGCGCAGGTCGACGCCGAGGCCCAGTGCGGCCATCGACATGATGGTGAGAATGTTGGCCGTCTTCCGGATCGGGAAGATGGCCGCGTCCGGCAACAGCGACAGCGAGCGGAGCGTCGCCAGTACGAAGAACGCCACGATGAACCATGGCACGGCCTGAAAGAATTTTGTCCGCCACGACCCGCCGGACGCGCGATCGCCCCGCAGGCTCCGTCCAAACACCGCGATGCAGGCGACGAGCGGGCCGAGCATCATTACCCTGATCAATTTGACCAGCGTGCCGATCTGGGTGCTCACCACGCCTGCCGGCACCGTCGCGGCAAGCACCTGCGGAACGGCATAGACCGTCATCCCCGCCAGAATGCCGTACTGCGTTTCCGTCAGCAGCAGGAGCGGGATCAGCAGCGGCAGGCCCAGCACCACGAGGATGCCCAGCACCGCGGTAAACGAAATCGAGGAGGCGACATCGTCCCTGCTGGCGCCGATCACGGGAGCGACCGCGGCGATCGCCGAATTGCCACAGATCGAGTTGCCGCAGGCGACCAGGATCGATAGCCGCACCGGCAGACCCAGCGTTCGACTGATGCCGAAGGTGACCGCGAGCGAAAGCACGACCAATGCGGCGACCGATCCCACCAGCGCGACGCCCGAGGCCCCGATCGCGGCAAAGGTCAGGGAAGCTCCCAGCAGCGCGACCGCAATCTCGAGCATTTGCTTGGCGCTGAACGCGATCCCCGCGCGCCAGCGAGGACCCGGCTCCCACACCGTGCGAAGGGCGGTGCCGAGCAGAATGGCGATCACGATGGCTTCGAGGTACGGATGCCCGAGGAGGCGCTCTTCGACGGCCTGGATCGTCATCGCGGCAAGCGTGACTAGGGCGCAAAGCGCTATCCCCCACAGCAAGGGGACGGCTTTTCGGATCGTTCCGGCAGAAAGCCCGATTTCGTCCGGAGAATCGACCCGATTTGGCACGCGATATCCTTCAAGGAGAAAGAATTATGCGCTAAACGACCTGGAATAGAAAATATCAATTCATGATAGCCCGATAGAAAGAGGTTATGTCTCTCAACCTCCATCTGCTTCGCATGTTCGCCACCGTGGTCCGGAGCGGAAGCTTTTCGAAGGCCGCCGAAATCCTCAATGTCAGCCAACCCGCGATCTCGAAGGGGGTACGGGACTTCGAGCTTCAGGTCGGCTGCCGGTTGCTCAATCGCTCGCCGAAGGGCGTTCTGCCTACTCCCGAAGGGTTGGCGCTGTCGCGGCATGCGGAGGCGCTGTTCGCCGTGGAGCGCGCGGCCGAGGAAGAACTGTCCGCCCTGCGCGGGCTTCACAACGGCTCCTTGCGGATCGGCGCCAGCACCACGATCGCGACCTACATGATCGCGGGGTATCTCGGGGCGTTTCACCGCGCTTACCCCGGCATCGACCTGCACCTGATCAGCGCCAACACCCGCGACATTTCAGAACAAATGGTCCGGCAGGACATCGATATCGGCCTGGTCGAGGGACCGGTGGACGACAGGAACCTGATCGCCGTGCCGTGGCGCACCGACGTCATGAAGCTGATCGCCGCACCGGATCATGCCTTTGCCCAGGCGGCCGGGCCGATCGATCCGAAACTGATCGAGAATGAGGTGCTGATCGTGCGCGAGCCGGGCTCGGGGTCGCGCGAGGTGGTAGCTCACGCCCTCGCCGCGCACGGCATCGAGCCGGCTCGAACCCTTGAGATCGGCAGCACCGAGGCCATCAAGCAGGTCGTCGCCGCCGGCTTCGGGATATCGATCGTCTCGGTCGCATCGGTTCAGGACCAGGTCCAGTTGGGGCGGTTGAAGGTCCTCGCCCTGCGCGACATGGCCATCGAGCGCACCCTGTGGCAGTTGAAGATTCCTGCCCGGGTGGCGATGCCCGCGGCCCGCGCCTTCGAGAAGATGCTGTTCGACCGTTCGGTTTGTCCCGACGAAAGGCTGGACCAGGCCGCCGGCTAGCGCGATGAGGAGGTTGCTGGAGCCGCACCGGAATTCACCTCTCCCTTCGGGAGAGGTCGGCGCGTAGCGCCGGGTGAGGGGTTACGGTCTCTCGTTGGGTCAGCACCCCCTCACCCGATTTGCTGCGCAAATCGACCTCTCCCCGCTGGGGAGAGGTAAGCAGAATCCGCGGACGACCGATTCAACTAAAAGCCATCTCGGCTCTAGCACGTTCCGGCGACCGCTTCCGCATTACCCCAATCCGGCTTCCTTCAGCCGCGCCGCCAGCCACACGGACCGCGCCTGGTCGTTCGCGCCGCCGACATAGACGTCCGCGACCACGCTCTTCTTGCCGAGTACCACATACACCCCGATCGCATAGGCGAACCACAGATGCGGATCGGTCAGTGCCTGCAGTTTTTGCCGGTCATGTTCCGGCGGCTGGTGATTGGATGCCTTCCGCACTTCGACCGCGAGCAGGTTGTTGGGAATCTCGCGCTGGTGCACGACGATATCGGGATAAACCGACTTTCCGAGTTCGTCGTCGGTCGAGACGATCGCGCCGTGCGGCAGCCGCAGCCTGCGTTCGCCGAGCCGGTTGTAATCGCAATCGGTCTCCCATCCCGGAAACTGCTTTTCGACATACACCGCCAGCCGGTGCGTCAGCGTGCGCTCGCCGAGATCCTTCTCGAACAGGAAGGCTTCCCGGGCGTAGAATTCCTGCAGCGCCGTTACAACCTTGTTCAGCTCGGTCTGCATGCGGCCTCCGAAGAGAACATGACACGGTCATTCCGGGATGGTGCGCAAGCACCAGACCCGGAATCTCGAGATTCCGGGTTCGATGCTACGCATCGCCCCGGAATGACGAGCTTAGTTTCTCGCGCTCCAGCCCCCTAGACCTGCACCTCGATCAGCCGCGGCCCCGGCTCGGCGATGGCTTCCGCCAATGCCTTGTTGAACTCGTCCGCCGTGGTGACGGCGCGGCCGGGAACGCCCATGCCCTTGGCGAGCGCGACCCAGTCGAGCGTGGGACGGTCGATCTTCAGCATGTCCTGGGCGCGCTGGCCCGGCTCGCCGGCGCCGACGCCGTCGAATTCGCCGCGCAGGATCTGGTAGATCCGGTTGGCGAATACGATGGTCAAAACATTGAGGCCCTCGCGGGCCTGGGTCCACAGCGATTGCAGCGTGTACATCGCGCTGCCGTCGCCGACCATGCAGATCACCTTGCGGTCCGGGCAAGCGATCGCGGCGCCGGTCGCCACCGGCGTCGAATACCCGATGGAGCCGCCCAGATTCTGGATCCAGTCGTGCGGGGCGGCGCCCGCCGTCAGCGGGAAGAAGCCACGCCCGGTGGTGATGGATTCGTCGACCAGGATGGCATTTTCCGGAACGGCCGCCGCGATCGCCTGGGCAATCGACATGTGGTTCAGGGCGCCGGTCGGCTTGATCAGTTCGACCGTGGCCTGCGGCTTAACGTCCGCCGGCTTGGCGCCGAGCGCCGCGGCCAGCGCCTCCAGCGCCGCCACCGAGTTCTCGCCGCTTTCGGTCATGCGATGGACCTCGCAGCCCTCGGGCTTCAGCAGGCTGGGCTTGTTCGGATAGGCGAAGAACGCCACGGGATCGTTGGCCTCGACCAGCACGATGTGCCGAAAGCCCTTCAGCGCCGCCAGCGCCTGCTCGATCACGTAAGGCACCCGCTCGATCGAGAACCGCCCGCGTCCGCGCGCCATCCTCGGACTGGCCAGCGGGCCCATCACCTTGCAGCCGGTCTTGCCGGCGATCTGCGCCGCCAGCGCCAGCCCCTTCTCGGTGACGGCACTGCCCGTGATCAACAGCAGGGTCTGTTCGCCGCCGCGCAGCACCTTGGCCGCGTGCTCGACGGCCGCAGGGGAGTAGCTCTGGCGCTGCGACTCCACCGGCACCTGCGCCACGCCGTCGGCCTCGTTCCAGGCGGTATCGGCGGGCAGGATCAGGGTTGCGACCTGCGGCGGCGCGCCCATCGCGCCCCTGGCGGCGGCAATGGCGGCAGCGCCGTCGCGGGCGACCGATTTCGCGTCCGGCGAGGTCCGCACCCAGGACGACATCGGCCGCGCCAGGCCTTCGATATCCGAGGTCAGCGGCGCATTGTATTCGATGTGGTAGGTCGCATGCTGGCCGACGATGTTGACGACGCCGGAATTGGCCTTCTTGGCGTTGTGCAGATTGGCGAGACCGTTGGCGAGGCCGGGTCCGAGATGCAACAGCGTCGAAGCCGGCGAACCCTTCATGCGGAAATAACCGTCGGCGGCACCCGTCACCACGCCTTCGAACAGGCCGAGCACGCAACGCATGCCCTCGACCCGGTCGAGCGCCGCGACAAAATGCATCTCCGAGGTGCCGGGATTGGCGAAGCAAACATCCACGCCGCCCGCGACCAGCGTCCGCACCAGGCTTTCCGCACCATTCATTCGTTCTGCTCCCGTTCGTATTGCTTCCTGAGAAATCCCCTTGAAGATCAATCATTCCCAGCGCGTTTCGTCAAAGGGTCCACGGACATTGCTGCCATCGCCCGACGCCGCGGTGTTATTTCGGTAACGGCAAACTGCGAATATCGGGCGCTCACGGGCTCGTTGCTTGCGAAATCGCGCCAATTGTGGCCTGTCTCGCGGTGAAACCGATTTGTTTGAAGAGGAAGATTATGACCAGGGCTCTTGTTTTGCTGTTTGCAGCGCTGACCGTGCTGGCCGGGGCCGGCCAGGCCCGGGCCCAGGCCTCGTTCGACCTGCCCGATATCATGGGCGGTGGCGGCTTTTTTCGCGGCGGCGGCGGCTCAAGCCCGATCCGGCGACAGACGGTCAATTTCTCGGGCCAGTACGCGCCCGGCACCATCTACATCAGCACCTCCGAGCGGCGGCTTTATCTCGTGACGGGCAATGGCCAGGCGATAGCCTACGGCATCGGCGTCGGCCGCGACGGCTTCCGCTGGTCGGGGACCCACCGCATCACCGCCAAGAAGGAATGGCCGAGCTGGACGCCGCCCGCGCAGATGCTGAGGCGGCGACCCGATCTGCCGCGTCACATGGTCGGCGGCCCCGACAATCCGCTGGGCGCGCGCGCCATGTATCTCGGCTCGACGCTCTATCGCATCCACGGTTCGAACGAGCCGGAAACCATCGGCCAGGCGGTCTCCTCCGGCTGCTTCCGCATGACCAATGACGACGTCAAGGACCTCTATAGCCGCGTCTCCGTCGGCACCCCGGTGATCGTGAAAAACTAACCGCTTTCGGCGGCTGCAATCTCGCCGGGCGCCCTGCACGCCGCCGCGATCGTGCCATCGCGATCGTGCCTTGCATGCACGTCTTGATTGCGGCAGCGTCGGTGCGATGACCCGATCTTCCCACCGCCGGATGCTCGCAATCGCCCTGGCCGCGCTCGCCTGCGATGCCATGGTGTGGCCGCGTTTCGCTGCGGCCGAAATTCCGGCGATCGCATCGCGCCAGCGCGCGGAAAAGAAGACCTTCACCGACGACCAGATTGTCGACGGCTTCCTCAAGACCGCATTCGGTGCCGAATATCATCTCGCCGGACGGGTCGACCGCATCCGGAAATACCAGGTTCCTGTGCGCGTATTCGCCGACGGCAACCGTTCCGACCGCAAGGCGCAGTTGGCGAAAATCGTGGCCGAAATCGCCAGGCGGGTTCAGCACCTGGACATCGCCATGGCCGGAAGCGCCGACGCCGCCAACGTCGTGGTCAGGCTGGTGCGCGACCGCGATCTCGGTCGCACCCTCGTCAAATTCTACGGCAGCGCGCGGGCCCGCGAGATTCAAGGCTCGCTCGATCCGCAATGCCTGTCCGGCTTTCGCAAGAACGAGAAATTCGAGATCGAGCATTCCGACGTGATCCTGACCGTCGACAACGGCGATTTCATCTTTCTCGACTGCGCCTATGAGGAATTGCTGCAGTCGCTGGGGCCGATCAACGATACCGAGTCGGTGCCGTGGACCATGTTCAACGACAACGTCTCGATGGGATTCTTCGGCGTCTACGACCAGTACATCCTCAACCTGCTGTACGACCCGCGCATCAAGGCCGGCATGACGGTCGCGGAGGTCAAGGACGTGCTGCCCGCAGTGCTCGCCGACGTGCGCGTGTGGGTGAGGAAGGTGAACGGTCTGCCGGATTAAGAACGGTGGCCCGGCAGCGCACCTCGCTTCACCTCTCCCATCGGGAGAGGTCGAATTGCGCAGCAATTCGGGTGAGGGGTTCAGGCCTATCGGATAGAGCGAATCCCCTCACCCGGCGCTGTGCGCCGACCTCTCCCGATGGGAGAGGTGAAGGATCGCCGCGCCAACAGTTCGCCTTCACGCCGATTTCTCGAACAGCTCCCGCCCGATCAGCATGCGGCGGATTTCGCTGGTGCCGGCGCCGATCTCGTAGAGCTTGGCGTCGCGCAACAGGCGGCCGGTCGAATAGTCGTTGATATAGCCGTTGCCGCCGAGCAGCTGGATGGCGTCGAGCGCGCATTGCGTCGCCTTCTCCGCGGCGTAGAGGATCGCGCCGGCGGCGTCCTCGCGGGTAGTCTCGCCGCGATCGCAGGCCTTCGCCACCGCGTAGACGTAGGCGCGCGAGGCGTTCATCGTGGTGTACATGTCGGCGACCTTGCCCTGCACCAGCTGGAAGGTGCCGATCGGCTGGCCGAACTGCTTGCGCTCGTGAATGTAGGGCAGCACCACGTCCATGCACGCCTGCATGATGCCGATCGGGCCCGCCGCCAGCACCGCGCGCTCGTAATCGAGGCCGGACATCAGCACGTTGACGCCGCGTCCGACCTCGCTGAGCACGTTCTCCTCCGGCACCTCGCAATTGTCGAAGACCAGTTCGCAGGTGTCGGAGCCGCGCATGCCGAGCTTGTCGAGTTTTTGCGCGGTGGAGAATCCCTTCATGCCCTTTTCGATGATGAAAGCGGTCATGCCGCGCGGACCGGCGCCGGGATCGGTCTTGGCGTAGACCACCAGCGTATCGGCGACCGGACCGTTGGTGATCCACATCTTGTTGCCGTTGATGACGTAGCGGTCGCCCTTCTTGTCGGCGCGCGTCTTCATCGACACCACGTCGGACCCGGCATCGGGCTCCGACATCGCCAGCGAGCCGACATGCTCGCCCGAGATCAGTTTCGGCAGGTATTTCCGCTTCTGCGCCTCATTGCCGTTGCGGCGGATCTGGTTGACGCAGAGGTTGGAATGCGCGCCGTAGGACAGGCCGACCGCCGCCGACGCCCGCGAAATTTCCTCGACCGCGATGCAGTGCTCGAGATAGCCGAGCCCGCTTCCACCATATTCTTCCTCCACGGTAATTCCGTGCAGGCCGAGCGCGCCGATCCTGGGCCAGAGGTCGCGCGGAAACTGGTTGCTCCTGTCGATGTCGGCGGCCCGGGGCGCGATCTCGTTGGCCGAGAATTGCTGGACCGTTTCGCGTATGGCGTCCGCGGTTTCGCCGAGGTCGAAGTTGAACATCCGTTGCGCGTTGGGAATCATGGTCCGGCGGCCTCCAGGTCAATGACGGCTTGTTGTGCACAGCCTTATTCTTTGCGCAGGAACTTGTCACGGGCCTAAAGCGCCGGGAAGCGGGCCCGGTCGGATCGGTGCTTTCATGTGTCCAAATGCGTCAGGACCCGCCCCAAAACTCACCCTTGCCATGCCGAGCGCGACGGGCTGTAATTCGTCCCAAACGACACCCTCCGGACCTAACCACGGCGGGGAAAAACGAGGAGACGTCCGATGCACGGAACCATCGATCTTGCCGTGGATACCCATCACAAGGCCGCCGCCGACAAGGCATGGTCCATTCCGCTCGACGATATCGACGTCAGCCAGCCCGAACTGTTCAGGACCGATTCCTTCTGGCCGTATTTCGACCGGCTGCGCAAGGAAGCCCCGGTGCATTACTGCAAGGACAGCATGTTCGGGCCGTACTGGTCGGTCACCAAGTACAACGACATCATGGACATCGAGACCAATCATTCGGTGTTCTCGTCGGCGGCTTCGCTCGGCGGCATTACCATCCGCGACGTCCCCAACGACTTTCGCCGCGAAAGCTTCATCGCCATGGACCAGCCGCGCCACTCGGCGCAGCGCAAGACGGTGGCGCCGATGTTCACGCCGACGCATCTTGACCAGCTTGCGATCAACATCCGCAAGCGGTCGGCCGAATGCCTGGACAATCTGCCGGCCAACGAGGTGTTCGACTGGGTCGACAAGGTCTCGATCGAGCTGACCACGCAGATGCTCGCGGTGCTGTTCGACTTCCCCTGGGAGGACCGCCGCAAACTGACGCGCTGGTCCGACATCGCCACCACGCTTCCCGGCCCCGACGGCCTGGTTGCGACCGAAGAGGACCGCCAGGTCGAACTGCTGGAATGCGCGACCTATTTCGCGAGACTCTGGAAGGAGCGCATCAACCAGCCGCCGAAGAGCGACCTGCTGTCGATGATGGCGCACAGCGACGCCACACGCGACATGGACCCGAAGAACTTCCTCGGCAATCTGATCCTTTTGATCGTCGGCGGCAACGACACCACCCGCAACACCCTGTCGGGCAGCATCTACGCCTTGAGCAAGAACCCGGATCAGTACAGCAAGCTGCGCGCCAATCCCGAACTGATCGACAGCTTCGTGCCGGAAGTGATCCGCTGGCAGACGCCGCTGGCGCATATGCGCCGCACCGCGCTCGAGGACATCGAGTTCCGCGGCAAGCAGATCAGGAAAGGTGACAAGGTGGTGATGTGGTACGTCTCGGGGAACCGCGACGACGAGATCATCGACCGCCCCTACGAGTTCATCATTGACCGGGCACGGCCGCGCACCCACATTTCCTTCGGGTTCGGGATTCACCGCTGCGTCGGAATCCGGCTGGCCGAGCTGCAATTGAAGATCATTTGGGAGGAAATCCTCAAGCGCTTCGACAATATTGAGGTGGTCGGCGAGCCGAAGCGGGTGTATTCCAGCTTCGTCAAGGGCTACGAAACCCTGCCGGTGCGCATCACCGGCTGAGCCTCACCAAATCGATCAGGATCGACCAGCGATGAACATCCAGACAGCCGTGAGAGCCGACAAGGCCGAGCTTCAGCGCCTGGCGCGCGAAGAGGCCTATTCCACGCCGCTGAAGGATTTTCACCCGGGCGCGCCGCGGCTGTTCCAGAACGATACGCTGTGGCCGTGGTTCGAGCGGCTGCGCAAGGAAGAGCCGGTGCATTACTGCACCAATTCGCCGATCGAGCCTTATTGGTCGATCACCAAGTACAACGACATCATGCATGTCGACACCAATCACGGCATCTTCTCGTCGGACGCGGCAATCGGCGGCATCAATATCCGCGACGCGCCGGTCGGTTACGACTGGCCGAGCTTCATCGCGATGGACCAGCCAAGGCATTCGGCGCAACGCAAGACCGTGTCGCCGATGTTCACGCCGACCCATCTGGACGAACTCGCAAAGCTGATCCGCGAGCGCAGCATCAAGGTGCTGGACAATCTGCCGCGCAACGAGACCTTCAACTTCGTCGAGCGGGTCTCGATCGAGCTGACGACGCAGATGCTGGCAACGCTGTTCGATTTCCCGTTCGAGGAACGCCGCA
>JAUXWH010000025.1 GCA_030681365.1 Bradyrhizobium sp.
GCGCGTGGTCCGCATCTCCGTGAAGAACCCGCTGGCCGACGGCGTCTATGTCGAGCGCGAAGTGATCCTGCGCGCCGCCGGCGGCGCCCGCAGCGAGATCGCGCGGATCGGCGGCATCGGTTCGCTGCGCGGCCTGCACAATGCGCAGAACGCCGCCTGCGCCGCCGCCTGCGCGCTGGCGCTCGGTATTTCCCTTGAGGTCCTGCAAAACGGCCTGCGCAGTTTTCCCGGCCTCGCCCACCGCATGGAGCAGGTCGGCCGCCGCGGCAACGTGCTGTTCGTCAACGATTCCAAGGGCACCAACGCCGACGCCGCGGCGCATGCGCTGTCGTCGTTCGCCGACATTTTCTGGATCGCCGGCGGCAAGCCGAAACTCGGCGGCATCACCGGTCTTGCCGAATATTTCCCGCGCATCCGAAAAGCCTATCTGATCGGCGAAGCCGCGCCGGAATTTGCCGGCACGCTAGGCGACCGGGTGCCGCACGAGATCAGCGGGACGCTCGAGGTCGCGGTTGCCAATGCCGCGCGCGATGCGGAAGCTTCCGGGTTGGCCGACCCTGTCGTGCTGCTGTCGCCGGCCTGCGCATCGTTCGACCAGTACCGCAATTTCGAAATTCGAGGATCGGCATTCCGCGACCTCGTGATCGCGCTCCCCGGTGTGAAGCCAGTGATGTAGGCGTTCATCTGAGCGCCGCATCTGTGTCCCGGGCGCGGTGCAGCGTCCTCCCGGCGATGCGAAGCATCGTCCGGCACGCTGCTCCGCAGAGCCGGGACCCACGGCACCCACACCAGCCGCATGGGCCCCGGCTTAGCAGCGCACCACGCCGCAAGGGCGGCGCGCTGCACTGCATCCGGGGCACGAGACTGGGCGTGAAGATGCGAGGCGATAGGGTACGCTGCCGATCCACCCACAACTGGTCGTCACCCGCGCGCAGGCGGGTGACCCAGTATTCCAGCGGCGGTGCGGCTCAGTCGCTGGCGCGGCGGCGTACTGGATCCTCCGCTTTCGCGGAGGATGACGACTATTTGTGGCTCGACACCGTGCCCAATCTCCAAAGATACCGAAGTCATTAACCCCTTGGAAACCATCCTCGGCCACCAATGGGCGGTACCTCCGCCCTTTGGGAACGCCCATGATCTCCCGTGAACAACGCACCCCGCTTTCCGAATGGTGGTGGACGGTCGATCGCCTGCTGCTGGCGGCGATCGTCGCGCTGATGCTGGGCGGCGTTATCCTGTCGCTGGCGGCCAGCCCACCGGTGGCGACCCGGATCGGGCTCGATCCGTTCCACTTCTTCAACCGCCATGTGCTGTTTCTGCTGCCGTGCTTCGTGGTGCTGATCGGCGTCTCCTTCCTGTCGCCGCGGCAGATCCGGCGCACCGCGCTGATCGTATTCGCGGTGTCCGTCGTGCTGATCGTGGCGACGTTGCTGATCGGACCCGAGGTCAAGGGTTCGCGGCGCTGGATCACCCTGCTCGGCATCAACATCCAGGCTTCCGAATCCGCCAAGCCCGCCTTCGTGGTGCTGGCGGCGTGGCTGTTCGCGGAATCGGCGCGACGGCCGGAAATGCCGGCGACTTCGATCGCACTCGGGCTGCTGCTGACGATGGTGGCGCTATTGGTGCTGCAGCCCGATTTCGGCCAGACCCTGCTGATCCTGATGGTGTGGGGCGCGCTGTTCTTCATCGCGGGCATGCGGATGATCTGGGTGGCGGGGCTCGCGGCCGCCGCCGGCGCCGGGTTGTTCGCGGCCTATCTGCTGGTGCCGCACGTCGCCTTCCGCATCAAGCGCTTCATGAATCCCGGCACGGGCGACACCTTCCAGGTCGATACCGCGATGGAGGCCTTCGCCAATGGCGGCTGGTTCGGGCTTGGCCCGGGCGAGGGCATCGCCAAGCGCAGCCTGCCGGACAGCCATACCGACTTCGTCTTCGCGGTCGCGGCAGAGGAATTCGGCATCCTCCTGTGCCTGGCGCTGCTCGCGCTGTTCGCCTTTGTCGTGATCCGGACGCTGTCGCGCGCCTATACCACCGAGGATTTGTTCTCGCGGTTCGCGGCCTCCGGCCTCGCCATCCTGTTCGGGGTGCAGGCCGCGATCAACATGTCGGTCAATCTGCAGCTGATACCGGCCAAAGGCATGACCCTGCCGTTCGTTTCCTATGGCGGCTCGTCGATCATCTCGCTGGCCTACAGCGTCGGCATGATGCTGGCGCTGACGCGGCTGCGGCCGCGCACCGAGATGGAATCGATCGGCGATGCCAACGCTGCGCCGAACTATGCTTGATCTGACGGTAACCCGTCGTCATTGCGAGCGCAGCGAAGCAATCCACCAGGAAGCAATCCAGCTGAATGCCGGAAAAGCTGGATTGCTTCGTCGCTTCGCTCCTCGCAATGACGGCCGAAATTTGCGACGATAACCCATGGACAATTCCTCGCCCCTCATTCTGCTCGCCGCGGGCGGCACCGGCGGCCATCTGTTTCCCGCCGAGGCGCTCGGCGTCGAACTGATACGGCGCGGTTTTCGCGTCCGGCTTGCGACCGATTCCCGCGCGCTGCGCTACAGCGGCCTCTTTACCCGCGACACCATGGACGTGGTGCCGAGCGAAACCGTGCGCGGCCGCACGCCATGGTCGCTGGCCCGCACCGGCATCCTGCTCGCCGCCGGCACCGCGGTGTCGCTCAACCTGATGCGACGACTGAAGCCAAAGGCCGTGGTCGGCTTCGGCGGCTATCCGACCCTGCCGCCGCTGCTGGCGGCGAAAATATTCGGCGTGCCCGGCATCATTCACGAGGCCAACGCGGTCCTTGGCCGCGCCAACCGGTTCCTGTCGAGCCGCGTCAGCGCGATCGCCACCTCGCTGCCCGGCGTGCTCGATCGCGATCCTGATCTCGCCGGCAAAACCACCACCGTCGGCACGCCGATGCGTCCGGCGATCCTTGCCGCGGCCACGGTGAAATTTGCCTCGCCCGACGCGACCGGCCCGCTTCGCCTGCTGGTGGTCGGCGGCAGCCAGGGCGCGCGGGTGATGGCCGACATCGTGCCGCCCGCGATCGAGCGGCTGGAGCCGGCGCTGTGGAGCCGATTGATCCTCACCCAGCAGGTGCGCGAAGAAGACATGGAGCGGGTGCGCGCGGTCTACGACCGGCTCAAGATCCATGCCGAACTGGCGCCGTTCTTCACCGATCTGCCGGCGCGGCTGGCGTCCAACCATCTGGTGGTCTCGCGCTCCGGCGCCGGCACCGTGGCCGAACTCGCCGCCATCGGCCGCCCCTCGATCCTGGTGCCGCTGCCCGGCTCGATCGATCAGGATCAGTTCGCCAATGCCGGTGTGCTGGCGCAGGCGGGCGGCGCGATCCGGATCGCGCAGCCGGATTTCACGCCCGACCGGCTGGCCGCCGAAATCTCCACCCTCGCCGCCGAGCCGGAACGGCTGACCGCGATGGCGGACAGCGCCCGCACCATGGGCCGGCTGGACGCCGCCGACCGGCTGGCCGATCTGGTGGTGAAAGTGGCCGGAATCTAGGTCAGAGAGTTCGAATTCAGTCATTTTGGCGTCATGGCCGGGCTTGTCCCGGCCATCCACGTCTTGCATGAAGTGATGGAGATTCGTGGATGCCCGGGACAAGCCCGGGCATGACGGGGAACAGACGAGACCAGCCATGAGACTGCCGCGCGAGATCGGACCCATCCACTTCGTCGGGATCGGCGGCATCGGCATGAGCGGCATCGCCGAGGTGCTGTGCAATCTCGGCTATACCGTGCAGGGCTCCGACGCCTCGGAGGGCGCCAATGTCACCCGCTTGCGCGACAAGGGCATCAAGATCTCGGTCGGCCACAAGGCCGAGAACGTCGCCGGCGCCGAGGTACTCGTCGTGTCGACCGCGATCAAGCGCGACAATCCCGAACTGATGGCGGCGCGCGCGCAGCGCATCCCGGTGGTGCGCCGCGCCGAAATGCTGGCCGAGCTGATGCGGCTGAAAAGCTGCGTCGCGATCGCCGGCACCCATGGCAAGACCACCACGACCTCGATGGTCGCGGCCCTGCTCGATGCCGGCGATCTCGATCCGACCGTGATCAATGGAGGCATCATCAATGCCTACGGCACCAACGCCCGGCTCGGCGCCGGCGAGTGGATGGTGGTGGAGGCCGACGAGAGCGACGGCACGTTCCTGAAACTGCCGGCCGACGTCGCCATCGTCACCAATGTCGATCCGGAGCATCTCGACCATTTCGGGACATTCGAGGCGGTGCAGGACGCCTTCCGCAATTTCGTCGAGAACGTGCCGTTCTACGGATTCGCCGTGATGTGCATCGACCATCCGGTGGTGCAGAGCATCGTCGGCAGGATCGAGGACCGCCGCATCATCACCTATGGCGAAAATCCGCAGGCCGACGCGCGGCTGCTCGATCTCGTTCCCTCCGGCGGCGGCTCGAAATTCAAGGTCGCATTTCGCGACCGCACCGCCGGCACCTCGCACGAAATCGCCGACCTGGTGCTGCCGATGCCCGGCCGCCACAACGCGCTGAACGCCACCTCGGCGATCGCGGTGGCGCACGAACTCGGCCTGTCCGACGACACCATCCGCAAGGCGCTCGCCGGCTTCGGCGGGGTGCGGCGGCGCTTCACCCGGACCGGCGAATGGAACGGCGTCACCATCATCGACGATTACGGCCATCACCCGGTCGAGATTGCGGCGGTGCTGAAGGCGGCGCGGGAATCCACCGATGGCAGGATCATCGCCGTGGTGCAGCCGCATCGTTTTACGCGGCTGCAGTCGCTGTTCGAGGAATTCTGTACCTGCTTCAACGATGCCGACACCGTCGTCGTCGCCGAAGTCTATCCGGCCGGCGAGGCGCCGATCCCGGGCATCGACCGCGATCATTTTGTCCTCGGCCTGCGCGCCCACGGCCACCGCGAGGTGATCCCGCTGCCGGCTTCGACCGATCTCGCAGCTGTCGTCGCCGGGCTCGCGAAGAACGGCGACTATGTCATCTGCCTCGGCGCGGGCAACATCACGCAATGGGCCTACGCACTGCCCGGCGAATTGAAGGCGCTGGGGTGAGGTGACGGCTTTCCCCGACATCACGCCGGAACTCAAAGCCGCGATGCCTGATTTGCGCGGGCGGCTGCTGGCGAACCAGTCGCTGGCGGAGCTGACCTGGTTCCGGGTCGGCGGTCCGGCGCAGCTGCTGTTCACGCCGGCGGACGAGGACGATCTCTCCTATTTTCTGTCGCATTTGCCGAATGAGCTTGCCGTCACTGTCGTCGGCGTCGGCTCCAATCTGATCGTGCGCGATGGCGGCATCCCGGGCGTGGTGATCCGGCTCGGCCCGCGAGGGTTCGGCGAGACCGCCGCCGAGGGCGATATCGTCACCGCCGGGGCCGCCGCGCTCGACAGGCGCGTCGCCGAGACGGCGGCGGCGGCCAGTATCGGCGGGCTGGAGTTCTACTTCGGCATTCCCGGCACCATCGGCGGCGCGCTGCGCATGAACGCCGGGGCCAACGGGGCGGAGACGAAAGACGTGCTGATCGAGGCTGTCGGCATCGGCCGCGACGGCACGAAGCACACGTTCAGCAATGCCGATATGCAATTCGTCTACCGCGGCAACGGCGTCGATCCCTCCATCATCTTCACCTCGGCGCGCTTTCGCGGGACCGTCGCCGCGCCCGAAGCCATTCGCGCGCGGATGAACGAGGTGCAGAGCCACCGCGAGACCGCGCAGCCGATCCGCGAAAAGACCGGCGGATCGACCTTCCAGAATCCGCCCGGCCACAGCGCCTGGAAGCTGATCGACGCCGCCGGCTGCCGCGGCCTGCGCGTCGGCGGCGCGCAGGTATCGGAGATGCACTGCAATTTCCTGATCAACACCGGGGCGGCGACCGGCCACGATATCGAAACCCTCGGCGAAACCGTGCGCGCGCGGGTGAAGGAAAATAGCGGAATTGAGCTACACTGGGAAATCAAGCGGATCGGGCTTCCAAAATAGGTGTCATTCCGGGGCATCGCGCAGCGATGAACCCGGAATCTCGAGATAGTTTGGAAAGAATGGATCCCGGGTTAGTGCTTCGCACGCCCCGGAATGACGAACGAAGCGGAACGAAATGATGCGGATCACCATTCTTTTCGGCGGCACCAACAAGGAGCGGCTGGTGTCGGTGGCCTCGGCGCAGGCGCTGCACCGGGCGCTGCCTGAAGCCGACCTCTGGTTCTGGGATGTCGATGACACCGTGCATGAAGTCCGCTCCGAGGCGCTTCTCGGCCACAAGCGGCCGTTCGAGGATGATTTCCAGCCGGGTAGTCCCAGTATCGGCGCGATCGAGGCGGCGCTCGACAAGGCGAGAGCCGAGGATCGCCTGCTGGTGCTCGGCCTGCATGGCGGCAGGGCGGAGAATGGCGAGTTGCAGGCGATGTGCGAATTGCGCGGCATTGCCTTCACGGGTTCCGGCTCGGCCTCGTCATATCTCGCCTTCGACAAAGTCTCTGCCAAGCGCTTCGCCGCGATTGCGGGCGTGAAGGCGCCGGCCGGCATCGCGTTGGAAGATATCGAGGCGGCGCTGGCCAAATACGGCAGGCTCATCGCAAAGCCGGCGCGCGACGGATCGAGCTATGGGCTGATCTTCGTCAACGCGCAGCAGGATCTCGTCGCCGTCCGCAACGCGGCGCGGGACGAAGAATACCTGATCGAGCCGTTCGTCGCGGGCGCGGAAGCGACCTGCGGCGTGCTGGAGCGGCCGGACGGCTCGCTGACGGCGCTGCCGCCGATCGAGATCATCCCGGCGGAAGGCGGCTTCGGGTTCGACTACCGGGCCAAATATCTCGCGGCGGCCACCCAGGAAATCTGCCCCGGCCGTTTTGCGCCCGAGATCATGGCCCAATTGATGGATCAGGCGCTGAGGGCGCACAAGGCGCTGTCGTGCAGCGGCTATTCCCGGTCGGATTTCATCGTGACGGAGAAGGGGCCGGTCTTCCTCGAAACCAACACGCTGCCGGGCCTGACCCAGGCCTCGCTCTATCCGAAGGCACTCAAGGCCCAGGGCATCGAATTCGCCGATTTCCTGCACGACCAGATCGCGCTGGCGGCAAAGCGCGCGCAGAAGTAGCCCGCTTTCGCGGGATGATGGCGCGGCAACCGGCCTAATCGCGGGTGGGGCCGGTTCCATTGATAAAAATGTTACGATTGTCGGTCAAAGTCCTCAGAAGGCGGCGCAAATCATCCCCTGCCTGCACCCGGTTTACCCTTTGTTTACCAGGAAGCCCGAAGGTTAACGCTGGCGGCGCATGTGGCGCTTGGCTGCCGGGGCGTGAGCTGTTGCGGATTTCCGCTGCGACGACGCATCGAGGGAACAGCTGGCTTCTTCTGCCTTGAGGCCAGCACCCGACCGGCATCACCAGGACGTCCTATGTGCCAGAACCCGCAAGCGTTTGACTTGCAGGCAACATTTGACGAGCTCGTGCAATGGATGGTGCAGGACGCCTCGCTCGATCGCTGAGATCGCTGGGGCCCCAGGCTGACCTGACAGCTGCCGCCATTGGCGCGGTCGTGCTGCTGCGCGAGCGGCTGGGCCTGCCGCGCAAGGTCGGCAACAAGGCGGCCGGTAAACCGCGTATCGAGCGCGAGCAGCCGAACCGCGTGATCGCCTTTCTCGAGCGCTATCTGCCCAACCGCGCCGGCGTCGCCGCCACCGTGCTGCTGCTGCTCGGCAGCACCGGCTTCGGCATCGTCAGGGGCGGGCATCTCGACGATTTCATCGTGGCGCTGCGCGACACCCGCAATGCGATCGCCAATTCCGCCGGATTCCGCATTACCGCGGTCGCCAACAATGGCCGCAAGCAGCTGACCCAGGACGAGGTGCTCGCGATCGGCGGCGTCAACGGCCGCTCGTCGCTGCTGTTCCTCGACGCCGCCACCGT
>JAUXWH010000031.1 GCA_030681365.1 Bradyrhizobium sp.
GTGAGCGGAATGATGACCTTCCGGAAGATCTCGAACTCGCCGGCGCCCAGCGTCTTCGCGACGCGGATGTAAAGCGGGGTGATCTGGGATACGCCCTCATACATCACGATCACGCCGGCGAAGAAGGAGGCGTAGAACAGGATGACGAGCTTGGCCAATTCATCGACGCCGAAATAGACGATTACCAGCGGGATCAGCGCGATCGGCGGCAGCGCACGAAAGAAGTTGATCATCGGGTCGGCAAAGGTACGCGCCGGGCGGTACCAGCCGAGCAGGAAGCCGACGGGAACGGCGGCGGCAATGCCGAGCATGACGCCGAGAAACACCCGCCGCGTCGAGGCAAAGACGTCGACCAGCAGGCCTTCGTTCAGCAGAAGTTCGACGAATTTGGCCGCCACCTGATGCGGTGCGGGACTGAGCGATTCATTGACGAAGCCGCTCCAGCGCACGCCATACCAGAGCGCGACCGCGCCGACCCAGGGCGCCAACCCGAGTAAAAAGCGCCTTGCGACACTTCCGTCCATTGTATTCCGATCCAGCGGCAATTGCGGTTGATCCGGACCAAGTCATATTATAAGTAAGATGACCATACAAGGGGGCGCCAGACGCCTCAGGGCGGTTCCGGATTGCCAGAAATGACCTCGCAGACCTTTTCCATCCGGACCATCAAGGCATTCTGCTATCGTTATCCGCTGGCGACGCCGGTCGTCACATCCTTCGGCCGCATGCTGGACCGGCCTGCGGTGTTCGTTCGCGTCGAGGATGATGACGGCCATGCCGGCTGGGGCGAGGTCTGGGCCAATTTCCCATCTGTGGGCGCCGAGCACCGGGCGCGGCTGGTCAACGAGGTGCTGGCGCCGGCGATCACAGGATTTGCAGCCAGCCATCCCCTCGATGTTTTCGAAACCCTGACCCAGGCGACATCGGTGCTGGCGCTGCAGTCCGGCGAGCCCGGACCATTCGCGCAGGCGATCTCCGGGATCGACCTTGCGGTCTGGGACCTCTATGCGCGCCGCCGCCAATTGCCGTTGTGGAAGCTGCTCGGCGGCAATGGCAGCCGGATCCGGGTCTACGCCAGCGGCATCAATCCGACCGGCTCGCGACAAATGGCCGAAGCGGCGATCAGCCGTGGACATCGCGCGCTGAAGCTGAAGGTAGGCTTCGACCTCGCGGCCGACTGCGCCAACCTCACATCGCTTCGGCAGTTGATCGGCGACGGCATGCTGGCCGCAGACGCCAACCAGGCATGGTCGACGGCGCAGGCGCTGGAGATTGCGCCGCATCTCAGCGAGTTCGGCCTCGCATGGCTTGAAGAACCGATCCGTGCCGATCGGCCGTGGGAGGAATGGCAGACCTTGCGCCAACGCATCGACGTGCCGCTCGCAGCCGGAGAGAACATCGCGAGCCGGGCGGGTTTCACGCAGGCACTCGGCGGCGACGTGTTGCGGGTCGTGCAACCCGACATCGCGAAGTGGGGCGGCCTGAGCGCCTGTTCCGACATCGCGCGCGATATCATGCGATCGGGCAAGATCTTTTGTCCGCATTATCTCGGCGGCGGCATCGGCCTGCTTGCATCGGCGCATCTGCTGGCGGGAGTCGGGGGTGAAGGATTGCTCGAGGTCGATTCCAACGACAATCCGTTGCGCGACCTGTTCTGCGGCCCCGTCATCGATATCCGCGACGGCACGGTGACGCTGAGCGACGATCCCGGTCTCGGGTTCGAGCCGGATCTGTCGTCGATCGAAAACTACCGGACAGCCTGACTTGGACGGGAAGCGCGGCATGTCGGCTCAGGGGTATGACTACATCATCGTCGGGGCCGGATCGGCCGGCTGCGTGGTCGCGAACCGGCTGTCGGCCGATCCATCCTGCCGCGTGCTGCTGCTGGAAGCCGGCGGGTCCGATCGAAACTTCTGGCTCAAGCTGCCGGTCGGTTACTACCGCACGATCTACAACGAGCGTTTTTCGCGGCTGTTCAGGACCGAGCCGAACGAGACCACCGGCGGTCGCGCCATCGTCTGGCCGCGCGGCCGGGTGCTCGGCGGATCGTCGTCGATCAACGGCCTGATCTTCATCCGCGGCCAGCACGAGGATTTCGACGACTGGGAGCGGCTCGGCGCGAAAGGCTGGAGCTACCGCGAACTGCTGCCGTATTTCAGGCGTTACGAACGCTACCAGGGCGGCGAGAGCCAGTATCACGGTGGCCTCGGTGAATTCGAGGTCTCGGACCTGCGCAACGATAACGCCGCTTCCAAAGCGTGGGTCGACGCCGGCGTCGAATTCGGCCTGCCGCGCAATCCTGACTTCAACGGCGAGACCACATTCGGGGTCGGCAGCTACCAGCTCGGCATCGGCCGGCACTGGCGCACCAGCTCGGCGTCGGCATTCCTGGCGCCGGCCATGCATCGCCCGAACCTCACCGTCATCACGGGCGCGCAGGTCAGCAAGGTGACGTTTCGGGGGGCTGTCGCTACAGGGGTTGAGTGGATCAAGGATAACAAGGCGTTCAGCGCGGCGGCCGACCGTGAAGTCATCCTGTCGGCGGGAGCGTTGCAGTCCCCGCAGATTCTGCAGCTTTCGGGCGTCGGCCCGGCGGAGTTGCTGCGCGGGCTTGGCATTGCCGTGGTGGGGGACTCACCCGAGGTTGGACGCAACCTGCAGGATCACTACCAGGCGCGGCTGATCGTGCGGCTGAAGCAGCGGATATCGCTGAACGATCAGGTGCGTAACCCCGTCGAACTGGCGAAAATGGGGTTGCAATGGATGTTCGCCGGCAGCGGTCCCCTGACCGTCGGCGCTGGGCAGGTCGGCGGCGCCGCCTGCACCGAATACGCCGTCAGCGGACGCCCCGACGTGCAATTCAACGTGATGCCGCTGTCGGTCGACAAGCCCGGTGATCCCTTGCACAGCTATTCCGGCTTCACCGCTTCGGTCTGGCAATGCCACGGGAAATCGCGTGGACAGCTCGCGATCCGCTCCAGCGATCCGTTCGACCAGCCGCGCATCGAGCCGAATTATTTTGCCGAGGAGATCGACCGCAAGACCATGGTCGCGGGCCTGCAGATGCTGCGCGGGATTTACCGGCAGAAAGCGTTCAGGGATCTCTGGGACATCGAGATGGTGCCCGGCGAAGCGGTCGAAAGCCCCGCCGGCCTGTGGGATTTCGCGCGCACCACCGGCGGCACGGTGTTTCACTGCGTCGGCACCTGCCGGATGGGAAGCGACGGGACTTCGGTGCTCGATCCGCAGCTGCGCGTCCGCGGCGTCGAAGGGCTGCGCGTCATCGACGCCTCGGTCATGCCGCAGATCACCTCCGCCAATACCAACGCGAGCAGCCTGATGATAGGAGAGCGGGGCGCCGCCCTCGTGATGTCGTAGAGTGCGTCGTGCCGGCCGTCCGCCGCCGCTCGAATTTGGGACTCCGAAATGGATCTGATCGCCGACAGTCATGTTCCGAAATACGCCCAGATCGCCGACATCTTTCGTCAACGGATCGCCCGCGGGATATGGGCGCAGGGCTTGCGGCTGCCCGCCAACGAGGAACTGGCCGCTGAATTCGGCGTCTCTCGCGTCACCATCCGGCAGGCCGTCGACCTGCTGGCCCGCGACGGGATCCTCGAAGCCCGGCAAGGCAGGGGCACCTTCATCATCGGCCAGTTGAAGCAGGACCGCTGGCTCAGGGTGGAGACCACCCTGTCGGATCTCGCCGAAGTGTACCGCGACACCTCGCCGGAGATCATCAACATCTCCGAAAGTCGCACCGACGCGCCTCTGACTCCCGAGGATGGCAAGCCGGCGGAGCATTACGTCTTCATGCGGCGGGTGCATTCGCGCAACAAGCGGCCCTATTGCGTGATCTCGATCTATCTCGATGAACGGATATTCCGCAAACATCCAAAGCGCTTCCGCAAGGAGACGGTGATTCCGATCCTGAAGGACATGCGCGATCCGCCGATCAGCAGTGCGCGGCAGACGCTGACGATCGGCACCGCGGATCTCGAGGTCGCAAAACTGTTGCAGGTTCCCCTGAATTCGCCGGTAGCCGAGGTCAGGCGGGTTTTCACCACCGCGGACCGGACCGTGATCTACCTCGGAGAAGTGACCTATCGCGGCGATTTCATCCGGATCGATATGGATCTGCGGCCGTACATAAAAGTCCCCGCGTCAGCGCCACATGCCGCGCATGCGGGCGCCGACGTCGATGCGCGGACCGCCAGTGGCGGAACGTGCCGCGACCCCGGCCGCCGCCAGCGGCCAGACCGTCTTTTCGAACAGATGCAGCAGCCGGTCCGGAATGAAGCGGGTCCGCGAGGCATAGACGTGACGGTCGCCTTGCGCGCTCTGGCCGTGGGTGAAGAAGCGCTGCGGCACCATCAAATGCAGGTCGTCTTTGGCCCGGGTCATCGCGACATAGAGCAGCCGGCGCTCCTCTTCGAGTTCCGCGCTGGTCCCGGCGCCGAGGTCCGACGGCATGCAGCCGTCGACCACGTTGAGCACGTAGACCGATTTCCATTCCTGGCCCTTGGCGGAGTGGATGGTGGAGAGAACAAGGTAGTCCTCGTCGAGCAGCGGCACGCCGGCCTGGTCGCTGGTCGCATCGGGAGGATCGAGCGTCAGCTCGGTGAGGAAGCGCTCGCGCGACGGATATCCGCTGGCGATCTGTTCGAGCTGGATCAGGTCGGCGCGGCGGGTCTCGGCATCTTCGTGGATTCGGTCGAGATGCGGCTCGTACCACAGCCGCGCGCGTTCGATGTCGGCCGGCCAATCGGAGCGGCCGATGTCGGCGATGGCGCCGATGAAATGGGTCCAGTCGTCGCCGGCGCGGGGAGGCGCGGGTGCCAGCTTGAGCGCCGCGATCGGATCGGCGCTCCCGACCGTGGCATCGAGCACCTTCTGCGCCGAGGCGGGGCCGACCCCCGGGATCAGGTGCATCAACCGGAAACCGGCGACGCGGTCGCGCGGATTCTCGACGAACCGCAACAGCGCCAGCATGTCCTTGATGTGGGCGGCGTCGAGGAATTTCAGGCCGCCGAATTTGACGAAAGGGATGTTGCGCCGGGTCAGTTCGATCTCCAGCGGTCCGCTGTGGCTGGAGGTCCGAAACAGCACGGCCTGCTGCTTCAGGAGGGTGCCGGATTCGCGGTTCTCCAGCACCCGTTCGACGATGCAGCGGGCCTGGTCGGCCTCGTCGCGGGTGGTGACCAGTTGGGGCTTGAGACCCGAAGCCCGGTCGGTCCAAAGGTTCTTGGTGAATCGCTCGCGTGCGAGGTCGATGACGCCATTAGCAGCGGCGAGGATGGTCTGGGTCGAGCGGTAATTGCGGTCCAGCGTGACGATGTCGGCCGGCGGACTGAACTGGCCGGGAAAGTCGAGAATGTTGCGCACGGTCGCGGCGCGAAAGGAATAGATCGACTGGGCGTCGTCGCCGACCACCGTCAGCCCGTGACCGCCAGGCTTCAGTGCCAGCAGGATCGAGGATTGCAGCCGGTTGGTGTCCTGGTACTCGTCGACCAGCACGTGGTCGAACCGGCCTCCGATATCCCGGGCGAGGCCGGGATCGTTCATCGTTTGCGCCCAATAGAGCAAGAGATCGTCATAATCGAGCACGTTCTGTTTCTGCTTGGCTTCGACATAGCCTGCGAACAGTTCCTTCAGTTCGGTAGCCCATCCGGCGCACCAGGGGAACGAGCCGCCCAGAACCTGCTCGATCGGCGCCTCGGCATTGACGCATCGCGAGTAGATCGAAATGCAGGTGCCTTTGGTCGGAAACCGGTTCGCGGTTTTGGAGAGGCCGAGGTCATGCCGGATCAGGTTGATCAGGTCGGCGGAATCGTCGCGATCGTGGATCGTGAAGGCGGGATCGAGGCCGATCTGATCCGAATAGTCGCGCAGCAGCCGCGCGCCGATGCCGTGGAAGGTGCCGGCCCATTGCAACGCGTCGGTCATGATGCCGGCCTTGTCGCCCAGCACCTGGCGAGCGATGCGTTCGACGCGCCTGCTCATTTCGGCGGCGGCACGTCGTGAAAATGTCATCAGCAGAATGCGCCTGGGATCGGCTCCGTTGACGATCAGATGGGCGACCCGGTGTGCCAAGGTGTTGGTCTTGCCGGAACCGGCGCCTGCGATCACCAATAGCGGCGAAGCCGGCCTGCCGTCACGCCCGGGCCCAACGCCGTGCTCGACGGCCCGGCGTTGCTCTGGATTGAGGCTTTCGAGGTAGCTGGCCGTCGCTGGCACGTCCGAATCGTCCTTCTGATGATCCGACCGTCACTGATTCCCGCTTTGTTCGCAATGGCGCGATACGGCTTCGACTCTACGGCTAGCCTCTCCGCCATCGGCCCTCGCCGAATCGTACACCGGCGTTTAGAGAACTAACGGATTCGATGCCGACGCCCTCTTTTTGCCGCCGCCGATCTAGAGAACACCCGCGAGTCTGGTCGCCCGATCGAGTTCCGGGATCGCGATCCCCAAGCTTTGGCGATGGCGCTCCGTCGCTTCAGGAAAGCATGCTTCATGACCGACACTTCCATGATGCCTGAGACGCCCAATGTCGCGGAGACGGCGCATTTTCTCCGGCGCTTTGCCGACATGATGTCGGTCGGGCACAATGCGAACTTTCTGCACCATGCGGCCGTTTGGCTCGAAACCCTGTCGGTCCGCCTGGCCGCGGCGCAGGATGAAGAGCAGCTCTGGCGCTACAAGTACGAAACCATCGCCCAGCATACCGACGCGCTGGAAGCCGAGTGCGAAGCGCTCCGGCATGACGTCGACGGGCACCACAATGTCCTGGCCTCGATCATGAGTGAACGCGATGCCTTGAAGGCTGCGCTGCAGGCGCGGGAAACCGAGGTATTGGAGCTTCAAGGCAATCTGGACCGCGAGCGCGACGCACTCGCCACAGCATCGCAGTCGCAGCAACAGGCCCTGGCCGAGCTTCGGGCGACGTTCGATCGCGAGCGCGAGACGTTGACCGTGGCCTTCGACGGCGAACGCGCGGGATTCGCGGCGGTGGTCGAGCGGCGCGGTGAGGAGCTCGACCAGCTTCGCCGGCAACTGGCGGAACAGTCGAAGGCGCATGAACTGGAGTTGTCCCAGCTGCGCCTTGGCTTTGCCGGCGAACGTCACGACCTCGCGGCCCGGCTCAAGGTAAGCAGCGACGAACTCGCCACCCTTCGCATCGTTTCCGAGCGGGAGCGCGACGCCCTGATAGCAAAGGTTGCCGGTCTCGAAGCCAAACGCGCCGAACTCCGTTCGGCATTCGACCGCATTGCCGATCTCAAGAACCAGACCAATGAGCTCCCGGACGGCACCGGGAATTCGACTCCTGCAACACCCGAGCCGGACGGGGAGGCAGGGTCTCGGTCGAACGCGACTCCGCCGGGGGGACGAAATCCTGCCGTCGGTGAAGCCGACGTGGTGGTGCCGAAGGCCACGCTGCGTCAGGCTCGTTCGCAGTTCGAATACCTCGCGAACGAATTCACCGGCTCCGGCGACGTGGCGTCGCAGGTGATGTGCGAGCTCGGCGCGTTCACCATGGAGCTGGCGCTGGGCTCCGGTCGCAAGGCGGATCCACTTGCCGTCGGAGATGTCGCGCTGAGTATTCTTGCCTCGCCCGGCTCGGCGGCGGCTTCGCCCCGCGCCGAGACCACCTGAGTAGCAAGCTGAAGACGCACGCATTGCTGATGCATCGCTCCCCTCCCTCCACGCGCCCTTGCGCGTGGCGGGAAAGGTGAAGAAAGCCCGCTGACGCGTCAGCCCGCCGCCTTCACCAGCGCGGTCAGTTCGTCGCCGTAATGTTCCAGCTTCTTGTCGCCGATGCCGGGGATGTTGCGGAGCCCGGCGAGCGTGGTCGGGCGCGAGGTCGCGATGCCGTCGATGGTGGCGTCGTGCAGCACGACATAGGCCGGCACGCCGCGGGTGCGCGCCACCTCCGAGCGCCAGGCCCGGAGCGCGCCGACCAGGGTCTGATCGGCGGTTCCGCCTGAGCCGGCAATCCGGGGCGCGATATCGCCGCGTCGTGATTTCGTCCTGACGCCGCGATCACGGGCGCCGGCGACCTGCTCGCGCAGCATCACCTCGGTCTCGCCCTTCAAAACGCCGCGCGCGGTGTCCGTCAGTTTCAATGCGCCAAAGGCTTCGGAATCCGGCGCCAGATGGCCCATCGCCACCAGCTGGCGGATCACGCCGCGCCACTGCTTTTCGTTGAGGTCGGCGCCGATCCCGAATACCGAGAGTTTGTCGTGTCCGAACTGGGTGACCCGTTCGGTCAGGCGGCCGACCAGGATATCGATCAGGTGCATGGCGCCGAAACGCTGCCCGGTGCGATAGGCGCAGGACAGCAGCTTTTGCGCGGCCACCTTGCCGTCGCGCACCAGCGGCGGCGACAGGCAGTTGTCGCAATTGCCGCATTTGGCCGCCGCCGGCGTCTCGCCGAAATAGCCGAGCAGGCGGGTGCGCCGGCAGCTCGCGGTCTCGGCGAGGCTGACCAGCGCGTCGAGCTTGCCGATCGACACCCGCTTGAACGCCTCGGCGCCGGTGGATTCGTCGATCATGCGGCGCTGCTGCACGATATCCGACAGGCCATACGCCATCCAGGCGCTGGACGGCTTGCCGTCGCGCCCGGCGCGTCCGGTTTCCTGATAATAGGCCTCGATGCTTTTCGGCAGGTCGAGATGGGCGACGAAGCGCACGTCGGGCTTGTCGATGCCCATGCCGAACGCCACCGTGGCGACGATCACGATGCCGTCCTCGTTGATGAAGCGGTCCTGGTTGCGAGCGCGCGTGGCCGCATCCAGCCCCGCGTGATAGGGCAGCGCTTCCACACCGGCCTTGTTCAGCGCGGCCGCGGTGTCCTCGACCTTGGCGCGCGACAGGCAGTAGACGATGCCGGCGTCGCCGGCATGGCGTTCTGCGATGAAGGCTTTCAGCTGGGTCTGTGCGTTCTGCTTGTCGACGATTTCGTATCGGATGTTGGGACGGTCGAAGCTGGCGACAAAGCTCGGCGCATCGTTCAGCCCGAGCCGGGCCACGATCTCCTTGCGGGTGAGCTCGTCGGCGGTGGCGGTCAGCGCGATGCGCGGCACGTTCGGAAAGCGTTCGGCGATGACGGACAGACCGATATATTCCGGGCGAAAGTCGTGCCCCCATTGCGACACGCAATGCGCCTCGTCGATGGCGAACAAGGCGATGTCGGCGCGGCCGAGCAGGCCAAGGCAGCGCGGCGTCAACAGCCGCTCCGGCGCGACATAGAGCAGGTCGAGATCGCCGGCCAGCAGCCGCGCCTCGACTGTGGCCGCTTCCTCATAGGACAGCGTCGAATTCAGTACCGCCGCCTTGACGCCGGCCTCGAGCAGGCCGGCGACCTGGTCGCGCATCAGCGCGATCAGCGGCGAGACCACGATGCCGCAGCCCTTTCGCAGCAGCGACGGCAATTGATAGCACAGCGACTTGCCGCCGCCGGTCGGCATCAGCACCAGGCAGTTGCCGCCGCCGGTGACGTGCCGCACGATTTCTTCCTGCGCGCCGCGAAAGCCGGGCAGGCCGAACACGTGATTCAGCACCGAGAGCGCGTCGTCTCTGACGTCGGACCGGCGGTCGGGAGCTGTGGCCATGGCGGGATGAGACATGCGGGTACAATCGTCCGATTCGGGCAGCCTTACATACTCACTTCCCGATGATTTCGGACAAATATTAGCCCGCCTCCGCTGAAATGCCGGCTTATTCCGCACCGGTAATTCTCCGCAGGCTTCGAATGAAGCCGCCACGGCGCCCGTAAACGAGGGCCATCGGCAGGGAAAACGGATGAATGCCCATCCGGGCGAGCAGCGAATAAACCGGGCGAAGCATGGTCCGCCGCGCCAGCGACCAGAGCGGCGGGTGTCTGTGGTGGAGAAAATGTTCCCTCGCTTCATTCAGCGCGGCTTCTTCCAGGATTCGCTCAAGGCAATTTGGATCTTCCCGGAGCCGTCGCGCGAGCAGATCATGTTCCGGACTATCCCGGCGAGCATAGCTTCCCGCCCGCCCCCCGGCCGGCACGAGTATGACGGATACGGAAGGTAGAAACTTTAATCTCGCCCCCAGATGCCATGCTCGAAACAGCCAGTCCTGCGAGGGTACAACGTACATCTGGCTGGGTGAGCGCCATGGCCCAACCCGATCGGCCAGACCTCGCCGAAACATCCAGGATGATGAGAAGTATACTCCCAGCGGCGAGTACTCAGACGTGGAGGGTACGCCGATGAGCGCGAACGAAAACGGCCAATCTCCGGTTGGATCGGCCTTCTCGCGCGCGATGGCGCATGGCACCCAGACGAGGTCGGCGCCGCTCGACTCCAGTTCAGCCACACATTTTGCGAGATGATTGGGAAGATAGAGGTCGTCGTGGTTCAGGTACGCGACATACCTGCCGCGTGCCAGAGTCAAGCCGTGATTATGCGGACCGGACATGTCGCCGCAACGGGTCGGCAGATTGACAAAACGTATGCGCGGGTCGTCAAAAGACGAAACGACCTGTGGGGTATCGTCGGTACACGCATCGCCGACGACGATGATTTCCCAATCGCCGAGCGTCGAATTGCACACGCTGCGAATGGCGTGACGCAACGGCTCGCTCCTGTTGTAGGTCGCGATGATGACCGAAACGGTGGGAGGCGCGGAAGCAGGGCCGGAGCTCATGTAACAGCCCCGCGCAATGCGGAATTCGTCGGTGGTGTTGAAAGCATCAGATCCGGACGTCTATCTCCCAGCTATGGAGCTGGACAGCGCTTCGTACTTGAGGACCATATCGTCAAATGACCCCGACTCGGTGTCCCTGTCCGAAAGCAGCGCGCTTTCCACGGGCCAGCGCAGCAATGGGTCGAGCTCATTCCATCGGCAGCCGACGACGTCCAGTTCGGCTTTCCAGTAGCCGCTGAGGCCGAACGCGAGAACTGAATTATCCAGGAAGAACACCGCGTGCGCCACGCCGGCGGGTACCGGGACGGCGAACCCGTCGGCAGCATTCCATTCGAAGCCGACGCTCTTGCCGAAGGTCGGCGATGCCCTGCGAATGTCCCGGAGCGCCAGGAAAACCCGGCCAAAGGGCAGGGTATAGAACTCGTCATAATCGACGTGAACGTGGACGCCCCGCATCACTCCGGCAAGTGAACTACAGGCATTCCATTGAACGGTCTTGAAAGCACCCGCCCATTCCTCACGGAAAATTTCGAACAAACATCCGCGGTCGTCGGAATTGGCTACCACGGGTACGGGCGCGCAACCCTCGATCGGAATTTTCGGCAGGCTGTCGGTATGCCTATCACGTCTCACTATGTCATCCATGGGGCGTGCCTTTTTCTGTAAGCACGTCATACTCACAAATGCCCGATTTTGCTACACCGGCGGAAAGTTGCCAAGTTGCCGGAAACCACGCGTCGTTGCGGATATTTCAACATCCAGCGGTTCATTCTGCCTGTTCGCGCGGAACTCCTGCAGCAGGTCCGGCTATCGGGCTTTTTTGCGAGACTGAATGGCCTTGAGATAGTTGACCGCGGCTTCGGCATCGCCCCGGCTGAAGCGGAAGGTCGGCATGCCCGGGTGAATGGTGATCAGGCCGTCCTGCAATCGTTGTTCGAAGTCGGTGTCGTAAAGCTTGTCGCCGAAAGTCCGAAACGGCGGTGCCTCGTCGAGGGGGCTTCGACCCGTTTTGCCGATTGCGTGACAGCGCGCGCATTCTGCTTCGAGCAGGGCCTTGCCGTGTCGCTGCTCGCGATCGAGGGCATGACCGGACTCGCTCCAGGCGCCGATCATCAAGAGTGCGAGGAAAATCCTGTTCATGGCTCGTCCCTTTTGGTCGGCAAGTTAGCACCAAGTGCCGCGCAACCGTAGCCTCGAATGCCTGCGTGTTGATCAGCTGCCAAACCGGCGACGATGTGAGGCGAATGGTCGACAAGCCCCTCGAAATGCTCGATATTGTGGATGCCATACGGTCGTGAGCGCTTCGCCGGCATGCCGATCGGCGCGACCAACGAGGCGAAGGGAATCATGACGAAGGCCATTCTGGGGATTATCGGCGGCTCCGGCATCTACGATCTGCCGGGACTCGAGAGCGCGCGCGAGGAGGCGATCCAGAGTCCATGGGGCGAGCCGTCCGCGCCGGTGCGCCGCGGCAGCATCGCCGGGCTTCCGATCGTGTTTCTGCCGCGCCACGACAAGGGTCACCGGTTGTCGCCGTCCGACATCAACTACCGCGCCAATATCGACGTGCTGAAGCGGGCCGGGGTCACCGACCTGATCTCGCTGTCGGCCTGCGGTTCCTTCAAGGAGGAAATGCCGCCCGGCACTTTCGTGCTGGTCGACCAGTTTGTCGACCGCACCCACAAGCGCGAGAGTTCGTTTTTCGGAAAAGGCTGCGTCGCCCATGTGTCGATGGCGCACCCGGTATCGCCGCGGTTGCGCATCCATCTGGCCGCGGCCGCCGAGGCCGAGGGCATCGCCATCGCGCGCAGCGGCACCTATGTCTGCATGGAGGGTCCGCAATTTTCCAGCTACGCCGAGAGCATGACCTACAAGAACCTGGGCTACGCCGTGATCGGCATGACCAACATGCCGGAGGCCAAGCTCGCGCGTGAGGCCGAGATCTGCTATGCGACGGTCGCCATGGTGACCGATTTCGATTGCTGGCACCCCGACCATGATGCGGTATCGGTGCAGGACATCATCCGGGTGCTGACCACCAACGCCGACAAGGCAAAGACGCTGGTGGCACGGCTCGCCGCCGAATTTCCGAGGGAGCACGAGCCGTGTCCCATTGGTTCGGACTGCGCGCTCGACACGGCGTTGATCACCGCGCCGGAAGCGCGCGATCCGGAACTTCTGAAGAAACTCGATGCGGTGGCGGGACGGATCTTGCGCGGATGAGGTTTACACCGTCGATGGACGCGCCATGAAGGTCGGCAACAGGCACGTCAGGAGCATCTGGCTCGAGAGCGACGGCTGGTCGGTCAGCGCGATCGACCAGCGGCGGCTGCCGCATGATTTCGTCGTGGTGCGGCTGACGGATTGCGATGCGGCCGCCGATGCCATCCGCTCGATGCTGGTGCGCGGCGCGCCATTGATCGGCGCCACTGCCGCCTATGGCATGGCGCTGGCGATGCGGGCGGACGCTTCCGACGCGGCGCTCGATCAGGCCCACAAGACGCTGATGGCGACGCGCCCGACCGCGATCAACCTGAAATGGGCACTCGACGCCATGCGGTCGACCTTGCGGCCGTTACCGGCATCCGAACGAACCGCGGCGGCCTATTCCTTCGCCAATGAAATTGCCGAGGAAGACATCGCCATCAACAAGGGTATCGGCCGGCATGGCCTTGGCCTGATCGAGGCGATCGCCGCGAGCAAGAAGCCGGGCGAGCGGGTCAATTTGTTGACCCATTGCAACGCCGGCTGGCTGGCGACGGTCGATTGGGGCACCGCCACCGCGCCGATCTACCTGGCGCATGACCGCGGCATTGCCGTCCATGTTTGGGTCGATGAGACCCGCCCGCGCAATCAGGGCGCCTCGCTCACGGCCTGGGAGCTCGGCCATCATGGCGTGCCGCACACGGTCGTTCCCGACAATACCGGCGGTCACCTGATGCAGCACGGCATGGTCGATCTCGTGATCACAGGCACCGACCGGGTCACCGCTGACGGCGACGTCTGCAACAAGATCGGCACCTATCTCAAGGCGCTCGGCGCGTATGACAATGGCGTGCCGTTCTATGTGGCGCTGCCTTCCCCGACCATCGATTTCACGATCGGTGACGGGTTAAGGGAAATTCCGATCGAGCAGCGCGGGGCTGAGGAAGTGACGCACATGACCGGGCGGACCGCCGACGGCAGGATCGAAACGGTGCGGATCGTGCCCGACGGTTCGCCGGTGGCGAATTATGCCTTCGATGTGACGCCGGCGCGGCTGGTGACGGGATTGATCACCGAGCGCGGCGTGCTCAAGCCCGATCGCGCCGCGCTATCGGCGGCATTTCCCGAACGGATGGCTACCGCAGCACCAGTCCCGTCGCCGCCTCCAGTTCGGCAATCGCCTGTGGCGCGTTGACGACCTTGATCGTGGTCATGCCCATGTCGCGCGCCGGCTTCAGGTTGACGCCGAGATCGTCGAGATAGACGCATCGTTTGGGATCGACGTCGAGCGCTTCCACCATGATCTGATAGATGCGCGGATCGGGCTTGCGCAGGCCGATCTTCGCGGATTCGATGATGTGATCGAACAGCGCCATGACCTCGGCGACGTACAGCGAGCGGCCGCTGTGGCTGCCGATCGCATTGGCGGGCAAATTGTTGGTGATGCAGCCGGTCTTGAACCGGGCTTTCACCCGCGTCAGCGCTTCGACCATCTCGGGGCGCAGATCGCCCGACAGCAGCGGCAACACCTCTCGGCCGCGAACCTCGGCGCCGAGCGCCAGCGATTCCGCGGCAAACAGCTGATCGAAGGTTTCGAGGTCCACTTCGGCGCGCTCGAATTTCGCCCAGGCGTTTTCGAGATGATTGGCCGCGTTGGTGCGCCGGATGATATCGGCGGGCAGCCCGCGCTCGGTCTCGAACCGCATGAACGCCTCGAACGGCGAGGTGGTGAGCACGCCGCCAAAATCCCAGATTACCGCCTCGATCATCTTTTCCCGCCTGTGCGAACGCAATTTGGAGAACGGCTAACACGGCGTCCGGGCGAGGGCCAGCCTCGATCGCGACTTGGCGACGGACTTGGCGATGGCCGTGGTCCGGGCTATTTTTGCTCAATGAGAATCTTGCTCCCAATGCTTTCGAGCCTGGTGCTGCTGGCCACGCCCGCTCATGCGATCGTCGGCGGCGGCGCGCCATCGGCCGAGGGCGTCGGACGGTCCGTCGTCACCATCGTCGGCTCGCGCGGCAACTTCTGTACCGGCGCGTTGATCGCGCCAAAGCTGGTGCTGACGGCGGCGCATTGCGTGCAGCCCGGAGCGACATACAAGATCGTCGAATATGGCGCGGACCGCCAGCCGCTGTTGCAGGACGTGAGGAGCGTCGCGATCCACCCCGGCTTCAACATGCAGGCAATGGCAGCGCATCGCGCCACTGCCGATGTCGCGTTGCTGCGGCTCGATGCGCCGCTCAAGGGCAAAACGGCATGGGTCGTCGGCGCGCCGCAGATTCCAATTCGAGCCGGCAGCCGCTTCGCCATCGCCGGCATCGGCGTCACGGTCCGCGGTGACGGCAAGAGCGGCGGCATCATTCGTGTCGCGGGACTTATCGCGACCGGTAGGCCCGGCACGCTGCAAGTTCGCCTCGTCGACCCCATAGGAAAGGGCATCCGCGACGGGATGGGGGCCTGCACCGGAGATTCCGGCGGCCCGGTCTTCGAGGACAAGCCAGGTGGCCCCGTTATCGTCGGCGTCGTCAGCTGGTCGACCGGTCCAAACGGCAGCGCCGGCTGCGGTGGCATGACCGGCGTCACGCCGCTGACGCTTTACCGCGATTGGATCCTGCAGACCGCACGGCAATGGGGGGCAGCGTTGTGAGTTTGACGCAGCTCAAGGAAGTCACCACCTTGTTTGTTCGATGATTGGCGGCTAGAAAATTTCAGGCAACGGCTCAACGGTTCAAACAAAGATTAAAACACATGAACATTACCGCGCCCCTCCGCTCGATGTCGTCAGCACAGGCGGTCGAACATTTCGACGTCCTGATCGTCGGCGCCGGCATCTCCGGCGTCGGCAGCGCCTATCACCTGACCAGGCAACTGCCCGACACCACGTTCGTCGTGCTGGAAGAGCAGGAGACCTATGGCGGAACCTGGTGGACCCATAAATATCCCGGCATCCGCTCCGACAGCGATCTGCACACCTTCGGCTACAGCTTCAAGCCGTGGGTCGGGCCGCCGATCGCGACCGCAGCGGAAATCCGCGCCTATATGGGCGAAGTGATCGACGAGAACGATCTCGCAAGGCGCATCCGCTACCGCCATCGCATCAACGCGGCGAGCTGGTCGAGCGAGACCAGGCTGTGGACCGTCGAGGCGGTCGATCAGGGCAGTGGCGAGGCGCGAACCTTCACCGCGAATTTTCTCTGGATGTGCCAGGGCTATTACCGCCATTCCGAGGGCTACACGCCGGAATGGAAGGGAATGGAAGACTACAAGGGACGCATCGTTCATCCGCAGCGCTGGCCGGAAGATCTTGGCACGGAGGGCAAGCGGATCGTCGTGATAGGCTCGGGTGCGACCGCGGCGACGCTGATCCCGAACATCGCCAACCAATGCGAGCATGTCACCATGCTGCAGCGCTCGCCGACCTACTTCCGCACCGGCCGCAACGCCATCGAGCTGGCCGAGGAGTTGCGGCGGTTGCAGGTCAAGGAGGAGTGGATCCACGAAATCGTGCGGCGCAAGATCCTGTTCGAACAGGATCTGTTCACCCGCCGCTCGTTCACCGAGCCGGAGAAGGTCAAGCAGGAATTGCTCGGCGGCATTCGCGCCGCACTCGGTCCCGGCCACGACGAGATCATCGAGAAGCATTTCACACCGAGCTACCGGCCGTGGCGGCAACGCATCGCCTTCGTGCCCGACGCCGACCTGTTCGAGGCGGTCAAGAGCGGCAAGGCGTCGGTGGTGACCGACGAGATCGACCGCTTCACGACGGACGGCATTCTGCTGAAGTCCGGCGAGACGCTGAAGGCCGACATCATCATTACCGCGACCGGGTTCAACCTCAATGTGCTCGGCGACATCGCCTTCGAGATCGACGGCAAGCCGCTCGATTTCGCCGACACCGTCACCTATCGCGGCATGATGTTCACCGGTATTCCGAACATGGCCTGGGTGTTCGGATATTTCCGCGCCAGCTGGACGCTGCGCACCGATCTGGTCGCCGACTTCGTCTGCCGCCTGCTCGGCCACATGAAGGCGAAAGGCGCCCGCAAGGTGGTGACCGCACTGCGGCCGCAGGAAGGCAACATGCCGCTGCATGCCTGGATTGATCCGGAGAATTTCAATCCGGGTTACATGATGCGCAATATGCATCTGTTGCCCAAGCGCGGCGACAAGCCGGAATGGCAGCACAGCCAGGACTACTGGGCCGAGAAGGATCAGTTTCCCGCGATTGATCTCGACGAGGCGACGTTCGTTTACGAGTAGCGCATCATCTCCCCTCCCCACCGCTGCGCGGGGGGAGGGGAGAAGAGGCGCCGCGTCATCGCTTGTTGGCACCCTTACGAGACGACCCCGTCCGTCACCTTCTCCACACCAAAATCCTTCCGCAGCGTCGGCTTGTGGATCTTGCCGGTGGCGTTGCGCGGCAACGCATCGACGAATTTGATCAGGCGCGGGCGCTTGAAGCGCGCCAGGTTCGTCTCGCAATGCGCGTGAATCTCGGCTTCGCTAAGGCTGTGGCCCGGCTTGATCGCGACGATCGCCATGCCGGTCTCACCCCATTGCTCGCTGGGGATGCCGATAACGGCGGCTTCCGCGATCGCGGCGAGCTGGTGCAGCACGTTCTCGACTTCGGCCGGATAGACGTTCTCGCCGCCGGAAATGTACATGTCCTTCCAGCGATCGACGATGTAGTAGAAGCCTTCATCGTCGATCCGCGCGGCGTCGCCGGTGTGCAGCCAGCCGTCGGTGAACGAGGATTTATTGGCGTCCGGCCGGTTCCAGTAGCCCGGCGTGATGTTCGGCCCCTTCACCCATAATTCGCCGAGTTCGCCGACGCCGGCATCGGTCCCGTCGGGCCGCACGATCCGCACTTCGGTATGCAGCACCGGCTTGCCGGAGGAGCCGGCCTTGCGCGCGGCGTCCTCCTTGTCGAGTGTCAGCACCGCGGGGCTGGTCTCGGTCATGCCATAGCCCTGCTGCAGCGCGACGCCGCGTCCCTCCCACACTTTCAATAGCGGCACCGGCATCGGCGCGCCGCCGACGCCGCCGATCACGAGGCGGCTGAAATCCGCTCTGGCGAACGAAGCATGCTGCGCCATGAACTGGTAGATCGAGGGCACGCCGAAGAACTGGTTGATGCCGCGCGCGGGATCGCTGATCAGCTGCAGCGCCGCGCCCGGATCGAACGCGCGCATGATCAGCACGGTGCCGCCGGCATGCAGCACCGG
>JAUXWH010000033.1 GCA_030681365.1 Bradyrhizobium sp.
TCGGTGCGTGCGGCACGTCAGTCGGTGGCATGGTCGCTGCTGTTCATCTTCCTGCTGTACTTCTCGGCGCCGGCCTACGCGGCGTTCTCGAAGCTGGAAGTGTACACCAACGTCATCGGACGGGATCTGACGGCCATTCGCCCGTGGATCTTCAACTGGGGCGAACTCGGCCTGGTTCAGATCTGCGGCAAGAACGCGTCCAGTATCGACGCCATCGTGGCGGCCTGCAAAGCGATCGCCGATCATCCCGGCGTCGTCAGGCTGCAGGACTTCATCATCAACACCGACGTGATCGTGCTTTCGACCCCCGAGATCGCCGGACTTCCCTACGTTATCTCGGGTCTGGTCGCCGCCGGCGGTCTCGCCGCCGCGCTTTCCACCGCTGACGGGCTGCTGCTCGCCATCGCCAACGCGTTGTCCCACGACGTCTATTACAAGATGGTCGACCCCAACGCCCCGACCGTGCGCCGGCTGATGGTTGCCCGCGTACTGCTGCTCATCGTTGCCGTGATCGCGGCTGCGACCGCAGCGACCAAACCCGGGGACATCCTGGCCATGGTCGGCTGGGCCTTCTCGCTCGCGATGGCCGGCAACTTCCCGGCACTCGTGATGGGCGTCTGGTGGAAGCGCGCGACATCGACCGGTGCAATCTGCGGCATCATTGCCGGCTTCGGACTGTGCCTGTTCTATCTCGTGACCACCCGCTACTTCCCGGGCGCCGGCGTGCAGTACTTCGGCATGACATCGCTGACGAACCCGGCAACGGGGGCGCCACTGGTCGATCTGGCGAAAGCCATGGCATTGCCAAATGCCATGGAAGCCTGGCCGACGGTGGCCCACCCGCTGGTCAACAAGGTCGGCTGGTTCGGTCTGACCAACATCGCCTGCGGCATGTTGGGAGCGCCGCTCGGCTTCCTGGTCATCTACGTGGTCAGCCTGCTCGGCAAGGAGCCGTCGAAGGAAATGCAGGCCTACGTCGACGACATCCGCAAGCCGCGCGGCCGGACGGTGCTCGAAGAGAAGACCGCCTAGGAGCACAGCGATATATTCGGCAAACGGGGTCCTTCGGGGCCCCGTTTTGTTTTCGATGACATCGCGTCCGCTCTTGCCGGGGAAGTCGGCGCTTGCCATTGTTGCGCGCGATCGTGATGCCGTTACACATCCCGATTGGTCGATTGTCGAGGCACCGCGGGAGCATCGGGACTTTGGATACTGCAACCTCCATCGCCACCTACTGGTATTACCATGTGCCGAACTTCGTTCTGGCGGCGCTGATGTACACCATGCTCGGCCGGTTCCTGCTGGGCCTGATGGTCGATCCGGATTCGCCGAACTATATCTGGCGGTTTTTTTGCCGGTTCACCGATCCCGTGATCGGCGTCATCGCAATGGTGACCCCGAAGGTCACCGTTCCCGCCGTGCTGTGGCTGTTCGGCTTCGTCTGGATGTTCTGGCTGCGCGTCGTGCTTCACTACACATTGCTGGTGCTGAACCTCGCTCCCAAGCTCGGCGGAGGGGCGTCATGAACCGCAACTTCTATTTCATTGGCATCGCGTTCTTCGGCATGATCAACGGCATATTCAACCAGCTGTGGCTGATCTTCTCATTACTGTACGTGCAGACGATCGCCAGCCCCTTGCTGTTTGGAAACCTGTCGCTGACGCTGATGTTCGCGTCCCTGATGGTTTCAACCGCCACGGTCATTCTCGGTGGAATTCCAGCCGCCATCTATGAGCGGGTCACCGGCGCCCCGGAATCGAACAATGTCTCGCTCTGGATCTGGCTCGCAGGAACCGCGATTCTCACGCTTCCCGCCGTTGGCAATTTTCTCAACATCGGCCTGTAGCCGGCAACCCCGAGGTTGAGGGCGCGAGACCTTGCCGCTACGCTGGCCTCAGATCCCGCGCAGACGGAGGGCGGATCGTGGAAGAGATGCGCCGGATTGCCTATACGACGGTGCTGCGCGCATGCGCCTTCGCATCGCTTGCGATCTTCTGCATCATGATCGGCCTGTCGTTCCTGCCGCGTTCCGCCTTTCAGGCAGGAGGGTTTCTGACCATCGTGATGACGCTGGTCCTCGTCCTGAAGGCCCATGAGGCCCGGACCAAAAATCACCGCCACACCGAGCTATGGCTCTATCTCCCCAAGGAAAGCCGGCCGCCGCAGGCCGTCGCGCAGAAGGTGGTATCGACAATCATGCGGGAGACCTATCTGGTTTTCGCGCGTTGGACCGCGATGATCTCCATCGTGATGTGGACGATCGCGCTTTTCTTCTCGATCATTGGATTTTAGTTTCGAGAGAGCACAGCAGCCGGAGGACTCGGCGGCCCCGCTTTATCCTGGCTCACACCGGCGAACTGCAGCACGATCTCGCGGCGGTGCGGCGCGCGGCGGTGCTCGATCAGGTAGATCGCCTGCCAGGTCCCGAGCGCGAGCTTGCCCTTCAGCACCGGAATATGCAGCGAGGTGGCGGTCAGCATGGTCTTGATATGCGCCGGCATGTCGTCGGGCCCCTCGGTGTCGTGGCTCCACCCGGCGCCCTCGGGCGCGAGCCGGCCGAGCGCCGTCATCAGATCGTCCAGCACCGAGGGATCGGCGTTTTCCTGGATCGTCAGCGACGCCGAGGTATGGCGGATGAACAGCGTTACCGCGCCCTCTTGCGCGCCGGCGTCGCGCACGAAGCTTGCGATCTCGGCGGTGAGATCGGCGAAGCCGGCGCCACGCGTCTGCACCGTCAGCAGCGAGGACACGATGGCGGTTACGTTGACCGTCGACGACGCGGAGCGGGAGATCGATTTGGCTGGGGGCATGGGGCCTCAAAACGTGGGGTGGGCAAAGGCGCTCTTTGCGCCGTGCCCGCCGTCCAGCAGCGATGCAGCTGACAGATGGTGGCACGGCGCGAAGTGGCGCCTTTGCCCACCCTACAAATTCCCGGCGTTCAAATCCTGCCGGAAACGTCCTTCTGTACCCGGTTGGCCATCTCGATCAGCCGCTTCCACGCCCGCTCCAGAAACGACATCATGCGGTCCATGTCGCGGTCGCTCGGCAGCGGAATCTCGATCTTGCGCTCGCCCTCGGCCACCTTCGGGTCGGGCTTTTTCAGCGAATCTGTCTTGGGCAGCGCTTCGTCGATCTTGCCGGTGACGACTGGCTCGCGCGCCGCCAGTTCGGCCTTCAGTCGTTCATTGTCGGCCTGCAGCCGGCCGATTTCCGCATCCAGCGCCGCGCGTTCGTCGGGCACGGCGTAGCAGGCCCAGCCCGCGCCGCTGTTGTTGCAGGTCGAAACCGCACCCGTCCTGGTATCCAGCCGGATCACGCTGGTGCCGACCGTCGACATTGAATAACGGCCCTTCTCGCCGTCGGGCATCGATTGCGCGACGGCGGCGCCGATTCCGCCAAAGGGACCGACGAGGCTGAAAATCACCGCGACCGCAATTGCTGTGGAGAACTTCGAGGGCGATGTCGCTGTGCTCATGGGGGCGCTCCGCCTCTAGACCGATAGGCCGTCACCGTACTCTGCCCTGATCCTACACCTGCGACCTATAGGGCGCGCGGCCGGATTTCAACGCCTCGGCGAGCAATTCGACACGATACCGGCCCCAGCAGCGCCGATCTCGCCCCGTCCCGAGCGCTCCCACCGGTTGCCGGCGGCCATCCCGACAAACCCGCCGGAGCCGGGCAAGAGACCGGCTTGGGCCAGCCGCGATCGGGGGTCAGCTATTGCAGTGCGGCGAGGGCTCGGCGGCCGATCCCGCTGCGATTGAATAAACCGAGATAAATCAACGCACTAACTGTTACAACGCAATCTTGACTTGGTTAGGTGTGGTCAGTATGGTCCGCGCGGCTTTTGAGGGTGACGGGGCGTTGTTTCCATCCACCGCAGGTTCGTTTGGGCTCCACAGCATGGCTGACGGCACGAACGGCGAGCGAAATGGAAGTCACGATAAATCGTCCGACGAAGCCGCGCTTTCCGCAAGGCTCGGAAGTCTGGATCACCGGTTGTCCGAAGTCAGGGACAGCCGCAAAATCGGGACTGACCCGTCCGGAAGTGAGCAGGCTCACGCCAGGGCATCTGCCATGGCCACGGGACTTCGCCTCTCCTCCGAACTGGTCGCAGGTGTTCTGGGCGGAGCGGCTCTCGGATGGGGGTTCGACCGCTTGTTGTCGACTTCGCCTTGGGGCCTCATCGTGTTTTTGCTGCTTGGCTTTGCCGCCGGCGTCATCAATGTGATGCGGACGGCGGGTGTGATGGCGAAGCAGAATGAACGACTCTGACGCGGGATCGTGAAGCGCAACCGAACGTTCGACGCGATCCGGGAGATCGCGAAACTGATAGACTGAGAGACGCATGGCCGCCGATCCAATTCAACAGTTCGCTCTCAAGAAGATCTTCACCATCGGTCAGATCGGTGGGCAGGAGATCGCGATAACCAATTCGTCGGCCTACATGTTCCTGTCGGTGGCGGTGATCTCGCTGCTGATGCTTGGCACAGGCCGGCAGCTGATCCCTGGCCGCATGCAGTCGGTGGCCGAACTGAGTTACGAATTCGTGGCCAGCACGATCAGGAGCACTGCCGGCGCGGAAGGCATGAAGTTCTTCCCGCTGGTGTTCTCGCTGTTCATGTTCATCTGCATCTCGAATGTGATCGGCGTCATCCCCTATACGTTCACGGTTTCAAGCCATCTCATCGTTACCTTCGGGCTGGCATTGCTGGTGTTCTGCATCGTCCTGATCTACGGCTTCTACAAGAATGGCCTGAAATTCTTCAAGCTGTTCGTACCGTCGGGGGTGCCGCTCTACATTCTGCCGCTGGTGGTGGTGGTTGAAGTCATTTCGTTCTTCCTGAAGCCGGTTTCGCATTCGGTGCGGTTGTTCGCCAACATGCTGGCCGGCCACATCGCGCTGAAAGTGTTCGCGAGCTTCGTCGGCATGCTTGGCGCCATCGGCTTTGTCGGCTGGGTCGGCGCCATCCTGCCGCTCGGCCTGACCGTCGCGCTGACCGCACTCGAACTGCTGGTCGCGTTCCTGCAGGCCTACGTCTTCACCATTCTAACCTGCATCTACCTCAACGACGCTATCCATCCGGGTCACTAAGGCCCTCACGCAAACTGCTGCTCTAGCAAAACCTCAAGAAGGAGTTCGTTTCATGGATCCGATTGCCGCGAAGTACATTGGCGCTGGTATTGCCTGCATTGGCATGGGTCTCGCAGGCGCCGGCGTGGCCAACATCTTCGGCAACTATCTGGCCGCAGCGATACGCAACCCCTCGGCCGCTCAGGGCCAGTTCGGAAACCTGATCTTCGGCTTCGCCGTGACCGAAGCGCTCGGCATCTTCTCGCTGCTGATCGCCCTGTTGCTGCTGTTCGCGGTCTGAACCATCACCGATCTGGCCGGTGAGGTCCCGATCCGGGACCTCGATCGTCCAACCAGGAGAAGCCCGTGGCTACGACGGCCCAAACCGCGGCGGATGGCGGCCAAAAGCCTCCGTTTCCGCCGTTCCAGACCGAGACCTATGCTTCGCAGCTGGTGTCGCTGCTGATCGCGTTCGTCGCACTTTACCTGATCGTTTCGCGTATCGCCCTGCCGCGTGTCGGCAAGACGATCAACGATCGTCAGGCTGCGATCGAGGGCGATCTGGCCGCGGCGCAGAGGCTGAAGGATGAGTCCGACAACGCCCTGAAAGCCTATGAAAGCGAACTGGCTGCGGCCCGCTCGCGCGCGCAGGCGATCGGCGCCGAGACCCGCGAAAAGCTGAATGCGGCATCGGAAGCCGAACGCAAGGCGCTGGAAGACAAGCTCTCGGTCAGGCTCGCCGAGGCTGAAAAAACCATCGCATCGACGCGCGAGACCGCGATGAGCAATGTCCGCGGCATCGCCGCGGAAGCAGCCACCGCGATCGTCCAGCGGTTGACCGGCGTGGTGCCCGACGGCAAGGCCGTGACCTCGGCCGTTGACGCATCGCTGAAGGGATAATCCAATGTTCTCCCAACCGGATTTCTGGGTTGCCGTAGCCTTCGTCATCCTGATGGCGATCTTTGCCTATTTCGGCATCCATCGCACGGTGTTGACCGCGCTCGACCATCGCGGCGAACGGATCAAGGCCGAACTCGACGAAGCGCGCCGGCTCAAGGACGAGGCCGCCAAGCTGCTGGCCGAATACAAGGCCCGCCATGCCAAGGCGGAAGCCGAGGCGCAGGAGATCATCGCCTCCGCCAAGGACGAAGCCGAGCGCATCGCCTCGGAAGCCAAGACTAAGCTGGAGGATTTTGTCGCCCGGCGTACCAAGACCGCCGAGGGCAAGATCGCGCTCGCCGAAGCCCAGGCCCTCGCCGACGTTCGCGCGGCGGCTGCCAACGCCGCGGTGACCGCGGCTTCCGCCATCCTGTCGCAATCGGTGCAAGGCCCGGTCGCGGACGACCTGCTGACCAAGGGCATCGCCGAAGTCAAAGCCAAGCTGAACTGACGGCTCTCAATCGCAATAAAAAGCCGGCGCGAGACGATCGCGCCGGCTTTTTTTTGTTTCTTACCCTCCCCTTCAGGGGAGGGTAAGTGAGAGCCAGCCTTACCTTCTCCTCGACCGCGGCTCGGGCTTCAGCGCCTGCGGATCGAAGCCGATGTAGAAGATATAGGAATCGCCGATCGCTCCTGACGGCGCCGGATACACCATATCCTCGGCGATCAGCGTGAATGGCACGCTGCCGTCCTCGGACATCGTCACCGAGGTGCGGTAGGCCCTGGTGGCGATGGTCTTTTCCTGCACGCCGGACTGCACCACCGCCACCCGCATCGGGATGTCGACGGTAGCAGGCGCGCCCGCGGGGCCGGCGATGACGCGGCCCTGAATGCCGATCCGCGCGGTGATCTCGCCGGCATTGTAGCTGCACTCGCGCGCGGTGCGGGTGATCGTCACCTGGAAGCGCAGGTCGTTGCCGACCGGCTGCTTGCCGGGGGCAGCAATCTGATAGGTGGAGGCGCCGGCGCGAATGCTGACCGGGGGACAGTAAAGGCCGCTCGGAGCTTCGTCCGCGGCGGCAGGCGGGGCGCCCGGGGCAGGAGGAGGAGCCTCCTCCGACTTGCCGCCGAACAGGTTCTTGAAGCGATCGGTGAACGACTGCGACGAGGCCGGCGAGGCCAACATGCCGCAGCCCACGGCCAATGAAATCGCGGCCGACAGCGCGATCCGGCGGGATTTGCCCGGCCGCGCGACCGTCCTGAATACAGGTCTATCCTCCATGCGAATTCCCCGGCATCTTCCGTATTCCGACCATCGTCCCCGGTCGGCGTTATAGCAGGGCAATGGCGGCGAACCAAAGGCGCCCTGAACGCAGATAAACGAGATTAGCCGCGAAAATCCTCGTGCAGCAGCCCGAACAGCAGGTGGTCCTGCCAGACGCCGTTGATGCAGAGATAGCGCCGCGCCAGGCCCTCGCGGACGAAGCCGCATTTCTCCAGCACGCGGATCGACGGCGTATTGGTGGGAATACAGGCCGCCTCGATACGGTGAAGATTGAGTTCGCCGAACAGCGACGGCAGCAGCACCCGCAGCGCCGCCGTCATGTAGCCGCGGTGGGCATAGGGCTGTCCGACCCAGTATCCGATGGTGCCGGCCTGCACGATGCCGCGGCGGACATTCGCCAGCGTCACGCCGCCGATCATGGCGCCGTCGGATTCGCGGAACACGATGAAGGGATAGGACCGGTCGGCAGCGATGTCTTCGGCATACCGGCGCAACCGCCGCCGGAAGCCCGAGCGGGTCAGGTCGTCGGACGGCCAGATCGGCTCCCAGGGCGTGAGATAGGCCCGGCTCGATTCGCGCAGCTGCGCCCAGGGCAGGAAATCGGACATTTGCGGTGCGCGCAGCAACAGGCCGTAGCCACGCGGAGCGAGCGCCGCCGGTCCGCTCGATGGCAAACGAAACAGGGCCATGCCTCAAACTCTCCTGCCCAACCCCTAATGCAGCAGCGACTTCGCCCTCGACCGGGTCAAACCTTCCGCGAAAGCCACCGCCGTGTCCAGACCCCTGCCGCTGCCGAGCGCCACCACCGCCGGCCGGCTGCGCGACAGCAAAGCGCGGGCAGCGTTGCGGGTCGATTCCACGCTGACCGCGTCGATCCGGGCCACCAGTTCTTCCACCGTCAGCGGCCGCCCATAGGCCAGGACGTGGCGCGCCAGCTGTTCGGCGCGCGCCGAGCAGCTTTCCAGCGCCATCAGCAGCCCCGCCTTCATCTGAGCCTTGGCGCGCGCCACCTCGGCTTCGGTCAGCGTCTCGACCGCATCGTTGATGACGTCGACGATCACCTCCATCATTTCAGGCGCATCGCCGGGGTCGGTGCCGGTGTAGAGCCCGAAGAACCCGGTATCGCTGTACGGCGCATGGAACGTGTAGATCGAGTAGCACAGCCCGCGCTTTTCCCGCACTTCCTGGAACAGCCGCGACGACATTCCGCCGCCGAGCGTGTTGGTGAAAACCTGCAGCGAGAACAACGACAGGTCGGATTGCGGCACGCCCTCGAGCGCCAGCGTCAGATGCGCCTGCTCGAGGTCGCGATGCACCACGCGGGAGCCGCCCTTGCCGAACATCGCCGGTTGCGGCTTCGGCGCCGCCGGACCGTCGAAACTGGCGAAGCGATGCGCGGCCTCTTCCACGATCCGCTTGTGGTCGACCGCGCCCGCCGCGGCCACCACCATGTCGGGACCGCGATAATGTGTCGACAGATAGCCCTGCAGCGTATCGCGATTGAATCCCTTGAGGGTCTTTGCCGTCCCGAGCAGCGAGCGGCCCATCGGCTGATCCGGGAAACACAGCTCGTTGAGGTGTTCGAACACCACGTCGTCGGGGGTATCCTGGGCAGCCCCGATTTCCTGCACGATGACGCTCTTTTCGCGCTCCAGCTCGTCCGGCACGAAGGACGGATTGGCCAGGATGTCGCTGAGCACGTCGAGCGCCAGCGGCACGTCGGCCTTCATCACCCTGGCATAATAGGCCGTGGTCTCGGTCGAGGTGCCGGCGTTGAGATCGCCGCCGACAGCCTCGATCTCCTCGACGATCTCGCGCGACGAGCGCCGCGTGGTGCCCTTGAAGGCCATGTGTTCGAGCAGATGCGAGATGCCGTGCTCGTTGGGCTTTTCGTCGCGGCCGCCGACGCCGGCCCACACGCCGAGCGCCGCCGTCTCCAGATGCGGCATGGAATCGGTGATGACGGTGAGGCCTGACGGAAGCTTGGTAACATCGACGCTCATCCGGCAACTCCTTGCTTCGCAGCACGGCTGACCGAGCGCACGAATCGTTCGACTTCCAGCTGGTCGTTCTTCATGACCGTGATGTGTTCAGGCCTGGTCATCAAACCCTCGAGCCAGGCCGGCAGTTCCGGCCGTACGCCGCACGCCGCCTCCACCGCATCGGGGAATTTGGCGGCATGCGCGGTAGACAGCACGATGTTGGGAATCTTCGAATCCGGGGTGTCGCGGTCCGCCACCGCCAGCGCCACCGCGGTATGCGGGTCGACCAGATCGCCGGCCTCGCGCCAGGCGGCGCGGATGGCGGCGGCGGTTTCGGTCTCGTCGGCGCGGCCGGCGTCGAATTCGGCGCGGATCGCCGCCAGCATCGCATGGGGTAGCACGAAGCGCCCGGACTGCTTCAGCGACGCCATCAGCCGGCGCACGCCGGCGGCGTCGCGTCCACCGGCCTCGAACAGCAGCCGCTCGAAATTCGAGGAGACCTGGATATCCATCGACGGCGAGGCCGAGGCGTGAACCTCGCGCACTTCATAGATGCCGGTCTTCAGCGTGCGGGGCAGGATATCGTTGATGTTGGCGGCGATCCGCAGCCAGCGCACCGGCAGGCCCATTCTCTTGGCGACGTAGCCGGCAAAGATGTCGCCGAAATTTCCCGTCGGAACCGTAAAATCAACCGTGCGCGCGGGCGAGCCGAGCGCCACCGCCGACGTGAAATAATACACCACCTGCGCCACGATCCGCGCCCAGTTGATGGAATTGACGCCGGACAGCGCGACCTCATCGCGAAAACCGTGATGGTTGAACAGCCCCTTCACGATCGCCTGGCAATCGTCGAAATGGCCCTCGATAGCAAGCGCATGGACGTTGGAGGCGGCCGACGTCGTCATCATCCGCCGCTGCACGTCGGAGATCCGGCCATGCGGAAACAGCACCACCAGATCGACATTGTCGAGGCCGGCGAAGGCGTCGACCGCGGCACCGCCGGTATCGCCCGACGTCGCCACAACGATGGTGGTGCGCTGCGCGCGCTTGGCCAGCACGTGATCCATCAGCCGCGAGATCAGCTGCATCGCGACGTCCTTGAACGCCAGCGTGGGTCCGTGAAACAGCTCCAGCAGGAACTGGTTCGGACCGATCTGGTCGAGCGGAACCACGGCGGGATGCCGGAACGTAGCGTAGGCCTCATTGGCCATGCGGCCGAGATCGGCGTCGGAGATTTCGCCGCCGACGAACGGGCGGATCACCTCGACCGCGACCTCCCAATAGGGCCGGCCGAACAAGCCGGCGATGGCCTCGGTGGACAATTGCGGCCAGGTCTCGGGCACGTAGAGGCCGCCGTCGCGGGCGAGCCCGGTCAGCATCACATCGCAGAAGCCTAGCGTGGGGGCTTCCCCCCGCGTCGAAATATACCGCGTCAAACCGCCCTCCAAAGGCTCAAGGCTATCGCCAAGCCTTTGATATTGATGGAATTATTGAGTTCGCGTAGTGCGAACCCGGGGCACCATAATGGGTTTTCGCGCGAAGGGGAAATGCTGGAAGGATGAATGATCAGGCTCCAGCGGACTCGTCCATAGGGATACGCCTGTTTCGGATATGCGCCGCGATCTCGCCGATAGCGCAATCCGCCTGAGCCGCGGGGCCACTTACCCTCCCCTGGAGGGGGAGGGTAAGAAATGGCTCAGTTCTCGATGCAATTTTCAAACAGCAGATACACTTTCGCGATCTCGCGGCGCGTTTCGCCCGAGGTTTGCTGGAAACTTGCCGCCCTCTTCAAACCGAGGGCGCAGGGAGTGCCGGGTGCCCGATGCGCCCGGTAGCCGCGCGTGCAATGGGTAGTGTTAGAAGGCACACGCGTTAGTCAGGTCACACCGGAATCACCCGGCACTCCCCGCGCAGTGGTTTACGGCTTATACGTGATCTCCTCGGTGAGCCATGCCCTCTTGCCACCGTCGCTCGCGCCTTGGCGCGAACTTGACACCAGCCTTTGGGGTGTCGGGACCACACGATTTCGCCATCCACTTCAGGTGCCCGGGTCAGGAGCGCCATCCGCGTCCACCGCATCCCCGTCCCGCATTGGTGACCTTGCGCAACGCCCCTCTGAATGGGACGGGATGGCCATTCATATAGCGCAGTTTCAACTTCTGAAAAACAGAAATATTTTTGACGATCGGGCTTGACCGAACTTTCGGGTGATTTGCCCGTCGGGTGGATTTATTGAGTTGGTTCAACAATTTTACTTTTTCGGCCGGCTTGTTTGTCAAAAAAATTTTCGTGCTGATGTCGCGAGCACAGCGAATGATGTCCCCGGGTGTGAACCGGTTCGCTCACTCGCCTGGCGCCTTCGCCTGATCGAAGCCGTTATGGTGATGGTAGTGGGCGACGCCGTCCTCGGGATATTTCGTCAGGAACGTTGCAAGCTGGCGTTCGGCGACCGCCGGCGGCCCGTTGCGAAGCGCGGCATAGACCGCCTCCCATTCGCGGACTAATTCGCCGTGCGGAGCATCGCCCTCGCCGCGGGCGCATCGCAACTCGTAGATTTCGAAGGCTTCGGCGAAACCCTTCGGGCTGATGCGATCGACGCTGCGGAAAACGAATCCGGACGCCGTGCGCTGCTGCAGCGCCGAACTGACCAGGATCGACGTGCCATAATTCTTGTTGAGGCCTTCGAGCCGCGCCGCGAGATTCACCGTGGCGCCGAGCGCGGTGTAGTTCATGCGGTCCTCGGAGCCGATATTGCCGACGACGGCCTCCCCGGTGTGGAGACCGCACCGCGTCCGGTAGGCCGGCCAGCCCGCCCTTGCGAATTCGGCATTCAGGCGGTCGTGGGCGCGCTGAACGGCAAGCGCCGCGGCACAGGCATTGGCGGCGTGGTCGGGATCGTCGGCCGGCGCGTTCCAGATCGCCATGATGGCGTCGCCGATGAACTTATCGACTGTGCCGGCATGCGTCATGATCTCGTGCGACATCGCGGCGAAATAGCGCGAGGTATATTGCATCACCTGCGCGGGGTCCGCTTTTTCCGTAATCTGCGTGAAGTCGACGATGTCGGAGAAGAACAGCGTAACCTCCCGGCGCGCCCCGCCGAGCTGCAGCGGCGTTCCCGTCTCGATCAGCTTCTCCACCAGTCCCCGCGGCACGAAACGCGAGAAGGTCTCCGTCACGGTCCGCATCCTGGAGACCGACCGGCCGAGGTCGTCGATCTCGCGAATCAGCGAATGCACGGGAGGAGCGATCGAAGGCTGGAACCTCTGAATTCGGTCGGTCTCGTCAGCGAGCTTCTGCAGCGATTTCGACAGCAGCGAGCCGATGAAGAAGACGATCGGCACCATCGCGGCGACAAAGCCGAGCGTCGCGCCAAACAGCCGTCTGCGTTCAGACAGGATGTTGGCAAAGAACTCGTCGACCGGCGCCACGATAGCTATCCGAAGATTGGCGGCGCCGGAATGAGGGATGGTCTGGAACGCTGCCGCATAGAGCCGGCCCGCAGGGTCGTGAAAGAACTGCTCCGGGATTCCGCTCGTCCGCCAGGCGCGGATCGCCTTCAGGACCCCGCCCATGTCGGTTTCCCGCAGTTGAGGTATATTGCCATCCCCCGCTGCGGAGATGGAGCGCCCGAGCAAATCCGACATCCGGGGATGGGCCAAAATGCGATCATTCTCGTCGAACAGGAAGGCGACCCCGGACGACGTCAGCCGCTCCCGTTTCAGCAACTCTTCGGTTACATCGAGCAGCATGTCGCCCGCCACGACACCCGCCTTGCCCAGCTCCAGCGGCAAATGGACCGTGTAGCCGCGTTTTCCGATCGCGAAGAATGTGTAAGGTCCGGTCAGCGACGTGCCGTCGGCGCGCGCGGCGTCCTTGTACCAGGGCCTTTGCCGCGGATCGTAGTCGAGCGGCCCGGGTAACTCCGCGATCGTCTCAAGACCATCCGACAGGAAAAGCTTCCTTGATTTGATCCCGGCCGGGTCGGACCTTGAGATCAGAACCTGGCGGAAGGAAGCCTGATCGGGTGCCTCGAGCACGGCACGCGTCGCATTATCGATACGGTCGAGGTTATCCATCTGGATGAACGAGCCGTCGTCGTAACCCACATACAGACTGAAAAGGTGCTCGTTGCTCTTCAGCATGGCAGCGAGCAGCGCATTCAGTTGCGGATTGTCCTCGATCTCCCCGGACTGGACCTGCGGCAGCGCCCTCAGAATCCGGACGTTGTCCTTGACCAGTTCCAGTTGCGAGCCGATCCGGTCCGCCGATAGTTCCGCCACCTTGTGGATGAACTGGCTGGCTGCCGAGTCCGTGACAGCGCTGATCCGTGAGAAGCTCAAATAGACAAGCGTCAGACCGATCACGAGCACGATGGTCACAAACAGACCGATGATCGACGTCTTGAAACCGAATTGAACGGCGCGTGCTCGCGCCGCGATCGACGGATTGATCAGCGCCATTTGGCCCCCTGCCTTCATGCGTGGCCGCCTTTCCCGAGGCATCAAATCAACTGTCCCGTGCTACCGGGTGCGCTTCCGGGCATGATCGACGCGCCCCCTGCGCCAAGCCTGCGTTGCGCTCTTTGTCACGACGGCGAAGCGCGCCGCTGCGCGCGCCACCACACGGCGAATGCGATCGCGACGGCGCCCGCAAGGCCAAACCAGGTGATGACGTACTGCATGTGGTTGTCCTTGAGGCGGACCGTGAGCGGGCCGGGCTTCGGGATGCCGCTCGCCGGCACCGGCGCTTCGAGGTCGATGTAGAACGGTGCAACCGGCTTGCCGCCCTCGCCCCAGCCCAGCGTACGCGCCATTGCCAGGTGGTCCCGCGAGAACCACAGCCGTTTTGCCATGTTCTCCGGCGGCGTCAGTGTACCAGCGCTTTCGGGAAAGCGCAGGTAGCCCGTCAGCGTCATCGGCTCCCCCGTGACCAGCCGCGTCACCGCGCGGTCCTGCTGGGCGCGATCCTGCATCGTATTCTGCACGAAGCCGGCGTTGATCACGACGATCTCGCCTGAGGGGAGCATTGCGGGCATGAACGCCCAGGTGCCGGGGCCGGTGACATCGTCGCGCACCGCCGAGCCGGCACTGTAGACCATCGCATCGGGACGGGGCTGCCAGGTCGCGACGAAACGAACGCGGCGGAATTCATCGCGTCCCGGCGTCAGCGCGCTCCATTGCGAGGCCTGCGGCAGCGCGCCGGGAGCGGCCGCGAGGCGCTCGGTCAGGGCCGCGATCAGGGCGTGCTTCTCGGCCCGGCGCTGCAATTGCCACACCCCGAGGCCGATGCACAGCGCCACCATCGCCAGCGAGAAAATGCCGAAGCCGGCGACACCGCGCCGGGACGCAATGATCCCGCTCATTTCGGCTCGCGATCGATCAGCCGGCCGGGAGCCGCCTTGTGGTGGAACTGGAGCGCGATCAGGAGCGACTTCATCGACCGCATCGGCAGCAACGTGGTCGCGAGAATCAGCGGCAGCCAAAGGGCGGCATGCAGCCAGAACGGCGGCTGGTACTTGATCTCCACGATCAGGGCCGATCCAACCACGATGGCGCCGGCGATCATGATCAGGAAGATCGCGGGCCCGTCGCCGGTATCGATGAAGGCGTAGTCGAGCCCGCAGGATTCACACCGCGGCCGCAGGTTGAGGAAGCCGGCGTACAATTTGCCCCTGCCGCAGCGCGGGCATTTACAGGCGAGGCCGCGCATCGCGCTCTGGGCTACGGTGGGTAAGGCTGAGTCCGGCATTCATTCTTCCATAGTGGGCGGGCCCGTGTCCCGGACGCGGTGCAGCGTACTTCACGCTGCTCCGCAGAGCCGGGACCCGCCTCGCGCGCAAAAGGAGGGGCCCCGGCTCAGCAGCGCATCACTTCGTGCTGCGCAGCGTCCGGGGCACGGCATCAACAAAAAGGGGCGGCCCTGCGGCCGCCCCCTTGTAGCACAGTCGATGGCAGATCAATGCGCCGCGGGCGCCGCGCCACCGTAATAGACGTAGATGACGACGAACAGGAACAACCAGACCACGTCGACGAAATGCCAGTACCAGGCGGCGAATTCGAAGCCGAGGTGCTGGGTCGGCGTGAAATGCCCGGCATAGGCGCGGAACAGGCAGACCAGCAGGAAGATGGTCCCGACCAGCACGTGGAAGCCGTGGAAGCCGGTCGCCATGTAGAAGGTGGCGCCGTAGATGTTGCCGGAGAAGTTGAACGCGGCGTGGCCATATTCATAGGCCTGCACGCAGGTGAAGGCGACGCCGAGCAGCACAGTGAGGATCAGGCCCCATTTCAGGCCCTGGCGGTCGTTCTCCAGCAGCGCGTGATGCGCCCAGGTGACCGTGGTGCCCGAAGTCAGCAGGATCAGCGTGTTGAGCAGCGGCAGATGCCAGGGATCGAAGGTCTCGATGCCCTTGGGCGGCCAGACGCCGCCGAACAGCGCCTCCCGGGTGAAGTGAACGGGATCGTCGGGGAACAGCGACGAATTGAAGAAGGCCCAGAACCAGGCGACGAAGAACATCACTTCGGAGGCGATGAACAGGATCATGCCATAGCGATGGCTGATCTGCACCACGCGGGTGTGATCGCCCTTGTGCTGGGCCTCCTTGATCACGTCCGCCCACCAGGCCGCCATGGTGTAGAGCACGCCGACGGTGCCGATGCCGAAGATGATCGGCGCGGCGGCGAACATGTGATGCATCCAGGTGACCGCACCGACCGCCATGATGAAGGCCGAGATCGATCCGACGAACGGCCACGGGGAGGGATCGACGAGGTGGTAGTCGTGGTGCTTGACGTGCGCCGTAGCCATTGCGGTCTCTCCGTTAGCGGTGCCGTGCCATTCGGCACGTATTCGTCTCAAAAATCAATTCTCATCCCTGAAGCCTCGCGCTCAGAGGTTGTTGCCCTTGCGCTTGTCCAATGCGCTCGCTGCCAGCGGCTTCGGTGCCGGCTCGCGCACGGGGTAGAAGGTATAGGACAGCGTGATGGTGTTCAGCCCATCGTTCTCGCTGTCCGCGGCCAGCGCCGGATCGACGTAGAACACCACCGGCATGTCGCGCTTTTCGCCTGCCGCCATGGTCTGTTCGGTGAAGCAGAAGCAGTTGATCTTCTGGAAATACGCCCCGACCGTCAGCGGCGCCACATTATAGGCGGCCGCCCCGGTGGTCTCCCGCGCCGCCTGGTTGGTCACCTTGTAAAACACCGTGAAGACTTCGCCGATCCGGACCTCGATTTCGGTCTGCTCGGGCTCGAATTTCCATGGCAGGCCCGGCCCGACATTGGCATCGAAGCGCACCGTAATCTTGCGTGCCAGCGGCTCGCCTGACGGAGCCGAGGTCGCGACCTGGGTGGTGCCGTTGAAGCCGGTGGCGCGGCAGAACCAGTCGTAAAACGGCACCGCCGCATAGGACGCGCCGACCATCAGCACCACGACAAAGCCGCAGATCGAAGCCACCGCCGCATCGCGGCCAAGCCCCCGCAGGGTAAAAATCCTGCGCAACGAAAAAAGCCCGCGCAGTCCGCGGCGTGCGGCTGTCTTCCGGCTTGTGGTCGGCGGTTGCGGCATCGTCGGCGGGCGCTCCATGTCGATCATCTCGTCACATCGGCCGCAGCATCACGGCCGGTCCCTTGACCATGGTGACGGCGAAAAACAGCACGACCAGTACGCCGAGCGCGAGCGCGATGGCGATCGAACGCTCGCGGCGGCTTTTCTTCTGCGCCTCGGTGAGGACGATTCCCTCTGGCTTTGGCTTGTCGTCCATTCGCTCATGCGCCCCCTACCAGATCGAAGGTGCGATGGCATGGACGACGACCCCGAGCAGCAGGGTCGCGAACAGCACGAACAGATAAACGATCGAGAAGGCGAACAGCTTTCGCGTGGCGCGCAGCGCCTGGCTGCCGGTGCGGTGCCGGTAGACGTTGAGCGCCAGCGCCAGCATGCCGGCGCCGAGCGCCAGCGAGGTCACGCCATACACGGCGTCGAAATAACCGAGCGGCCAAGGTGCCACCGCGACCGCGACCAGCACGACCGTATACAGCAGGATCTGCAGCCGGGTCGCATCGGGACCGGCGACCACCGGCAGCATCGGCACCCCGGCGCGGGCGTAGTCGTCGCTGCGAAACAGCGCCAGCGCCCAAAAATGCGGGGGGGTCCAGAAGAAGATGATCAGGAACAGCAGCACCGGCTCCATCGACAGCGACCCGGTCGCCGCCGCCCAGGCCACCACAGGAGGCAGCGCGCCGGCGGCCCCGCCGATCACGATGTTCTGCGCGGTCCAGCGCTTCAGCATCATGGTGTAGACCACGACGTAGAAGAAGATGGTGAAAGCCAGCAGCCCGCCGGCCAGCCAGTTGACCAGGACGCCGAGCGTCATCACCGAGAAGAACGCCAGGATCAGGCCGAAGGCGAGCGCTTCCGGACGCGTGACCCGGCCGCGCGGGATCGGCCGGTTGACGGTGCGCGACATCAGCGCGTCGATATCGCTCTCGTACCACATGTTGAGCGCGCCCGAGGCGCCGGCGCCGACCGCGATGCAGAGGATCG
>JAUXWH010000043.1 GCA_030681365.1 Bradyrhizobium sp.
CTGGTTCTCGACCAGCTATATCGCACCGGCTGCGCGCGTCTCCAACGCCTGGGACACCAAGGTCGGCGGCACGCTGGCCGATGCCCTGACCTGCAACGCGGTGGTGAAATCGTTCGGCGCCGAGGCGCGCGAGGACCTGAGGCTGGCGCGCGTCATCGCCCGCTGGCGCCGGCGCGTGCGCCGGACCTGGCTGCGCTACAACTACACCTCGACGGCGCAGCTCGCGGTGCTGCTGTGCCTGCGCGGCTCGGTGATCGGCGGCGCGCTGCTGCTGTGGATCGCCGGCCGCGCGACGCCGGGCGACGTCACCTATGTGCTGACCAGCTACTACATCATCCACGCCTATCTGCGCGATGTCGGCATGCACATCAACAATCTGCAGCGTTCGGTCAACGACATGGATGAGCTCGTGGCCATCCATGACGAGCCGATCGGCATCTCCGACGCGGCGGACGCCAAAGCGATCGACATCCAGGGCGGACGCATCGTGTTCGACCGTGTCACGTTTCATTACGGCGGCCACCGCGAGCCGCTGTATGACGGCCTGTCGGTCGACATCGGCGCGGGCGAACGCGTCGGCCTGGTCGGCCGCTCCGGCTCCGGCAAGACCACGTTCGTGAAACTGGTGCAGCGGTTGTACGACGTCTCTGGTGGACGCATCCTGATCGACGGCCAGGATATCGCGCATGCGACGCAGCATTCGCTGCGCAGCCAGATCGCGATCGTGCAGCAGGATCCGATCCTGTTTCACCGCTCCCTGGCCGAGAACATCGCCTATGGCCGGCCCGGCGCCAGCATGGCGGCGATCGAGCAGGCCGCGCGGCTCGCCAACGCCCACGAATTCATCCTGCGGCTGCCGAAGGGCTACGGCACGCTGGTCGGCGAGCGCGGCGTCAAGCTGTCGGGCGGCGAGCGGCAGCGCGTGGCGCTGGCGCGCGCCTTCCTCGCCGACGCGCCGGTGCTGATTCTGGACGAGGCGACATCGAGCCTGGATTCCGAATCCGAGGCGCTGATCCAGCAGGCGATGGAACGGCTGATGAAGGGCCGCACCTCGATCGTGATCGCGCACCGGCTGTCGACGGTGCGCAGCCTCGACCGCATTCTGGTGTTCGACCGCGGCGCGATCGTCGAGCAGGGCACCCATGCCGCGCTGGCCAATCACGTCGGCGGTATCTATCGCGGGCTGTTCGAACGGCAGGCGACGGAATTCGGTCGCATCTCGGCGGCGGAGTGACAGCCTTGATTTGCGGACACCTCCCCGGTCGCGTAGATTGAGCGTTGGTGTGCTCTCTCGGCGCCCAAGGGAACAAGGATGACCGAAACAATTCGAAGAGAGCCCGGCGCCTCCTGGCTTTCGGTGATCTGGTCCGCACGGCACGACCCGGCCGCGCGGATCCTCAATATCGATCTGCTGACGGTGCTGATCGCGATCCTGCTGCCGTGGTCGACCACAGGCGTCGCGATCGCCGCGGTGCTGTGGTTCGCCGCGCTGATTCCGACCGTCGAGCCGCGCGCCTTGTTACGGTCGCTGCTGCGGCCGGTCTCGGCACTGCCGATCGCATTGTTCGCGCTGGCGCTGCTGGGAACGCTGTGGTCGGACGCATCCTGGAGCGTCCGGCTCCATGCGGTCAGCCAGACCGCCAAACTGCTGATGCTGCCGCTGTTGTTCTATCATTTTCAGCGCTCGCCCCGCGGCCTGTGGGTCTTCATCGCGTTTCTGGCGTCCTGCACGCTGCTGATGGCCGTGTCCTGGCTCGTCGCCTACGCGCCGGACCTCTCGCTCAAGCTCTATCTCTCGCAGGCTCTATGCTCCGGCAACGGGGATTGTCGTCAAGAACTACATCGCCCAGAGCCAGGAGTTCGCGCTGTGCGCGGTGGCGCTGGCCTATCCGGTCATGATGGCGCTACGCGCCGGCAGGATGCGGCTCGCGTTGCTGCTCACGACGATCGCACTCAGTCTGCTCGCCAACATGATGTTCGTGGTGGTTTCGCGAACCGCGCTGGTGACCATGCCGATCATGCTGGCGGTATTCGCGCTGCTGCATTTGAGATTGCGAACCGCCATCATCGGGGCAATTGCCGTTGTGCTGCTCGCGGCGGCGGTCTGGAGCGCGTCTCCCGGCTTGCGCGCCACCGGCCAGAAGTTTTTCACCGACTGGCAGGAGACCACCCTTTACAACAATCCGAGCGGAGTCGGATCCCGGCTGGAATACTGGCAGAAGTCGCTGCGATTTTTTGCGCAGGCCCCCGTGACAGGACACGGCACCGGCTCCACCCGCGGGCTGTTCGAGCAGGCCGCGGTCGGCCAGGTCGGCGTGCGCGCCGAGATCGTCGCAAATCCGCACAATCAGACCTTGAACGTCGCGGTCCAGTGGGGGGTGCTCGGGATCGTCGTGCTCTATGCACTGTGGTGGAAGCATCTGGCGCTGTTTCGCGGCGACGGTCTGGCGGCGTGGATCGGCCTGCTGGTGGTCGTGCAGAATATCTTTACATCGCTGTTCAACTCGCATTTGTTCGATTTTCACGAAGGCTGGATGTACGTCCTCGGTGTCGGTGTCGCCGGCGGCATGGTGCTCGGGGCGAGGCGCGATACCGGACCGGCGAGCCCGCATTGGCGCTGAGCCTCTCGGCCTGCACGGCTACATCGTGCCGATGCTGCTCCAGACCAGTCCGACGCCGGACAGAAACAACAGCGCCAGCACCAGATCCCTGAAATTGCGGTCGCTCAGCACGCGATAGGCGCGTGCGCCGAACCACGCACCGGTGATCGTCGCCGGGAACGCGATCAATGCGAGCCAGACCACGTCCAGTCTGACGAGGCCCATGCCGGCCTGCAGGCACAGCGCCGTGAAAAGCACCGTCCAGTTGAAGGTCTGGAAAACGCCGCGCCGCTCGTCCTTGCCCCAGCCGCGCACGCTCGCCCACAGGGTCGGAAGCGCGCCGGACAGGCCGGCGAGGCCGCCGAGGATGCCGCCGGCGAATCCGATTCCCGCATCCGCCACCCGGCCGCCGAACGTGAACGCCATCGGCTTGCGCTGGAAATACAGTGCTGTCGGAAACACCAGCAACAGCACGCCGATGCTGAGCTTGAAGATCTCCGGATCGGCATAGGCGATCATCAGCACGCCGAGCGGTACACCGGCGAGACCGCCGATCAGGAACGGCCAGACCAGCGTCAGGTCGAAGCTGCGCCACATCGCGGGCATCGTCGAGGTCTGGGCGACCACCGAACAGATCAGCACCAGCGGCACCGCCAGCGAGGGCGGCAGCACGTAGAGCCAGATCCCCAGCGCCGTCATCGCCGTGCCGAATCCGACGAGGCCGGAGACGAAACCGCCGGAGAGCGCGCCGAGCAGCACAAGCACATAGGCCGCAGTGTTCATGCCTGCCCGATATTTCCTTCGTCATTCCGGGGCGCATCGCAGATGCGAACCCGGAATCTCGAGATTCCCCGATGTGCAGTGCACATCTGTGGTTCGTGCTTCGCACGCCCCGGAATGACTGTGTGAGTGAGCAACGTTTACACGACGCTTCGAGCGGGTACTATCGCAGTTGACCTCGGTCCAACAACCCTTCTCACACATGGAAATGCCCGATGAACTCCTCGTCTCCCAAGACCTTTCTCGTCTGCCACGGCGCCTGGTCGGCCGGCTGGGCCTGGAAGAAGATGCATCCGCTGATGGCGGCGGCCGGGCACCGGCTGGTGACGCCGACCTACACCGGCTTGGGCGAGCGCGCGCATCTGGCCAATCCCTCGATCGATCTCGAAACCCACATCGAGGACGTCCTCAACGTCATCAAATACGAAGACCTTCGCGACATCGTGCTGGTCGGCCACAGCTATGGCGGCATGGTCGCCACCGGGGTGGCCGACCGCGCCCGGGACCGCGTCGTCAAGCTGATCTATGTCGACGCCTTCGTGCCCGAAGATGGTCAGTCGCTGTTCGACCTGAACAAGGTGGCGGTTCAGAAACGCGCCGACAGCGGCGACGGCTGGCGGGTGCCGCCGAATCCGACGCCGCCGGATACGTCGCCGGCCGACCAGGAATGGCTGAGCACGCGCCGCGTGCATATGCCGATCAAATGCTTCGAGACAGCACTGAAGCTGCAGGGCGGCGCGCTGACCTTGCCGCGCAGCTACATCTACGCCACCCGCATCACGCCGCAGGACACCTTCGGGCCGTTTGCGAGACAAGCCAAAGGCGATCCGGCCTGGGGCTATCATGAAATAGACGCCAGCCATTCGCCGAACGTCACCGCGCCGGAGGCGCTGATGACGCTGCTGACGAAGATCGCGGCGGAGCCTGCGCGATGAAGCAGCTCCGGATCGGCGACATCACCATCGACGCGGTGATCGAGCGCGAAGGCCCGTGGCGGCGGCCGCAGGATTTTTTCCCGGCCTATGACGAGGCCGTGTTCAGGCATCATCTGCCTTCCATGGAGCCGGAGGTGTTCGATTCCGCGCTCGGAAAGATCGTCATCACCTACCAGACTTTTGTCGTTCGCACCCCGCATCACACCATCCTGGTTGATACCTGCACCGGCGAGGACAAGGGCCATCCGCCGCCGTTCGATTTCCCCGGAAAGGAGCGCTGGCGCAACGAGCTGTTCGCGCTCGGCGTCAGCTATGAGAGCGTGGACTACGTGTTCTGCACCCATCTTCACATCGACCATACCGGCTGGAACACGGTGCTGCGCGACGGCCGCTGGGTGCCGACCTTCCCGAACGCGAAATACGTGTTTCACAAGAGGGAATATGCGATCTGGGAGGCCGAGCACGCGCGCGGCGCCAATCCGCCCGGCACCGTGTTCCGCGACAATTGCCTGCCGATTGTCGAAGCCGGCCAGGCGCTGCTGGTGGACGACGACTACGCGCTCGACGACACCATCACGCTGACGCCGACGCCGGGCCACTCGCCCTGCCATTGCTGCGTCAACATTTTCTCGCGCGGCCAGCGCGCGGTGGTGACGGGCGACCTGATGCACCACGCGATCCAGTGCCGCGAGCCAGACTGGTCGGCAAAGCCGGACTGGGACGCAAAACAATCGGCGGTCTCGCGCCGAAAATTCTTCGCTGAGGTGGCGGACACCGACACGCTGATCCTGCCGATCCATTTTCCGACGCCGACGGCGGGGCTGATCAAGGCGGACGGGGAGCGGTTCGATTACCGGTTCAGGCGGGATTGATGCTCAGTCCTATCCCCGTCATTGCGAGGAGCCCTTGCGACGAAGCAATCCATTCTTTCTTTACGCTGTGAGATGGATTGCTTCGCTGCGCTCGCAATGACGAGTACTGAAATGGCGAGGGGGCCGGCGCGTGACGCCGAACCCCTCATTCTCGGTAAAACGCGTTCGAAAACGCTTTCGTACAAAGATATCAGCCGGCCTGTAAGCCGGGTTCTGTAGGGCACCGCCGGCTTGCGCCGGCGATACGTGACGGCCATTCCTCTGGGACCATGTTCGCACATGGCCTCGAGCAACCTACCCGGACAGCGAGCCTGACATCGCCCTGCGGAGTTATCGCCTTGCAGCGAGCATCCCGCGTTGCCGTCCCTATTCGGTTTTGCTCCCGGTGTGGTTTGCCATGCCGTTTCCGTTGCCGGACCCGCGGTGCGCTCTTACCGCACCTTTTCACCCTTACTACGCCGAAGCCCCCGAAGGGGCGAAGGCGAGCGGTTCGTTCTCTGTGGCACTGTCCCTGGGGTCGCCCCCGCCGGACGTTATCCGGCACCGTATGTCGATGGAGCCCGGACTTTCCTCTCCCGCAGCCTTTCGACCGTAGCGGGAGCGGCCGTCCGGCCGACTGACGCGCCTGTGATGGGGGTTCGAAGCGGTCGCGTCAAGCCGCTGAAAAGCCTCGGCCGGCTTTCTTTGCATGGGTTGTTTTCGATATTTTCGGTTCGGGGCTGCTACCGCGCCGCGACCGCCTCGTAGATGTCCTCTTCCTGCGCGGTGTGGAGCCGCACCAGCGTCTCGACGGCCTCGATCAGCCGTTGCGCGTCGCGGATCAGGTAGCGGTCGACCTTTTCCAACGGCAGATCCCCGGCGACGCGCCCGAGCAGGCGGGCGAGGTGCAGGATCTCACGGTGCGCCCGGCTCATGGCGGAGAGGCCGTGGCCCTCCCGCAGGACCCTGGCCAGTTCTGGATAGACGTGGCCCTCATCGTCGCGCTCGTGAACGACCACCTGGTCCTGAATAACCGCGTTTGCCTCGGCAATCAGGGCTGCCGCGTCCTCCGGGGCGGCATCGTCGAGCGCGTCGACGATCGATCGCAAGCGGTCGAGATGGCTGATCAGCGCGAGGTGATCGCGATGCAGCTCGCGTCCGGCCGCGGCGGACATGGTCCGGCCGGCGCGGCCAAAGCCCGGGCTCAGCGCGCGCAGCGCATTGAGGATCACGGCGACATCGATCGCCTCCTGAACCAGCGCCGCCGGCACCGGCTGCAGCCAGCCGACGGTCGCCGCCAGCATCGCGAGGATCGAAAGCGTCATGCCGGCGACGATGCTCTGGACGGCGATCCGCCGCGCGCGCTGCGCGATCGTGATGGCTTCGCCGACTCGGTCGAGCCGGTCGGCCAGGATCACCACGTCGGCGGCTTCCGACGAGGCGCTGGCGCCGCGGGCGCCGAGCGCGATCCCGACGTCGGCCGCCGCCAGCGCCGGGGCGTCGTTGATGCCGTCGCCGACCATGATGGTCGGATACAGCCGCTGCTCGGAGCGCACCGCGTCGACCTTGTCGGTGGGAACGCGCTCCGCCAGCACGGAATCCAGATCGAGCGCAGCGCCGATCGCCTGTGCCGCGCCGGCGCGGTCGCCGGTGACCATGACGATGCGGGTGATGCCGGCCTCGCGCAGCAGCCGGATCGCCCGCGGCGTATCGGCGCGCAGTTCGTCGGCGAGCAGCAAGGCGCCGACCGGCCGGCCCTCGACGGCGACGAACACGATCAGCGCCGAGCGCCACGAGGCGCGCCGGATCGCCCGCTTCGCCCATTCCGGCGGTTGCGCGCCCGCGAGGATGAATTCCCGCGAGCCGGCGGCGACCCGCCGTCCCTCGATCAGGCCGTGCAGGCCCGAACCCATGGCTTCGCTGACCTGCTCGGGCAGCTTGAGACGCAGGCCACGCTCGGTGCCGGCCTGCACGATGGCGCCCGCGACCACATGATGCGACGCCTGTTCGAGAGAGGCTCCGAGCAGCAATACTTCCTCGGCGGTTGTGTCCGGCGCCACCTCGACCGAGAGAAGCCGCGCGCCGCCGACCGTCAGTGTGCCGGTCTTGTCGAACAGCACGGTTTGCGCGCGCGCCAGCGCCTCCAGCGCAGCGCCGCCCTTGACCAGAATGCCGCGCCGCGCCGCCCGGGCGACGCCGGCGATGAAGGCGACCGGAGCGGCCAGGATCAGCGGACACGGCGTCGCCGCCACCAGCACCGCGAGGCTGCGCAGCGGATCGCCCGAGATCCACCACGCCACGAAAGCCAGCGCGAGCGTGATCGGCAGGAACACCAGGGCGTAGCGGTCGGCCAGTCGCACGAACGGCGCCTTGGCGGTCTGCGCCGCCGTGACCATCTTGACGATGCCGGCATAGGTGCTTTCGCCGGCGACCGCGGTCACCGTCATTTCGAAGGTCGCGCCGGCATTGAGGGCGCCGGACAGGATGGCGACGCCTCGCGCTTTGGCCACCGGGATCGGTTCGCCCGTTATCGCCGACTCGTCGATGACGGCCGCGTCCGAGGTGACGACCCCGTCGACCGGCACTACCTCGCCGGCATGCACCAGCAAACGGTCGCCGACCGCCACGGCGTCGACCGGTACCTGCTCGATGCGGCCATCCACCTGTCGGCGCGCCTCGCGCGGCGCGCGATCGACCAGCGCGCGCAGATCATGCTCGGCGCGGGCGACTGCGATATCCTCCAGCACGTTGCCGCCGGAATACATCAGCGCGACCACGGCGCCCGCCAGCGGCTGGCCGAGCGCCAGCGCCGCGCTCATCGACACCAGCGCGATGGCATCGACCCCGAACCGTCCCGCCAGGAAATCCCTGACGATGGAGAACGCCAGTCCCGCGATCACGGGCGCGGTCGCCAGCGTCCAGCAGAGATCGGCGAGATCCGGCCGGCCCGCCAGCCAGGCGAGGATTCCCGCCGACAATCCCGCGATGGCGATCGCAACCAGGGCCCAGCGCAGGACGCGCTCAAATGACATCGCTCAATTCCGTGCTCATGCCGCTAGCGCGGCTTGTCGCCGAAAACGAGCTCGCCCGGCTTGAGCAAGGTCAATCGTGTCGCCGAACGCGAAGCGTTCATCCGGGCATGAGGTTGTTGTGTATCAACAGGGTAACCTCTTCCTGAGGAGCGGCGTCTTCGCCGCGTCTCGAAGGAGGGACTGCAACACCGATTTATGAATACGGCTACAGTCTACTTTACGGCGACGGCCACAGCCTCGGCCGGCAAGGCTTCCAGCAGTGTCTGCAGGGTGACCAAGGTCGAATGGTCGGCGACGCCGTCGACGCGGGCGGGGCGGAAGTGGCGCTGGAAGGCGGTGACCGCTTCCATGGTGGGCCCGTCGTATTTTCCCGTCGTCGGGATGCCGTAACCGTATTTGGCCAGCGCCTGCTGCAGGCCGAGCACGTCGTCGCCGAGGCTGCCGAGTTTCTTGGTTTCGCCGCGCACGATCGGGGCCGGCTGCACCCAGTGGCCGACGCCGGAATTGGCCAGCGAATGCCAGGGAAATTTCTCGCCGGGATCCTTCTTGCGGGACGGCGCGACGTCCGAATGGGCGAGCACGCGATGCGACGGCACCTGGCGGCGCAGCATGATGCCGCGGCACAGCGCGATCACGGCGGCGATCTGGCGCAGCGGAAAATCCGGATAGCCCCAGTCGTGGCCGCGATTGACGATCTCGACGCCGATCGAACAGGAGTTGATGTCTTCCTCGCCGGCCCAGACCGCCACGCCGGCATGCCAGGCGCGCTTGGCCTCCGGCACGCACTGCACGATGCGGCCGTCTTCCAGCACGATGTAATGCGCCGAGACGTCGGTGCCCGCCGTGCACAGCTGCGCGATCGCGCCCTCGACATCGGGCATGCCGGTGTAGTGCAGCACGATCATGTCGGGCAGCCGGCCCTTGTTCCGCTCGCCGTAGTTCACCGACGGGATGACGTCGGAAGCGATCGAGGAATCCGGGGTAAAGGTCTTCATATTCGCGTTGGTCCTGGGCAGCGGGACGGCGCGACGCCTCGAATCATTTCCGTTGGATGCGAACGAACCGGGCGGCATAGGACAGGTCAAACCGGGCAGGAGAACGGCAATGGTGCGCCTCCAGGACGAACCGCATTTACTATTCCTTTACGATGCCAACGGCGCAATCGGTGAGGCCGGCCGCGGCTTCGCATTTTGGCCGGGTGTGTGCGGGAAGCATCACTTGAGGCCGCCAATCGGGATGATGGCGCAGGGGATCGCCGCGCGTTCCGTTTGAGCGCGAAAATCCACCCAAATCCATCAACGCTTTCTTAACGCTAACTGCCGTTACTAAGTGGTGAAGAGCCGAACCGGTTTTGGGGACGGCCGAGGCCGCATCGACGCTCGAAATCCCGGCACTTGAGATCCCATGGCAGCCCAGCAAATTCCAAGGGGAAATCGGGGTTTGCGATCGGGCTCACGCGGGATCGGCCATCGTGCCTCGCCAGGGCCTTCGGTTCGAACAGTGCTTTTCGAGGCGAGAAGCCCGGCGAAGTGCAGAGATTTGAGGCGCAATGGGGCCGTTCGCGTCCAGTTTCCAGGTTTTACCCCGCACCGCGCCCGGAGCCGGGGCATGAATCCGGCTGCCCCAAATCAAATCCAGCGCCATATCCCCGTGCTCGGCCGCGAGGCGATCGAGCTGCTTGGCCCCCGTGCCGGCGGAATCTATCTCGATGCCACCTTCGGCGCCGGCGGCTACAGCCGTGCCATCCTCGATATCGAGGGAACCCGGGTCATCGGCATCGACCGCGACCGATCAGCCATTTCGGGCGGCTTCGATCTGGTGGACCAGTCGGCTGGCCGGCTCACGCTGGTCGAGGATCGCTTCTCCAATCTCGCCGAAATCTGCGCCGCGCAGGGCCTGTCCTCGGTCGACGGCGTGGTGATGGACGTGGGCGTCTCCTCGATGCAGCTCGACCAGGCCGAGCGCGGCTTCTCGTTTCGGGCAGCCGGCCCGCTCGACATGCGGATGGGCCATGACGGGCCGACCGCGGCCGATGTCATCGCGGTCGCCTCCGAGGCCGATCTCGCCAACATCATCTATATTTTCGGCGAAGAGCGTTATTCCCGCCCCGTCGCCAAGGCCATCGTCGCCGCCCGCAAGGAAGCGCCGATCGAAACCACCAGGGCGCTGGCCGATATCGTCTCCAAGGTGGTGTGGCCGAAGCCGGGTGAAATCCATCCCGCGACCCGCACGTTCCAGGCCTTGCGGATTTTCGTCAACGCGGAACTCGATGAGTTGCATCTGGCGCTGGCGGCCGCCGAGCGGGTGCTGAAGCCGGGCGGCCGGCTGGTGGTGGTGTCGTTTCATTCGCTGGAAGACCGCATCGTCAAGAATTTCCTGGTCGAGCGGGCCAGGGCCGGCGGCGGCTCGCGCCATTTGCCGGAAATGAACCAGGCGCCGCCGAGCTTTGTCATTCTGACGAAACGCCCGGTCACGGCCGGGGCCGACGAGGTATCCGCCAACCCACGCGCGCGCTCGGCCCAGCTGCGCGCGGCCGAGCGCACCGAGGCTCCCGCGCATGCCGCCGCGGCGTTGCCGGCGTGGCCCGTTCTCGACGACGTGATGAGGGGAGGCTGACCATGCGCATCATCCATCTCTTCGTGATCGCCGCTTTGGTGTTCGCCGCCGCCTATGTCTACCGCATCAAGATGGAATCCACCGCGCGCACCGAGCGCGTGCTGCGGCTGCATGCGGAGATTCGCCAGCAGCGCGACGCCATCGCCAGCCTGCGCGCGGAATGGGCCAGGCTCGATGCGCCGGAGCGGCTTCAGGGCCTCGCCGACCGTCATCTGCCGCTGAAGCCGCTGGTCGCCACGCAATATGATTCGATGAAGAACCTGCCCGAGCGGCCGCCGCGCTTCTTCAAGCCGGGCGATCCCGATCCGATCGGAGCGATGCTCGAGACCATCGATGCCGCGGCCGATGCCGCCACGGTCACAGGCTCGGTGCCGGCGCCGGAGGATCAGCAATGACCGGTTCGGCGCCGAAAGTCGCGAGACCCGCGGAACCATGGCGGCAGCGGCTGATTCGCGGCCTGCTGTACGGGCGCGATGTCGACCGGTCGGCGAAGGCGCGCGCCCGCATCGGGCTTGCCATCCTGGCCTTCGTGGCGATCTATGCCGTGATCGGCGGCCGGCTGGTCATGATTGCGACCGGCGACAATCACGCCGCGCGCCGCACCGCGTCGCAGGACCGCATCGCCACGGCCCGGCCCGACATCGTCGACCGCAACGGCGTGATCCTCGCCACCGACGTCAAGTCGCCCAGCCTGTTCGGCGAGCCGCGCCGGATCATCGACCAGGATGAAGCGATCGAGCTTCTCACCGCGACGCTGCCGGATCTCGACACCGCCGAAGTGCGTCAACGGCTGGCGTCGAAGAAGGGCTTCGTCTGGCTAAAGCGTGAAATCACCCCGAAGCAGCAGCAGGCCATTCACCGCCTCGGCATTCCCGGCATCGGGTTCCTGCGCGAGAACAAGCGGGTCTATCCCACCGGCGCCGAAGTCGCGCATCTGATCGGCCTGGTCAATATCGACAACCAGGGCATCGCCGGAATGGAGAGGTGGCTCGACAATAACGGTCTGGCCGATCTGCACCGCGCCGGCTTCGCCACTGATCGCCTGCAGCGGCCGGTGGATCTGTCTATCGACTTGCGCGTTCAGCACGCGCTGCGCGACGAACTGCTCAAGGCCAAGGAAAAATACAAGGCCAAGGCGGCCTCCGGCCTCGTCTCCAACGTCAAGACCGGCGAGATCGTGGCGATGGTGTCGGTGCCGGACTTCGATCCCAACAATCCGAAGGAGGCGCACGATCCCGACCGCATCAACCGCCTGACCACCGGCGTCTACGAGATGGGCTCGACCTTCAAGGCGCTGACGCTGGCGATGGCGCTGGATTCCGGCAAGGCCAATCTCAACACCCTGTACGATGCCCGCGGCGCTCTGCGTTATGGCAAGTTCGCCATCAACGACACCCATCCGATGGGCCGCTCGATCACGCTGTCGGAAGTCTTCACCTTCTCGTCCAACGTCGGCGCGGCGCGGGTTGCGCTGTCGCAGGGCGTCGAGGCGCACAAGGCGTTCCTGCGCAAGATGGGGCAGCTCGACCGTCTGCGCACAGAACTGCCCGAGAGCACCTCGCCGATCGTGCCGCGGCGCTGGGGCGAACTCAACACCATCACCATCGCCTTCGGTCACGGGCTTTCCGTGGCGCCGCTTCAGGCGGTGATGGGCATCAACGCCGTCATCAACGGCGGCTACCTGATTCCGCCGACATTCCTCAAGCGGACGGAAGAGGAAGCGAAGGCGATGGCGAAGAAGGTGGTCAGGACCGAGACGTCGGACAAGATGCGCTATTTGATGCGGCTCAACGCGGAGATCGGAACCGCCAAGAAGGCCGACGTGAAGGGCTATTATGTCGGCGGAAAGACCGGTACCTCCGAGAAGGTCGTGGGCGGGCGCTATTCCAAGAAGCAGGTGCTGAACTCGTTCACCGCGATCATGCCGGCCGACG
>JAUXWH010000052.1 GCA_030681365.1 Bradyrhizobium sp.
CCGGTGAGCGACGGCCCCCAGGCCGAGCCGTTCCACCACTTGTGATAGAGCGCGCGGTCGCTGCCCAGCACGAACGCGTCGATCCGGTTCGCACCCCACGACACGACCGGAGACGAACTCGAACGCGCTCCGCCGGCGGTCTGTATACCGAGCTGGCGCGCTACCACGGCGACGTTCATCTTGAGGATTTCGGCTGCCAGCCCGTAGTGAATCTTGTCGAGCGTGTCGTTCGCGGTGTGGACGTTGTGGTTGGCGGTATCCGCGCCCTCAATGGTCAGGAGCGCCGGCAGCGAGGCCTGGATGAAAGGCACATGGTCGCTCGCGAACGGATTGAGCGAGGTCTGCACGGTCAACGACGTGTAGTCCGCCGCCGCCGCGATCAGATCGTTCATCAGCGCCTGCGAAACGCTCGCCCCCTCGAGCAGCACGGTCAGTGCCTGCGTATTGAGGGTACCGATCATGTCCATGTTAATAATGCTGTCGATGCGGCCACGATCGGCCTGCGACAGGGACGCCACATATTGCTGGCTTCCATGCAAGCCCTGCTCTTCGCCGCCGAACAGAATGAGGCGAAGATCGTGCTCGGCCGCCTGCGCCGTCAGGATGCGGGCGATCTCCAGCACACCGGCCGCGCCACTGCCGTTGTCGTCGGCGCCCGGTGCCGCAGCCGCAATGCCGCCCGCTGAATTCACCGAATCGAGGTGCGCGGTCACGAGCACGAGCCGCCGGTTGACGCCGAAGCCCGGCTTGTCGGCGACGATATTGAAACTGGTACCGCTGCCGACGGCGATCGGGCGCTTCGATACCGTGCAACCGAGCGCTTCCAGCATGTCCTTGCAGAGATCGGCGGCCGCAGAAAATTCGGCCGTCAGGGAGTGCCGGGTGCGGAACGCGGTCAGTCTCGACAGCGTATCGGCGAAGCGGGACTGGGACACCATGGCGGCGAGCGCCGCGATACCTTCATCGGGCTGGCGCTCGCCGTGCGCCGGCACGAGGGTCTCCAGCACGGTCGTGTTGACGGGCAGCGGGCAGAGCCCGAAGCACGCTCCATCATGCGAAAGCACGTGGTCGAGTTCGCTCGCCGTCATGTCGACGGCGAGGTAACGTCCCTTGTTGATGGCGACACGCGCGCTCGGGAATTCGTGCAGGAAGGCATTGCCGGCCTGCACGACCAGATAGAGGTCGCCTTGCGCCACCTGCGGCGGCCCGCCGAGCAGGCGCAATTCCCTGAATTCCCGGGAGGGTGAATCGACGCCCGACTGCCAGAGCAGGGTTTCGTTGTCGAACTGGCACCACATGACGCCGGGGCGGCGCGCAACGGCCTTCTTCGCCTGTGACGCCGCGGTGGAAACGACGGTGAAGCTGGTCATGACGCTGAGCCTCTGCAGGTTGATGGGCCTCAGTGCTTGCGAATCCTGAGAACGTCCGATTTGGCCTCAACGATTTCGATGGCGCGCTCGGGTGCCTCCGCGGTGCCACCGAGGGTGAAGCGATTCATACCGCGGGCAATCCAGCGGCCGGGCCTGGCGCGCGGGCGGTCGTCCGGTCCCGGCGCGAGCTCGGTCAGTGCCCCGCCCTCGCCGAACACGATGGTGTCGCGTCCGGCGCGGGTGGGCGGGAAAGCGAAAGAGTCAGTCGGGCGATAGACCAGGACGCCGCCGGGCTCGTCCTCTTCGAACGAGTGGGTCCAGCTGCCGCTTGGCGGTGCAGCGCCCTGATCCATCGCAGTCATGACAGCCTCCCTAGGCTACGCGCTGAATTCGCGGAGGTTCGGCTTGTTCGGTACGGAAGGCGGAGATGACGCCTCCCATGTTTTCGTAGCCGGTGAGCGAGGGACCCCAGGCCGAGCCGTTCCACCATTTGTGGTACAGCGCGCTGTCGGTACCGGTCACGAACACGTCGAGCCGGTTCGGCCCCCACGCCGTGACGCGGGGCTTCGACGTGCAGATGCCGCCCATGTTCTCGTAGCCGGTGAGCGAGGGACCCCAGGCCGAGCCGTTCCACCATTTGTGGTACAGCGCGCTG
>JAUXWH010000057.1 GCA_030681365.1 Bradyrhizobium sp.
ACGCGGCACCGGGACAGATCACCGATATCGCGCTGGCGCCGGGCGAGCAGCTGGTCGGTTCCGGCCCGGTCGCCGCCGGCGATACGGTACGCTGGGTCATCGGGGACACCGAGAGCGGCACCGGACCCACCAAGCGCGTCCATATCCTCGTCAAGCCGACGCGCGCCGACCTCGTCACCAATCTCATCATCAATACCGACCGGCGCACCTACCACCTCGAGCTCCGCTCCACCGAGAAGACTTATATGGCGTCGGTTTCCTGGGCCTATGCGCAGGACCAGCTCATTGCACTCCGCCGGCAGAACGCCGCGGCTGACGCTGCCGCCTCGGTCGCCACGGGGGTCGACATCAACGCGCTCAATTTCCGCTACCGAATCGACGGCGACAATCCGCCTTGGCGTCCGCTGCGCGCCTTCGACGACGGGCGCCAGGTGTTCATCGCGTTCCCGACCGGCATCGGTCAGGGCGAAATGCCGCCCCTATGGATCATCGGACCCGAGGGCGGAGCCGAACTCGTCAACTACCGCATCCAAGGCAACCACATGATCGTGGATCGGCTGTTTGCCGCGGCCGAACTCAGGCTCGGCGGCGAACCCCAGAAGAAGGTACGTATCGTCCGCACCGATGGGAGACCGCGGTCGTGACCGACGTCCCACGTGAATCGGCGGTGGGGCTTGCGGGAGATGCGCAAAGGCCGGAGATGCGCCTGCGACCAAATCGGGCACCTGTCATGCGGCTCTCCCGCAAAGTTCTTTTTGCCCTCGGTCTCGTGGCGGCCATCGCAATCGCGAGCGCGCTGTTCTTCGCCTTGCAGCCCAAGCGGCAGATCGCTGGCTCGGAACTCTACAACACCGACAATCGCACCACCCCGGACGGCCTTGCCAATCTGCCCCGCGACTATGCCGGCTTGCCCAAGAACATCCCTCAGCTCGGACCACCCCTGCCGGGCGATCTCGGACGGCCGATCCTCAACGCCGGCATCGGGAAAACCGGCGCACTGTCACCAGCGTCGCCCCCCGAACCCGAGAAGCAACGCATTGCCCGGGAGCAGGAGGCGGCGCGGGTCAGCCACCTCTTCGCAACGACCAACGCCAGGCAGACCCTTCCCAGCGTGCCGAACGCGCCCGGCCTCTCCCCAGCGGCGGCCACGCCGGGCGGCGGCGCCAATGAGCTCCCTTCACAAGATCGCAAGCTCGCCTTTCTCAATGGCAACGTCGATCGCCGCATCGTCAGCCCCGATCGCATCACCGCCCCCGCGAGCCCATATGTCCTACAAGCCGGCGCCGTGATCCCCGCGGCACTGCTTACCGGATTGAGCTCGGACCTGCCTGGCCAGGTCACTGCCCAGGTGACCGAGGATGTCTATGACAGCCCCACCGGCAAGTTCCGCCTGATCCCGCAGGGCGCTCGCCTCATCGGCCA
>JAUXWH010000066.1 GCA_030681365.1 Bradyrhizobium sp.
GAGCTACAAGGTGTTGCCGCATGCCTTCACGGTGGCCGACGAGGGCATGTCGATGCTCGGTGCCGCAATCGAGGGCGACTATCGCGGCGCCATGGGCACGGCCGTCAGCGTCGCTGTCGAACCGTCGGCGACCGCAGCGGCTGCCTCGGTGTTCGGCGCGATCGGCACCGGTATCGGCGCCACGGTCGGCTCGTTCATCCCGGTGGTCGGCACCGCCGGCGGCGCCATGGTGGGCGGCGCCATCGGCACCGTGGCCGGCGGTTACATCTGCGCGGTCGCCTACGACATTTACGTCAAGGAGTGGGTCGGCAAGGGCGTCGAAGGCGGCATTGCCGGGATGATCGACGTGGCGCCGCAACAGCAGGCGATGCGGACGCGACACGAGTTCCTCTACGCGCAGGCGGCCGACGACCTCAAGCCGCACTGGGACAGACTGCGGGCCGCCGGATTCGGATCGGGCGGGGTCGAACTGATCGGACCGGAGTCCACGCCGTATATCAGCATCCCCAAGCCGCCGCTGCCGGACCCGCAGCAGCAGGCGGCGCTGCCGGGTGGACCGTCGATTGGACCAGGAGACATCCAGATCCTGGCTGGTGACACGGTGACGAATTGCAGCATCGCCGACGATAAAATGCGCTGCGAGCGTTCCTGGATACTGGGCCTTGAACGATGGCATTGGCAGTTCGAAGGAACGATCAACGGCTCGACGGTCGTTGGGAATGACTTAACAGTCCACGATGTCCGATTTCAGACGGTCAATTGTGGCTACCGGTGGCGCTGGAGTTACCAGCTCCGTTACGATTTTGAGGACGGCGGGCGCGTGCGCATAACCGCCTCGAATGGGGCAATCAGCCTTGTTTCCAACACCTGCCCGGTGCCTCCGAAGTCCGTACTCCCGCCGTCTTATTCGGGCGTCGTCACTTGGAGGGCGCGCCAGTAGGCGATTGATCTGCCGCAATGCGCCCGCCGGCCGATATTGGCATGTGTTTTAGGTGGAAAATGGCAGAAATAGACCGATGCACACGGTTCGCATGTCGAGTGCGTGTCTAATTGCTTTGTTCGGCGTGGTTTCAGCGCATGAGGCCCGCGCCCTCGACCAGGACGATCGGGAGAGCCTGAGCCGGCATGGCGAGGCCAGCGCCGAGGCTTTCAAGACGTTCGGCGATGTCGGAGAAACGCTGACGCATATCAGCTCCAGCAAGTTCGAAGGCACCGGCAGCCAACGGCGCATGAAGTCGCAACGGCTCGATGCCGCGCTGGAACCCTGGAAGAAAGCCTCAGCGTCAGCCAAGAGCAGCCTGAGCTACAAGGTGTTGCCGCATGCCTTCACGGTGGCCGACGAGGGCATGTCGATGCTCGGTGCCGCAATCGAGGGCGACTATCGCGGCGCCATGGGCACGGCCGTCAGCGTCGCTGTCGAACCGTCGGCGACCGC
>JAUXWH010000074.1 GCA_030681365.1 Bradyrhizobium sp.
TCGGTCCGACCGCGAGATTGAGGCCGGTGCCCCAGGGCGGCAGGATGAAGTCGACCTTGTCCTGGGTGATCAGCCGGTCCAGCGCCTTGGCTGCTTCTTCCGCGCTGGAGCGGTCGTCGTACTGCACGACCTCGATCGGCACCCGCTTGTCGCCGAGCTTGAGACCGCCGGCGGCATTTACTTCCTTCACCCACATTTCATAATTGGGCAGCGTCGTCACGGCGGCGCCGCCGGCGTTCGGCCCGGTGCGCGACAGCGCGTAGCCGATCTTGACCGAACTCTGCGCCAGGACCGGCTCGACCGCCGAAAAACTGGCAACCCCGGCGATCGCGGCCAATCCCGCCGCCAGGCGTATGACTGATGAAACCATGTTCTCCTCCCAGAGCATTTTGTCCGTCGCCTTGATGGCGTTCGACGCGAGGAGACTAATCTGATGGTTCCGACATTAAATTGGACGGACCCGGGCAAAGATTGTACTATTTCTCCGATTTCATCCCGATGTGAGCGACGGATTGTCTCAGGTCCATGGCACAATTCCCACTCTCCGTCCGGCCGGCTACGTCGAGCAGGCGGGTTCGGCCATGCATGCGGAAGGATTTTCCGGCGGGCTCGCTCCCCGGCATTGGATCGTCCAGCAGGATCATATCCGGCGCGCGCACCTGCTCGTGATCGAAACTCGCAGCGGCGCCGCGGCCCTGCGCGGCACAGCTGTGAAATTCGAGGCCCCCGCCGTGCTGTGGCTACCCAGCGAAGTCGAGGGCGACCTTCAGGTCGAGGCCGGCGCGCGAGGCTACTTCGTCGCCGTGTCGGAGGACCTGCTGACGCGGACCGTGGCCGGCAGCGCCGAGGCGCTGCACCTGCGGCGCACGACCGATCGCCTGGTGATGCTGAGCGGCGCGCAGCTGGACGGCACGCTCGGCGCGGTCACCAACTCCTGCGCCATGCTGGTTCGCGAGCTGCGCGTGCCGCAACGCGGCAGCATGACGATGATCGCATCCCATGTGCTGCAGCTTTGCCTGCATCTGTGGCGTTCAGCGGTCTCGGACGAATCCGGCAGCGAAGATACGTTGCGCGGCGACGGACCGCGGCTGGTCGGTAATTTTCTGCAGCTGGTCGAGTTGCACTATCGCGACGGCTGGCCGATTTCGCGCTATGCCGCCGCGCTTGGTGTCACCGAGGACCGGCTGCATGCGCACTGCAAGCGCGAGAAAACGCGCAGCCCACGCGCCATCGTCCACGAACGGCTGATTCACGAAGCCTGCACCCGCCTGCAGCAACTGGATCTGCCGGTCGAGCAGATCGGCTACGGCCTCGGCTTTCGGGATTCCGGCTATTTCAGCCGGTTCTTTCAGAAGCATCAGGGCATTCCGCCCGGCGCCTATCGGCGTCGCGCCAGGGCCGAACAGGCGAAGCGCGGGCCGTTTTATGCGGCGTGGCCGTAATCACGCAGCCTGGCTGGCTATTTCGATTTCGCCGCGTTCGATGGTGATCGTGGTATCTGCAAAAGTCTCCAGCAATTTCGGATTGGATTCCGTGATCAGCAGCGTGATGTCGGCGTCCTGCGCGCGCAGGCGCCGCAGCGCCTCGGCGTAGCGCTGCGCCAGCACTGGTGCCAGACCCTGGAACGGTTCGTCCAGAATGACGAGCTTGGTGCCGAGCATCAGCGCGCGGCCAAGTGCCGCCATCTTGCCCTGCCCGCCTGACAGGGATCCCGCCGGACGCGCCCTGAGTTCAGCCAGTTCCGGCAGAACGGTATAGGCACGATCGAGCCGGCGCCTGGTTTCCGCGCCGTCGAGCTTGCCGACGCGCGCCGGCAGCAGGATGTTTTCCTCGACGGTGAAGGCCGAGAACAACCGCCGGTCTTCCGGCGCATAGCCGATCCCCAGCCCCGGCCTTTGATGCGGCGCGACCTTGCCGAGATCCGCACCAGCAAGCCTGACATCACCTGATGTGTCGGTGAATCCCATGGTGGTGCGGGCGATGGTGGTCTTGCCGGCGCCGTTGCGGCCGATCAGCGCCACCGTGGCGCCTGCGCGCAGGTCGAACGTCACGTTGCGCAGTACGTGCACGCCGGCGATCCAAACATTGACCTTGTTGAAACTGAGCATGCTTCAGATCCCGATCACTTGCTCGCGGACAATGGGATCGGCGAGCACTTCGGCCGGCGGCCCGCTCAACTGGATCTTGCCGGCGCTCCACACCGCGACGCGGTCGGCATAGCGAGTGACCATGTCCATGTCGTGTTCGACGAACACCGAGGTCACGCGTTGCTTGTCCAGCGCCGCCACCAGAATGTCCATGATCGCGAATTTTTCCGAGGAGGCTACGCCCGAGGTCGGCTCGTCCATCAACAGCAGCCGCGGCTTCAACGCCAGCGCCACCGCGATATCGACCAGCTTCCGCTTGCCCTCCGGCAGTTCGCCGGCCTTGCGGTCGGCGACATCGCGGATGCTGACGAGATCGAGCAAATTCTCCATCTCGGAACGCTCGGGCAGATCGCGCAGCGATCGCATCAAGGTGGTGCGCCCGCTGTGCCCGGCCGCCGCGATCAGCAGGTTTTCGATCACCGTGTGGTCGAGAAATAATTGCGGAATCTGGAAGGCGCGCGCGATGCCGAAGCGGGTGATATCGCGCGGCCGGTGCGCCGTGATTTCCTTGCCCAGAAAGCGCACCGTGCCGGCCTGCGGCTTCAAATATCCGGTCGCGATGTTGAGAAAGGTGGTCTTGCCGGCGCCGTTCGGCCCGATGATGGCGAGCTTCTCGCCTTCGAGCACGTCGAGGTCGACGCCATCGGCGGCGACCACGCCGCCAAACCGGATCGCCAGGCCCCTCGCCTCCAGCAGCACCGTCGCGGTCATGACTCATCCCTCGCGGCGCGTTGGCGCTTCCACAGTCCGATCAGGCCGTTCGGCGCAAACAGGATGATGGTGATGAGCACGACGCCGAGGATCAATTGCCAGGAATTGGCGAGCTGCGCCGACGCATAGAAGCGAACGAGTTCGAACACCGCCGAGCCTGCGAAGGCTCCCAGCGCATTGCCGACGCCACCGAGAATGGCAATGAAGACGAATTCGCCCGACTTGGTCCAATAGGCGAATTCCGGCGTCGCGATCTGCTGGGCGACGGCGACCAGCACCCCGCCGATGCCGCCCAGCCCCGCCGAGATGACGTAACCGATCAGCAGGATGCGACGGGCGGACACGCCGAGATATTCCAGCCGCGTCTCGTTGGACTTGATCGCGCGCAGCATGTTGCCGGTCGGGCTTTCCAGGAAACGCTGAACGGCGAAGGTGGCCGCGATGGCGATCGCCAGCGTCAGATAGAGCAGGACGTACTGAAAGTTGTCGGGCGAAAACGTCATGCCGAACACGGTCGGACGCGGCACGCGCATTCCGTCCGCCCCGTTGGTCAGGTGAAACATCTTCTCCAGCAGCGACCAGAGCACCATCGAGAACGCCAGGTTCAGCATGCCGAAGAAGATCTCGCGGTAGCGGACCACGAACAATCCGACCAGCAGCCCCAGCAAGGTCGCGACCACCGGGCCGACCACGAGATAGGTCATGAGATCGCCGACGCCGAGATACTTGCCCCAGAAGCCCGCGGTATAGGAGCCGGCGGCGAAGAACATGGCGTGCCCGAACGATACCTGCCCCGCCTGCAGCAGGATGATGATGCCGAGCACCACGATGCCCTTGGCCAGAATCAGCACCACCAGCGTGGCCATGCTGGGAATCAGGATGGGGATGACGCCGGCGGCAACGACCACCGCGGCCAGCATCCACGCGAGAGCAGGCGATCGGCTGGCCATCATATCTTCCTGAGCTTGGTGGCCCCGAACAGGCCTTCGGGACGCACCAGCAGCACCGCCACCATGATCAAATAGGGCACCAGCACCTCGAATTCCGGCTGCAGGTAGATCACGAAAGCGCGCGCCATCCCGATCGCCAGCGCCGTGATCGCGGTGCCCTCGATCTGGCCGAGGCCCGCGGTCGCAGCGACTGCGAACGACAGCACGATCATTTCGGTGCCCATGCCCGGCACCAGCGACGTCGTCGGTGACGCCAGCGCGCCGCCAAGGGCAGCCAGAGTCGCACCGATGATGAAAGTGATCAGATAGACTTTTTGCGCGTTGATGCCGATGGCGGTGGCGGCCTCGCGGTCCTCGGTAACCGCCAGAATGACCGACCCCATCAACGTCCTGCGCAGGAAATAGCGCAGTCCGAACAGCGCCAGCACCGCGACAGCAGGCAGCACGATGACCTGATAGGACGTGTAGCTGACGCCGAAGATCGAGACGTTCGGCAACAGTTTCAGCGGCTCGGCCGCATAGATCGGCTGTACGCCCCAGATCATTCGCTGCAGATTGTCCATGATCATGAAGACGGCGAAGGTTATCAGAAGCTGCAGCACCTCCTCGCGGCCATAGACCCGGCTCAGCAGCAGGCGTTCGATCAATCCCCCGGCCACGATACCGATCACCAATGAGGCCACCAGCAGCGCCGGATAGGTCAGCCACGGTGAAATCGGCGTCACCAGCAGGCTGAGGGATGCGGCGAGGTAAGCGCCGAACGCATACAGGCTGCCATGCGCGACATTGACGATGCGCAGCACGCCGAAGATCAGGCTGAGACCGACCGACACCAGGAACACGAGCGCCGCATAGGACAGGCCGTCGAGGCTGGCGAGCACGAAAAGCGTGGAATTCATCAGGACACGGAGTTTCGAGGTGAGATCGGGGACAGGCTGATCATGCCTGTCCCCGCACGATGCATCCTGATTTATTTACCGTGCTGGAACACCGGCACGTCCATCTTGGCAAAATCGGGCTTCAGGGTCTTCAGCCATTCCACCGATTTCTGCCCCGCCGGAGTCGTGATCTTGGCGGCGTCGAAGATCATCATGTTGTCGAGCACCATGTGGTTGAAGCCGTCGGCCTTTTTGGTGACGCCGACAAGCTGCGCCTCGAGGCCCTGATTGTCCTCGGCGCGGAGCTTGACCGGACGGCCGAAGCCGACGAACTCCAGATTGGGCGCCGCATCGACCACCTGCTCGCGGGTCGGCCACTTGCCGCCGTTGGCCTTGATCGCCTTGTCGTAGGCACCCTGCAGCGCCGCGAAGGCCTGCGCCATGTGGTAGACCGGATAAATCGGCATGCTGCCGGTCTTGGCCTTGAACGCTTCATTGAAGTCCTTGAAGGCGGCGTCGTTCTTCTTCTCCGGATGCATGAACCAGTGATCGCCGCGGGCGCCGATTATCAGCCCCTCCGGCAGATCCTTGCCGAGCCGTTGCACCGATGATTCACCGATGGCGAGCACGAAGGTGGATTGCTTCAGCAGGCCGCGCTGACCGGCCTGCCGCACCAGGGTGTCGAGATCGCCGCCCCACGACGTGGTGAACACCACGTCGGGACGCAGCGCCATCAGGCGCGAAATTTCGGTCGAATAGTCGGGAGCGCCGAACTTCGGAAACAGTTCGGCGACGACCTGCACGTCCGGCTTCATCTGCTTGAGCGCGGTCGAGAAGATCTCCCAGCTCTCGCGGCCCCAGGCGTAATCCTGGTTGACCACGGCAATGGTCTTGAAGTCGGGCTTGGTCTTCAGGAGATAGATCAGGACAGCGAGCATCTCCGGCGTGGCGTTGGCCTGGGTGCGGAAGCTGTAGCGGTATTTTTTGGCCTCCAGGATCGAGGCGGCGCCGCAATCCCACATGAAGTTCATCATCTTGAGGTCTTCGGCAAGCGGCACCAGCTGGTTGCATGATCCCGACGAGATCGAGGCGAAGGTCGCATCGACCTTTTCGTCCTGGACCAGACGCCGATAGTTCGAAACCAGCGCCTCGCCGCCGGCGCCTTCGTCGACGAAGGAAAGCGCCACCGGCACCCCGCCGATCCCGCCCTTCTTGTTGATGTCGGCCGCGATCATCTCGGCCGCGGCCTTGCCAGGCTCACCGAACACGGCTGCCGGACCCGACAGGAACGTTGTAATGCCGATCTTGAGTTCCTTGGGTTTGTCCTGCGCCGTCGCCGGCCCGCCGAGGGCGCCCAGCAGCAGCGAAACCCCTGCCAGCAACTTGAGTGTCTTGCCCGTTCGTTTCATTATTCGTTCTCCCGGTTATGACGTCTTTTTCGTTGCAGCCGCGCTCGAGCCGGCGAAGCTGTTGTTGGGGGTTATTCTGCACCTGCCGTCCGCAAACGCAAGTCATGCCGACAGGCCGGCTCAATTCATCGGATCCGCACGCTCGCTTGCAACCTGTGATGACCAACGGCCCCCGGCGCTCCAAGGCGAAAGCCCGGGCGACGCCGTGCGGATAAGATTGACCTGAGGACCTCAAACGACGGATATAGCGAGAACAAACGGCGATGGCCAAAACATCGCTCTGCTGGAGAACAATCCGATGACCCTGCCCTTTTCCAACGCGCGCACCGGCGGCAAGATCCTGGTCGACCAGCTCCTGATCCACGGCGCCGACATGGCGTTCTGCGTGCCGGGCGAGAGCTATCTGGAGGTGCTGGATGCGCTGTTCGACGTGCGCGACCGCTTCAAGCTCGTCAACGCCCGCCACGAGGCCGGCGCCGCCAACATGGCCGAGGCCTATGGCAAACTGACCGGCAAGCCCGGCATCTGCATGGTGACGCGCGGTCCCGGCGCATGCCACGCGGCGGTCGGCGTCCACACCGCCTTCCAGGATTCGACG
>JAUXWH010000081.1 GCA_030681365.1 Bradyrhizobium sp.
CCCATCCATGATCTCTGGATGTAGCGCGAGACCGCCACCGCCAGCACCACCAGCAACGCCTGCACGAAGAACAGCATCTCGACGTAATTGTCGAACGGCCCCGTCACCTCCGGCCGCTGCAGCTGGATGCCGGCCGCGCCGCCGACATAGCGCCAGTTGGTGATCGCGGTCTCGATGATGATGGTCGCAGCAATAGTCGCGATCGAGAAGAAGATGCCCTGCATCCGCAGGGTCAGCAGGCCCAGCGCGAATCCCATCAAAGCGCCGACGGCGGCGGCGGCGGCGATCTGCACGAACAGCGGCGCGCCGGTCGCCTTGAACAGGAACACGGCGGTGTAGACCCCCATGCCGAAAAACGCGGCGGTGCCGAAATTCACGTAGCCGGCATAGCCGCCGAGGATGCTCCAGGCCACCGCGAGCACGATGAACTGCAGAATCACGTAGCCGGCGAAGAACGGATACTGGTTGCCGATCAGCTGCGTCATCACCAGGACACCGGCGAGAAACAGCGCCGCTCCGGTCCAGAAATAGATGCCGGTGCGCTTCATGATCGCCTGCCGAACAGGCCCTGCGGCCGGACGGCGAGCACGCCGAGCAGCATCGCAAAGGAGATGGCCGGGGCCCAGGAGGCGCCGAACAGAGTGAGGACGACGGTTTCGGCGACGCCGAGAATGATGGCGGCGACCAGCGTGCCCGACATGCTGCCGAGCCCGGCCATCACGACGACGCAGAAGGTCCGCCCGATATAGGCGCGGTCCAGCGTCGGCTCGACCGGGGCGACGATGATGAGCAGGGCGCCGGCGATGCCGAGCACGGCAGTGGCGATGCCGAACGCCCATTGCTTGATCCGGATCGGGTTGGCGCCCATCAGCCGCAGCGCCTCCTGGTCCTGCGCCACCGCGCGGATCGCGCGGCCCATGAAGGTTCGCGACAGGTACAGCGTCAGCAGCACCGTCAGCCCGACCGCGACCACGAACGCGACCACCAGCCGGAATGGAATCCGCATGTCGCCGAGCCGCCAGGCCTTGCCGACATAATCAGCGGTGACCGAGCGCTGGTCGACGCCGAACTGCAGGATGATCAGGACCTCGATGATGAAGGCGATGCCGAAGAAGAACGCGATGCCGCGCACCCCGGCGTCGCTGCCGCGCTTTTCGAAGGTTTCGTAATAAAGCCGGTAGGCGACGAGGCCGAACAGGAAGAACAGCGGCGTGATCATGAGTCCCGCCAGCAGCGGATCGACGCCGTAATACTCGTTGAGGAAGTACACGGCGTAGGCCGCCAGCACCAGGAAGGCCGGATGCGCGACGTGGGGAACGTCGAGCAGGCCGAACGCGATGGACAGTCCGAGGCTGACCGCCGCATAGAAGCAGCCGAGCAGCACCCCGATCACCACCGCATCTAGCAGCAGTTCAAATGAAAACACGTAAGGTCCCCCCTGACCCGCGCTTCGGCCGCCGTTTCCCGGTCACGTCGTCCATCCCGTCCCGGTTGCCGAAGGCGCAGATGCGCCGATCCCCGATCGGCGCACCGCGATCCGGCCGCGAGTTCTACTTTCGCGCGGCCTCGAAGGGCGTGATCAGGTCGCCCGATTTCAGTTTCGCCGGGAACAGGATCACCTGTTTGCCCGGACTGCGGAACTGCTCGATGTTCTTGTCCTTGATCCCGCGGAACTGGGCCTGCACCACCCCGCTTTCCTTCCACTCGCCGTCGGCGGAAAACGTGATCGATCCGACGATGGTCTTGTGGGTGTTCTCGCGCAGATATTTCGCCAGCGCCTTCTGGTCGAGCGAGCCGACCGCCTTGATGGCCTGCTCGATCATCTGGCCGCTGGCGTAGCCGTAGGGCGCCAGATAGTAGCCGAGCGGATCGACCTTGGCTTCGACGGCGCGTTTGGTATAGGTCTCGAAGAACGCCTTGGTGCCCTCGTGATACATCGCCGGTTCGGGCAGCCACGTATTGTAGTTGACGACGCCGTTGAGCAGCGAACCCAGGTTCTCCATCACCGTGCCGAATTGCAGGCCGACCATGCCGCCGCCGAACAGCTTGACGTTGTCGCCGATCCCGATCTCGTTGACGGCGCGCAGGATACCGGCCGAATCCGGCGGATAGGACGCGACATAGACGATGTCGGGCTTGGCGGCCTTGAGCGCGCGCAGGATGCCGGAGAATTCAACCGTGCTCGGCGGATAGGCCTGGTCGAACACCACCTGCATGCCGAGTTTGGTCGCGACTTCCCGGGCGGTCTTGGCCAGGTTCTGGGCGAATTCCTGGTCCGCCGCGAGCAGCGCAATGGTCTTGCCGCCGGCCTTCTGGCCGAGATCGAGGAACGAGGACGCCCAGCTGTCGGCCGGCCCCCAGGGCGCGTTGTTGAACCACATGTCGTGGCCGACCTTGCTGTTCACCTGGAACGAGAAATTGCCGATCAGCAACATGCCGCGCTGCTTGACCAGCGGCATCAGCGGCGCCGTCGGCACGGTCGCGTAGGGGGCGAACAGGATATCGACCTTGTCGACATCCAGCAGCTTCGAATAGATCGCAGGCGTTTCCGAAGCGCTCGATTTGTCGTCATAGACGACCAGTTCGACCTTTCGGCCGAGCAGGCCGCCCCTTGCGTTGACGTCGTCGCGCCAGACCTCGATGCCGAGCAGCGAGGCCTTGCCGCCGCCGGCGAGGCCGCCGGTCTGCGCCATGCTCATGCCGATCTTGATCGGCTGCTGGGCGAGTGCGGCCGAAGCCAGCCCCAATAGAGCGGCGGCGACGGTGCCGCCGAGAAGCGTCCTGCGTTTCATGTGATCCTCCCCTGTGTTTCGTTTTCGTTAGCCTGGCCGCGTTCGGATGCTTCGCCCCGATTGCCGCGGACAGGATGGTGTCGTGCCGAAATGGGTCTCCTCGCGCCTCGCGCTGCGCATGCCTCAGGCGGCGCCCCTTGGGCGCCTTTTCCGGAGGTTAGAATGAAAGATGGCCCGGCCACAAGCCGGGATGAAAGCCGGCGCGGCCTTTGGTTCAAACGCTGGTATGAATAATGTGCAGCGGCGCAGCCGCGAAATGTAAAAATCCGCGGCTCAAGCCCGTCGCCGGCGCCGGTGTGGGGAATTGCCCATCCCATGTCATCCCGCCGATGCGCCCGAGCCGCCTAAATCGAGAGCCATGAGCCGGCAAGTCTCATTTGCGGCGATTTCGCCAGAAGGCAACGCCAAGAATAATCGCACAGCAACCCGCGTTGACGGCAAAACAGAGGGCGAGTCCGACGTCGCCGCTGGTGACCAGCGCGTACAGGATCGTCGATAGATGGGCGATCAGAAACATCAGCCAGGTCGCGTGCGATAGCCCGCGAGCGCCGTTGGCATCCGTCGCGACCTTATAGATTTGCGGGACATAGGCAAAGATTCGTACTGTGTTGCCGGCTATGAACAAGGCCGTGGCGATCGCTTCTAACTGCATGCCGCACTCCCGTTGCAATTGGAGCTTGCTCGCGCTTGCTTCTGCAAAGCTATTGGATCGTGAGACCCATGCTCTTGATCTTCGTCGCCCAGTATTCGCGTTCCGTTTCGATGACCTGAGCGAAGTCTTCCGGTGAGTTACCCCGCGGAACCATGCCGAGCTCCTTCATTGTCTTTTGCAGGCTGGGTTCGCTCAGGAGCTTTGCCACTTCCGCATGCAGCCGCGTTACAACGGCTCCCGGCGTTCCAACCGGCGCGGCCAAGCCAAACCAGGCGTCGGCCGAAAAGCCTGGGAAGCCTGCTTCCTGCATGGTGGGCAGGTCGGGAGCGATCGGCGACCGCGTTGGCGAGGTGACGGCCAAGCCCCGAAGCTTGCCATCCTTCACCAGCGGCGCCGTGGTTGCGATATTGCAAAAGCAAACCTGGACTCGACCAGAGATCAGGTCGGGCAAGGCGGTATTGCCGCCGCGATAGAATACACCCTGCATGGCGATGCCGGATGAGATCTTCAGAAGCTCCGCCGCCAGATGCTGCGATGTGCCGAGCCCAACGTGCGCATAGGCAAGCTCATCAGGCTTGGCTTTGGCCAGCGCCACAAGCTCCTGGACGGAGTTCGCCTGGACATCCGGATGGACCACCAAAAGGTTGGGCGTGACGGCCACCTGTGAGATCGGCACAAGATCCTTCTTCGGATCGAACGGCAGCTTCGCATAAAGACTCGGATTGACCACGAGAGCGGCATTGCCGGCCATCAGCAATGTGTGGCCATCCGGTTCTGCCTTTGCCACGCGGTCCGTCGCAATATTGCCGCCAGCACCAACCGCATTCTCGACGACGACCGGCTGCCCGAGTGAGACTTGAAAACCGTCAGCCAGGAGACGCGCGAGTGTGTCGGGCACCGTGCCGGCGGGGAACCCCACAACGATCTTGATCGTTGTCGACGGGTAGGTTGCCTGGGCCAACGCGTTTCCTGCGGTGGCGGCGACAAGGAGGGAACCAGAGAGCATGAGGATGATCGCTTTCGATGCTGCTTTGCGAAACGGGGTGTGCTCATGAAGGGGGCTGAAAGGCATGGAGATTTTGCCTGGAGGTAGGGCCATCGGTCTGTTCCTCGACATGCGTGTTCAGGATTACGACTTGCTGCGGTCCGTCCTTGAACCCAGAATGACATCTCCCGTTGAAGCGTTGAAGCAAACATCCGCCAGCACTTCATATTCCTTGGGGCAGACGAGCCGTTGAGGCTGTGTGGGGCGCTCGGCCGCCGTGCCGAGACCGTTCACGCAGAGTGCGTGCGTCGCCTCGACAGTTGAATGTTCGCTGCGGCACCCGGCGGATCGTATCGCATCTTCTCCTGCTTGCTGCGACGACGCTGTATGTGTTCCTGCTAGCAAGACGATTGCGATGCACGAGACCCATGCGGCCGCCGTACGAAAATTGGTCGTTGGGATCATCTGATGGGACATGGTAATAAACCTCCGGTCGAGATCGCGTTCAATTGCCGGGATCGAGACTAGGGCAGCCGTCACAAAAGACTGTGAAAGAAGAGAAAGCTGGTCGCGAAAGGCACTGCGGTCGATGCAAAATGCGCGTGAAAACGCTGTGAAAACGTTCGCGCCGGCGGTGATGGGTCGGCGATCTCTTGGCAACTGGCGAACTGTGCGGCTGCCATGGGCCGTTGCCGCAGCTCGTGGGACGCCGGAATGAACCCCGCGCCCCCTTCCAGTCCGGCCCTCCAGCTTCGCATCCTCGGTGAATTCGAGCTGCTGCGCGTCGGAAGCATCGTCCGGTTGCCCAAAAAGGCACAGGCTCTGCTCGCAATGCTGGCACTCAGTTCCGGGCCTGTCTCGAAGGAGATGCTGGCTACGCGGCTGTGGGGCCATACCGGCACGCAGCAAGCGCGGGCAAGCCTGAGGCAGTGTCTGGTCGCCTTGCGATCGTCTTTGGCGGAGCACGCGGCGCTAATCCTTGCCGATGGGCCAGCGATTTCCTTCGCGGACGCTGGCGCCGTCGAGATTGACGCGGCTGAGTTCCTCAGGCTCGCGAAAGCAGATGATCTGGATGATTTGCAGCGGGCCTCGTCCCTGTTTCGAGACACGTTGCTGTCGGGAATTCACATTCCGATAGAGCCCTTCGAGCGCTGGCTTGCCATCGAACGGCAGCGGTTCGATGCCGCGCTGCTCGATCTGCTCCAGCGCCTTGCTGCAAGCTTCGCCGCCGTGAAGGAGAACGAAAAGGCAATCGCCACGTGCAGGAAGCTTCTCGCGTTGGACCCCCTGAGGGAGGAGGGGCACCGACTGTTGATGACGATTCTTGCCGACACCGGAAATCGCGGCAGCGCCTTGCTTCATTACGAGCAATGCGTGGAGATCATCAAGGACGAACTCGGCGTTGCGCCCGACCCTGAAACGATCAGGCTTGCCGAATCCATACGCAAGGGCGTCGTGCCAGGGCGCGAAGCACTTATGGCAGACAGGGGGCCTGCTCCGGCGAGCGTTAGTTCGGCGGGTACCGTAAGCCCGCCGTTGCCGCTTCCGGACAAGCCTTCGATCGCAATCCTGCCATTCGCACACCTCGGCCATGACCGCGATCAGGAGTACTTCGTGCAGGGGCTTGTGGAGGACATCGCGGTCGCACTCGGTCGCGAAAGCTGGCTTTTCGTCGTCGCGAGCCCCTGGGGCGCAGCCGCCGAGAACGACGGCATCGATCTTCGGGATCTGGGAAGCAGGCTCGGTGTGCAGTACCTGCTCAAAGGCAGCGTGCGCCTCGAAGGCGATGAAAGCCTGTTTGTTGTCCAACTCCTGGACGCAGCGCGCGGTGCGCATGTCTGGTCGGGCCGTTTCAGGGACCGCATCGACAACTTGTTCGACGTGCAGGAGCGCCTCACCACACAGGTCGCCGCTACAATTGCACCGGCCCTTATGTCCTTTGAGGTCGAACGTGCCCGGCACCAGCCAACCGGCAGCCTTTCGGCCTTTCATCTGTATCTGCGTGCTCTTCCGCTCTTTCGCGCCAGCAAGATAGCTAACCAGGAGGCACTGGAGCTCTTGTCCAGGGCCGTCGAAATCGATCCGTCCTATGCGACGGCACACGCGCTTGCTGCGCGGTGTTACCAGTTTCAACTCATGTTCGGATGGCGGCTGCCGGGTGACCCGGAAATCCAGGTCGGAATACGCCACGGGCATCAGGCAGCAAGGCTCGGGAGCAATGATCCGGAGGCTCTCTGGATGGCGGGCCTCGCACTCGTCCACCTGTCGGGAGAACTGGACTACGCACAAGCCCTCATCGAGCGCTCACTCGTGCTCAATCCAAACTCCGCCAATGCGTGGACCGCAAGCTGCCTCGTGCAGAGCTATCTGGGGAACACGGATCCGGCGATCGACCATTTTGGTCGCGCGCAACGGCTGAACCCCTTGGATGTCTCGCAACATCTTCATTGGAATACGGTCGCATGGGCTTATCTCGGTGCGGGAAGAATCCAGGAAGCCGCCGAGGCCGCGGAGCGCACGCTGCGCGTTCAGCCTGATTACCCACCGGGGCTGCGGTTAAAAGCGGTGACTTTCGCTTTACTGGGGAGACTGGAGGAGGCACGCTCATGCGTCAAAGCGCTTATGCTCAAGCAGCCGTCGACCAGCATTGGCTGGATGCGTGCGTTTCTTGAGACACCACTTGTGAAGAATAAGCAGGCCCTGGAGACATACCTGGACGGCGCACGCCTCGCGGGGGTTCCGGACGGCGGGTGAAGGCAACACAAGACAAGTACATATTCAACGTTCAAGCCGGATGCCTGCAACGGGGACCGCTGCGATCCGGCAATGCCGCGGTCAGTCCACCGACACACCGCCACTAACGTCACCACCTTGCGCCATTTCCCGGTTTCGTCGGCGACGAGCTTGCCGAATTCGGCCGATTTCGCTGCGTGGCTTTGCGCAGGCAGATCACTTCATCGTTCGCAGCAACTTCCGCGCTTCTCCCAACACGTCCTGAATCTGCCTGCGCTCGGCGATCGCGCCTTTGGTGAACACCCCGTGCCGGCGCGCGTTCCGGTTTCCTTTCGGTGCACCGGATCCAGGCGCACCGCCGTGCTTGCGGCAGCGCCGCTTGCCGCGCATCGCCGGCGCGCGGCACGATCCGCCGGCGCGGGTTTTGGCACCGCAGCGGCGGCTCGCCATCATCGGGCCGGTGTTGCGCGCGTGGTCGCTCAAGCCTGTTCTCTCCGCCGCCCGGCGTCCCCGTCCGAAACCATCACGTTGGCATGCTGCGTGACGTTGCCGACGATGGCGTTGCCGCCATCCTGCACCGACACGTTCTGCACGGTGACGGCGGGCGCGCCGTTGTTGCGATAGCGGTTGAGCGCCTCGACCTGCGCCGGAAAAATGCGGGCCAGCCGGCCCAGCGTGCGCCCGGCGCTCTCCTGCTGAACAACGTCTTGCGCGCAGGCGAGGTGATGGGCGCATCGCATCGCCATCACGTGGACGGAAACCATCTGCGTCACCAGCATGGCCTCAATGGAATCCCTCGGCTTGATGCTCTCCACCATTGCCATCATGAAGGCCAGGTTGGCCGCGTCAGGCTTCCGCCGGTTCACGCTGGCCTTCACCAATTGCCGGAGGATGCCATACATCGCGTCGCGGTCGCCGACCCCGAATGCGTCCGCCATCATCTGTTCGCCGAGCTCGGGATCCGGATGGTCGATGGCGTATCCGCCCGACGAAAGTTTTAACCGCGGGGCCACGGCAGTCCGGGTTTGAGCGGCGGCTATTGCCGTTGGCTTGTCGGGGTCTGGAATTGTGTTCACGTCGATATCTCCTTGGGGCACGCGTATCGCAAGCGCGCGCGGTTCGGCAGCGCCGCAGGCGATCCTTCGCCGTGGCGATCCGGTGCAACTTCAATGGTGGGATGGTTGGCCTGTCATCGCGCCGAACCGTCCGGCGGCCGGGGCCATGGGCGGTCATGAAAATTGCGCGATGCTGGAAATGTGCCGGTGATTTGCCCGACGTGTCAAAATGTTTTTGCAGGCGAAGCAGCCATGCGGGCGGCCGCTCCTACTGTACATGGGGTTGTTTTCGACATTTTTGGTTTGGGGGCGGAGGCGCCGGCCTGTGGTTTGCCCAATCGCAGCGCGCGGCAGCGGCCCGCCTTCGCCCAGGAGGGCTTCGGCGTGGCAGCCTTCACTCGCCTCGCGAGCGAAGGCTGGTGGGCCCGGCAGGACTCGAACCTGCAACCAGACCGTTATGAGCGGCCGGCTCTAACCATTGAGCTACAGGCCCCGCCGGGGTGCCGCCGCGGGCGGCACGCAACGGTGCGGCCACCCCTTAACCCGTGGCCGGCGATCCCGCAATGCCGTGTTCCCGGCCCGGGAACTTATACGCGTCAACGCGCGTTAGCGGGGTCGGATTGAGCATCAGGGAGTGCGGGATGTTTCGCTGGGCCATCATTTGCCTCGTCATCTCGCTGGTCGCGGGCGGGCTCGGGCTGACCAACATTTCGGACTTCGCCAGGAAGCTGTCGATGATCTTCTTCGCGTTGTTCTTCCTTGGCTTCCTGGCGCTGCTGGGCTTCGCCTATCTGGTCACCGAGGCAGTCAGTCACAGCGAATTGGTGCCGTCGCTGGTGGCGGTCAGCGTGTAGCGGGATTTGCCGGCATTGTCGTTTTGGCGCAGCATGGTTCGGTGCATTCACTGCGGCGTGCCGCCGCTCGAGGGCCGCAACATGAACATCGTTCGTATCGCTGGCGCCGTCGTCCTGCTGCTTTCCGGCAGCGCCGCGGCACAGGATGGAGACAAGGTCATTCCAAAAACCACGATCAGCCTGGGCACGGCCACGCCGGGCGGCGGCTTTCCGGTCTATGGCAACGCCTTTGCCGAAATCATGAACGGCGCCGACGCGACGCTGTCGATCGAGCCGCGCAACACCAAGGGCAGCAGCGAGAACATTCCGTTGCTCGAAGCCGGTAAGCTCGACATCGCGCTGGTGGCCGGCGAGCCGGCCTATGAGGCCTTCATGGGCATCGGGCGGCCGGCGATCCGTCTCAAGATCCTCACCGCGATGTATTCGTCGCCCGGCATGTTCGTGGTGCGCGCCGACAGTCCCTACAGGACCATCCGCGATCTCCTGGGCAAGCCGGTGGCGTTCGGCGCCAGGGGCTCGGGCCTGCCGATCCTGTCGCGCTACGTGCTCGACGGCATCGGCCTGAAGCAGGACGAGGATTTCCAGTCGATCTATCTCGACCGCGCCGGTGACGGCCCGGCCATGGTGCTGGACGGACGCGCCGCGGCGTTGTGGGGCGCCGGCATCGGCTGGCCCGGATTCAGGAGCATGGCGGCAAGCCCCGGCGGTGCGCGGTTCATTGCACCAGACGCGGCCGAGATCGCGCAGATCAGGGCCAAGCACACATTTTTGAAACCGCTGCTGGTGCCGGCCAACAGCTATCCGAACCAGCCCGCGCCGATCGCCTCGCTCGGCTCCTGGAGTTTTGTGCTGACGCGCGAAAACCTGCCGGACGATGTCGCCTACCGGCTGGCGAAAACGCTCCACGGTGTCGAAGCCGCCTTCTGCCAGAGACTGCCGCAGGCCTGCGAAACCACGGCGGCCAACACCGTGGCGGCGGCGATCAAGCCGGAACTGATCCATCCGGGCGTGATGAAGTATCTCAGGGAGATCGGGGTGGCGAAATGACAGTGACCTGAGACGCGCGCGTCTCAGGTCACTGTCATTTCGGGGCGATGCGAAGCATCGAACCCGGAATCTCGAGATTCCCCGGTGCGCAATAGCGCACCTGAGGACTGGTCCTTCGGAACATCCCGGAATGACGGCTAAGCCGTCACTTCGTCACCATCGCACACGCAGGATCCGGCGGGCCGAACGCTTCATCGCCTGAAATCTTCGACAGGATCCGGTAATAGTCCCACGGATATTTCGATTCATCGGGCTTCTTGACCTCGACCAGCCAGAGGTCGTGCACCATCAGATTGTCCTCGCGCAGTTTGCCGTTGCGGGAAAAGAAATCCTCGATTGGCTTTTCGCGCATCGTCGCCGCCACCTTGAGCGGCTCGTCGGTGCCGCTGTCCTTGATGGCGTTGAGGTAGGACATCACGGATGAATAGACGCCGGCCTGCCACATCGTCGGCATCCGGTTCATCTTGGCGAAATAGCGTTTCGACCATTCGCGGGTCTTGTCGTCCATGTCCCAGTAGAACGAGGTGGTCAGCAGCAGGCCCTGCGCGGCGGGCAGGCCGAGCGAGTGAATGTCGGTGATCAGGGCGAGCAGGGCCGCCATCTGCTGACCGCCCTTGAGGACGCCGAACTCCGCAGCGGTCTTGATCTCGTTCATGTTGTTCGGCGGCCCGCCGGCAATGCCGATGATCTTGGCCTTGGAAGCCTGCGCCTGCAGCACGAAGGACGACAGATCGGGCGTCGCCAGCGGCGGGCGCACCGATCCCAGCACCTTGCCGCCGTTCTTGGTGACGATGGCGGAGGCGTCGCGTTCCAGCGAATGGCCGAAGGCGTAATCGTCGGTGATGAAGAACCAGCTGTCGCCGCCGCGCTTGACCACCGCCTGCGCGGTGCCGACCGCCAGCGCGCGAGTGTCGAACACCCACTGCATCGCATAGGGCGAACAGAATTTTCCGTGGAAATCGGTGGTGCCGGTCGAGTGTACGATCAGCATCTTCTTCTTTTCGTTGGCGACGTTCTGCACCGCGAGCCCGACGCCCGACACCGGCACGTCGAGGATCAGGTCGACCTGTTCAGTGTCGTACCAGCGCCGCGCGAGACCCGCGCCGACATCCGCCTTCAGCTGGTGGTCGCCTGAAATCACCGTGATCGGCTTGCCCAGCACCTTGCCGCCGAAATCGTCCACCGCCATCTGCGCCGCGGTGACGGAGCCCTGGCCGGTCGGCGTCGAGGCCGGTCCGTTCATGTCGGTGAGCACGCCGATCTTGACCAAATCGTCCGACAGCTGCGCCATCGCGGCCGGCGAGGCCGACATCGCGGCCGCGAACACGGCAAGTACGGAGAGAGTCCTGGCGAACATCATGCTTCCTCCCATTGGAAACGGCTTGGGCCGTTATTGCTTTTTCTGGCGGTTCGATCGCGCCAATGGTCGCATTTGCAACCATGCGGGCCGCCGCGTCAACGGAACCGAAGCTCAGGCGGCGAAGCGAATCTGACCCGCCGGCGTGGCGTCATAGCCGGTGAGTTCCGCGGCGCGCTGCTTCAGCCTGACGTCGCCGAGGAAACCGATCAGCGCCTGTACCTGCGGGCGGAAATAGCTGCGCTGCCGCATCAACAGATCGAAATTCTCCCAAAGCAGCGGGACGAAATCGAGCCCCCCCGATTTCGCCGCGGCTCGGGTGGCGATGCCGCAATCGGCCTTGCCGGCGCGGACCGCCGCGGCGAGGTCGGGGCCGGTGAGACATGGCGGCTTGAGCCGGCGCAGATCCTTTTGTTGGGCGCCGGCGCGCGTCAGCAGCACGTCGAGCAGCATCTGTGCGCCGGCGCCTGGTTGCCGCACCGCCATTTGCGCGCCCGAGGCCAGCACGTCGGCCAGGCTGTGCAGTTGTTTGGGATTTTCCGGCGGAACCAGCAGCCCCTGTTCGCGCCGCACCATTCCGACCAGCACAGCGTCATGCAGGCCCGGCACCGCGCGCAGTGCTGCGATATTGCCGTCCCCGGCGGCCATGTCCTCGCTGTGGAAATGCACGGCGGCGGCGATCACCTCGCCGCGCTGCAGGCGCTCGACGCCGCGCGCGGTGCCTTCGGTCAGCGACGCGAGACCCGAGCCGGATTCGCGCAAGGTCCATTCCAGCAGGTCGTCCTGGCTGCCGCCGACGATGGGTGGCGGATCCGCCGCGATCATGCCGCCCGGCCGCGACAGCCCCGACAGCACCCAGAGATCGAGCTCCTGGCGCGGAAACAGCCACTTGCCCGTGACCTTGCTGCAGGGGATCTCGCCCGAGGTCACGAGCTCATAGAGCTTGCGCTCTCCGAGCCGGACATAGTCAGCGGCCTCGCTGGTGGTTAGAAAATCCATCCTGCATCTATATGCATATTCCTGTTCTTGTTCAATCATTTGACACAGCAGGAGAATGTGCGGAGAAAAGTGCCTGGAGGAAAACGATGTCGGACCAGCTCAGTGCCTGGCAACTGATCCTGACCGGCGATGCCGCGCTGTTCGCGATCGTGTGGCTTTCGCTGGCCGTCAGCCTGTCGGCGGTGGCGCTGGCCGCCTTGATCGGCATGCCCTTGGGTGCGCTGGTCGCTTTGACCCGATTTCCCGGCCGCTCCGTCCTGGTGGTGTTGCTCAACGCGATGATGGGCCTGCCGCCAGTGGTGGTCGGCCTTGCGGTCTATCTGCTGCTGTCGCGGTCCGGGCCGCTCGGATCGATGGGCATCCTGTTCACACCGACGGCGATGATCATCGCGCAGACCATTTTGATCGTGCCGATCATCGCGGCGCTGACGCGCCAGACCATCGAGGATCTGTGGGCCGAGTACCGCGACGAACTGACCGCGATGGACGTCAGCCAGGCCGGGCGGATAGCGACCTTGCTGTGGGATGCGCGCTTCAGCCTGCTCACGGCGTTGCTGGCGGGCTTCGGGCGCGCCGCCGCCGAGGTCGGCGCCGTCATGATCGTCGGCGGCAACATCGACGGCTTTACCCGCACCATGACCACGGCGGTGGCGCTGGAGACATCCAAGGGCAATTTGCCGCTGGCGATGGGGCTCGGACTGGTGCTGGTCGCGATCGTGCTGGCGATCAACGCCGCCGCCTGGGGCACGCGCGTCTGGTCCGAACGGCAGGCGAGCTGACCATGCGCGCAACCGTCAGCGATCTTCCCCTGGTTCTCGATGGCGTCTCGCTGCAGGCCGGCGCTACCACCATTCTCGATCGCTTGAGTCTTTCCATCACGCCGGGCGCGCCGACGTTGATCGTCGGGCCAAACGGATCGGGCAAGACCAGTTTGCTGCGGCTGTTGATGGGGCTCACCGCGCCCACGGCAGGCCGCGTCAGCTGGGGCGGCCGGAGCGAGAGCAAGCCGGTGCGGCGCGCCATCCTGTTTCAGCGTCCGGTGATGCTGCGCCGGACCGCCGCCGCCAATGTCGCCTATGCGCTGGCGCAGGCCGGCACGCCGCGCAGCGAGCGCGCGGTGCGTGTCGCTGCCTTGCTGGAACGCGTCGGGCTGTTCGACCTGGCGCAGCGCCCGGCGCGAAGACTCTCGGGCGGCGAACAGCAGCGGCTGGCGCTGGCTCGCGCGCTGGCGCGCGATCCCGAAATCCTGCTGCTCGACGAGCCCACCGCCAGCCTCGATCCCGCCGCAACCCGCGGCGTCGAGGAGATCGTGCTGATGGCGGCGCAATCCGGCATCAAGATTGTGATGGCCTCGCACGATCTCGGCCAGGTGCGGCGGCTCGCCGGCGAGGTGATGTTCATGGTGCGCGGCTGCCTGCGCGAGCGCGCGCCCACTGCTGCTTTTCTCGACCACCCGACTACCCCGGAAGCCGCCGCTTTCTTGCGCGGCGATCTCGTCATCTGATTTTTGCGACAACAGGAGCAGCCATGGCCTGTCGCTTGACATCCCTTGCATCAGCCCTCGTGTTCGGCATCCTCGCCGGTCTCGCGCCGGCCGGCGCCCAGGATCGTTCGATCGTGGTGGCGTCGACCACCTCGACGCAGGATTCCGGGCTGTTCGGCCATCTGCTGCCGCTGTTCAAGGCCAGGACCGGGATCGAGGTGAAGGTGATCGCGCAGGGCACCGGCCAGGCGCTCGACACCGCGCGGCGCGGCGATGCCGACGTGGTGTTCGTCCACGCCAAGGCGCAGGAGGAAAAATTCGTCGCCGACGGATTTGGCGTGAAGCGGTTCGACGTAATGTACAACGATTTTGTCCTCATCGGGCCGAAGAGCGATCCCGCTGGCGTCAGGGGCAAGGACATCGAGACCGCGCTGAAGGCGATCCAGGCCAAAGCCGCGCCGTTCGTCTCGCGCGGCGACAAGTCCGGCACGCACTCGGCCGAACTGGCGCTGTGGAAACTGGCCGGCGTCGATATCGCGGCGACCAAAGGCCCGTGGTACCGCGAGATCGGGCAGGGCATGGGTCCGGCGCTCAATACCGCTGCCGCCATGAACGGCTACGTGCTGGCCGACCGCGGCACCTGGATCTCGTTCAAGAACCGCGGCGAACTCGAGATCGCAGTCGAAGGCGACAACCGGCTGTTCAATCAATACGGCCTCATCCTGGTGAACCCCGCAAAATTCCCGAGCGTGAAGAAGGAACTCGGCCAGACCTTCATCGACTGGCTGGTCTCCACCGAAGGCCGGGCCGCGATCGCCGGCTACAAGATCGCCGGCCAGCAGTTGTTCTTCCCCAATGCGGAAAAGAAAGGGAGCTGAGCCGAACTCATCTCCTTCGTCGTCCCGGCCCGCGCGCCGGGACCCACACCGCGTGATCTATCGATAGGGCGCTGTGGCTGACGCCTTCCATTTGCGATTCGCCGCGGTGGTTATGGGTCCCTGCGTTCGCAGGGACGACGGGAGATGGTTGCCAAAGCGACGATGACTGGTCCACCATCGTCCGCATGGCTTCATCCCAGCGTCTTCCCGCTTCGCTCACGCCGCTTGACGTCGCGCTCGCCGCGTTGCTGCGCGAGCTCGCGCCGGTCGCGCCGACAGAACTTCCGCTGACCGAGGCGCTGGGCTGCATCGCCGCCGAGATGCCGCCGCTCAGGCCGCACCCGCCGCATGACATCGCCGCCGCCGACGGCTGGGCGCTGCGCGCCAACGATCTGGTCGGCGCCTCGTCCTATTCGCCATTGCCGCTGGCGATATCGCCGCTGTGGGTCGAAGCCGGCGAGCCCATGCCGGAAACGTGCGACTGCGTACTCGATTCCGATTCCGTGGATTCGTCAGGCCCGCTGGTTCAGGTGCTGGCGGAGGCGATACCGGGGCAGGGCGTTCGCCGGGCGGGGGCCGATATCTCCGGTGGAACCGCAGTCGTCGAGGCCGGGCGGCGCGTGCTGCCGCGCGATCTGCTGATGGCGCGGGTAGCGGGACTGCAGAGCTTGAGCGTGCGCCGGCCGCGCGTCCTCGTCGTCGATGTTCCCTCCGCAGGCGAAGCGGTGACGGCACCATTGATCGCGGAGAGCGCGCGCAAGGCCGGCGGCGATGTCACTACCGCCCAGGCCACGGCGCGCGATGCGGATTCCATTGCCAAAGCACTCGATGCCGGCGGCTGCGACCTGCTGCTCACGATCGGCGGCAGCGGCGTCGGCCGCAGCGATGCGACGGTGACGGCGCTGGCGCAGCGCGGCGAGGTGATCGCGCATGGCATCGCGCTGCAGCCCGGCCGCACTGCCGCGATCGGCCGGATCGACACAACGCCGGTCATCGCGCTGCCGGGCGCGCCGGATCACGCGTTCGCGGCGTGGTGGACGCTGGCACTTCCCGTGCTGGACCGGCTGTCGGGCCGGCGGCCGCGCAAAACGCTCAAGTTGCCGCTGCAACGCAAGATCGCCTCCGGCGTCGGTATCGCCGAGATCGTGCTGCTGCGGCGAAAGCAGGGCGCCTGGGTCACGCTGGCGGTCGGCGACCTCTCGCTCGATGCCATCGCCCGTGCCGAAGCCTGGCTGGTGGTACCCGGCGGTGCCGAAGGTTTTGCTGCGGGCGCGCCGGTCGATGGCTATATGCTGCGGGAATGACGAGAGCCTTGGCATGACCAATCCGCAGCAGCCGAAAAGCCGCGAGGACCTGGAGCAGGACCAGTTCCTGACAATCCTGTCGCGCGAAGAGGCCTTGGCGCGTTTCGAGGCCGCGTTGTTCCCGCGGCCTGTTCCCGCCGAACAACGGGCGCTGGCCGATGCGCTCGGCTGCGCGCTGGCGCGGGACATTGTGGCGCCGATCGACGTGCCGCCGTTCGACCGTTCCAATGTCGACGGCTTTGCCGTGCGCTCCGCCGATCTTGCTTCCGCCGGAGAGGCGACGCCGGCGCGCCTGCTGCTCAACGACGAAGTGATCGCCTGCGGTACAGCGCCGACGCGGCCGGTGCTGTCGGGCACCGCAACCTCGATTGCGACCGGCGGCCCGGTGCCGCGCGGCGCCGACGCCATCGTCATGGTCGAGCATACCCAGCCCGCAGGCAATCGCGCGATCGAGATCCGCCGCGCCGCCTCGCCGGGGCAGTTCGTGTCCTACGCCGGTTCCGACATCGCGTGCGGGGAAAATTTACTGCGCGCCGGCACCGTGATCGGCTCGCGCGAGATCGGCATGCTCGCCGCCTGCGGCGTCGCGCAGGTGTCCGTCGCGCGGCGGCCGCGCGTCGCAGTCATTTCCACCGGCGACGAACTGCTGCAGCCGGGCAAGGCGCTGCGCCCGGCCGCGATCTACGACACCAACGGCGCCATCGTCAGCGCAGCGGTCAGCGAGAACGGCGGCGAAGCGGTATTTCTCGGTGCGATCGCCGATGATGAAGCCAGGCTCGAAGCCGCGATGCGCGGCGCGCTCGAATCCAGCGACATGCTGGTGCTATCCGGCGGCACCTCGAAGGGGGCCGGCGACGTCTCGCATCGCATCATCGCGCGGCTCGGAAAACCCGGCATCATCGCGCATGGCGTCGCGCTGAAACCTGGAAAGCCGCTGTGCCTGGCGGTCTGCGACGGTAAGCCGGTGGTGATCCTGCCGGGATTTCCGACCTCGGCGATGTTCACCTTCCACGACATGATCGTGCCGGTACTGCGCCGCATGGCGGGCCTGCCGCCGCGTTCCGATGCCAAGGTGTTCGCGAAAGTCCCGGTACGGATTGCCAGTGAACTCGGCCGCACCGAATTCGTCATGGTGTCGCTGGTCGAGGGCGATAGCGGCCTGATCGCCTACCCCTCCGGCAAGGGTTCGGGCGCCATCACCTCGTTCGCGCAGGCCGACGGATTTTTGAGGATCGATGCGCTGGCCGGCCAGATGCCCGCCGGGACCGAGGCCGAGGTGACGCTGTTCACGCCGCATGTGCGGGTGCCGGATCTCGTCATCGTCGGCAGCCACTGCACCGGGCTCGATCTCGTCACCGCACCGCTTTCGCGCGCGGGCCTGTCAGTGCGTTCGATCGCGGTCGGCAGTCTCGGCGGACTGGCGGCGGCCAAGCGCGGCGAATGCGATTTTGCCCCGATCCATCTGTTCGATGAAAAGACCGAGAGCTACAACACACCCTATCTCGCTAATGGTCTCGAACTGGTGCCGGGCTGGCGGCGGATGCAGGGCATCGTGTTTCGCAAAGGCGATGCGCGCTTCGAAGGTCTGAGCGCGCAGGACGCGGTGCGCGCCGCGCTCGCCGATCCCGCCTGCATCATGGTCAACCGCAACCAGGGCGCCGGCACCCGCATCCTGCTCGACCGGCTGCTCGGCGACATCAGGCCCGATGGCTACTGGAACCAGCCGCGCTCGCACAACGCGGTCGCCGCCGCGGTGGCGCAGGGCCGCGCCGACTGGGGCATGACGATCGCGCCGGTCGCGCATGCCGCGGGCCTCGGGTTCATTCCGTTCGCCGAAGAGCATTATGATTTTGCATTGGTGACGACGCGCAAGCTGCGCCCGGCGGTGCAGGCGTTTTTGGCGGCGCTGGCGTCGGAGGAAGGGCGTGCGGCGTTGACGGCAGCGGGGTTCCGGCCGGCGTAGTCTCGTGTCCCGGACGCGGTGCAGCGTTCTTCACGCTGCGCCGCAGAGCCGGGACCCGCCTTTGCCGCCAGGGGCCCCGGCTCTGCAGCGCATCACGCCGCAAGTGCGGCGCGCTGCACTGCGTCCGGGGCACGCCTGCCCCCTTAAACAAACGCCATGCCGCCGTTCAGCACGATCGTCTGCCCTGTCATGTAGTCATTCCCCAACGCCATCAGCGCTGCCTGCGCCACCTCGTCCGGCTGCCCCATCCGTCCCAGCGGAATACGGGCCGCCAGTTCCGGGCGGCCGCGCATCATGTCGGTTTCGATCAGCGACGGCGCCACCGCGTTCACCGTGATGCCTTCCTTGACCAGCCGCGCCGCGTAGCCGCGTGTCAGTCCCTCCATGCCGGCCTTCGAGGCGTTGTAATGCACGCCGATCGCGCCGGCGCCGCGCGCCGCGCCGGAGGAGATATTGACGATGCGTCCCCATTGCTTCGCCCGCATCGCCGGCAGCACCGCCTGCGTGCAGAGGAAGGCCGACTTCAGGTTGACCGCAATGGTCGTATCGAACTCGGCCTCGGTGAGGTCGTCGATACCGCGCACGATGGCGATGCCGGCGTTGTTGACGAGAATGTCGACCGCGCCCAGCGCGAACGCTGCGTGATCGACCATCTCGGCGACGGAAGCGGCTTGCGACACGTCGGCCGCCACCGCGATGGCGCGGCCGCCCCTGCTCTTGATGCCGGCTACCACCGCATCGGCTTTCGCGGATCGTTCCAGGTAATTGACGGCGACGGCAGCGCCGGCCTCGGCCAGCGCCATCGCAATCGCGGCACCGATGCCGCGCGAGCCGCCCGTCACCAGGGCTACGTGGCCGCTCAGATCGGGTTTGATGGTCATGATCGACATCCTCCCTCGTGTCCCGGACGCGGTGCAGCGCTCTTGCGCTGCTCCGCAGAGCCGGGACCCACACATCCTCGTAAACGTGCGCCCCGGATCAGCGGCGCATCATGTCGTGCTGCGCAGCATCCGGGGCAGATCCCAAATCAGCCGCCATCCAGCGCCGCCAGCCGCTCGGCCTCGGCGATGTCGTCCATGGTGTTGGCGTTGAAGAAGGGATCGAGTTCATCGACGATCCATTCCACCGTTGCGAGCTTGTACCGTGCGGTCCAGCGGTCGATCTTGCGGATGTCTTCCACGACCAGTGCGTGGCGAAGCTCCTCGCGCAAGGCCACGCTCCACAGTCCGATCACCGGATGCGACTGGCCGTCGGACGCAGCGACTGCGAGCTGCGCACCCTCCGCGGCCCGCGCTGCATGCAGGCGCGCGACCAGATCGCGCGGCAGGAACGGGCAATCCGCCGCGGCACTCAGCACCCACGCCACATCGGGACGGTTCGCCGCGGCCCAGTCGAGCGCCGCCAGAATGCCGGCGAGCGGTCCGGGAAAATCGGCGACACCATCGGCAATGACCGGCAGGCCGAAACTGGCAAAACGCGCCGGATCGCCATTGGCATTGAGGATCAGCCCATCGCATTGCGGTTTCAGGCGCGCGATCACGCGGTCCAGAATCGTGCGGCCGCCGATCTGGCGCATCGGCTTGTCGCCGCCGCCCATCCGGCGCGCGAGCCCGCCGGCGAGCAATACCCCGGGCGTCGCCGGAAATTCATTCGTCACGTTCACCGCCCTTGCGCTTGTGCCGCGCGGATTCCTCCGCGACGAAGGCGAGGTTCTGGTCGTAGACGATGCGCTGCTGGCCGGCCAGCGCGATGAAGCGCTTGCCCTTGGCGCGGCCGACCAGCGTCAACCCGACCTGCCGCGCGAGATCGACGCCCCAGGCCGTAAAGCCCGAACGCGACACCAGGATGGGGATTCCCATCCGCACCGTCTTGATCACCATTTCGGAGGTCAGCCGCCCGGTGGTGTAGAGAATCTTGTCGGCGGGATCGACGCCGTGGCGGAACATCCAGCCCGCGATCTTGTCGACCGCGTTGTGGCGGCCGACATCCTCGGTGTAGCAGACCGGTTCGCCTTGCCTGCAAAGCACGCAGCCATGGATCGCACCGGCCTCCAGGTACAGCGAGGGCATGGTGTTGATGGCGTGCGTCATCTGGTAGAGCCAGGAGGTACGCAGCTCCGCCTTCGGCAAGGCGACGCTTTCCACGGCTTCCATGAGGTCGCCGAACGCGGTTCCCTGGGCGCAGCCCGAGGTCTGCGTGCGCTTTTTCAGCTTCGCCTCGAAATTGGTGTGATGCTCGGTGCGCACCACCACGACCTGCAGGTCGTCGTCATATTCGACCTCGGTGACGACGTCGTCGTATTTCAGCATGTTCTGGTTGAGCAGGTAACCGAGCGCCAGATATTCCGGATAATCGCCGATCGTCATCATGGTGACGATCTCCTGGGCGTTCAGGTACAGCGTCAGCGGCCGTTCGACGGGCACGTTGATCTCGACCGCAGCCCCGGTCTGGTCGGTCCCGGCAACCCGTTCGGTCAGCCTGGGATCGCCGGGATTCGGGACGATCAAGGGCACGGGGGCTTTGTCGATCTTCATCATGGTCCCGGCAGGCTAGCATGACATTCGCGGTTAGCCGATATAAAGCATCTGACGGATGAACAAAATGCGGCCTAACAACGTCATTGCGAGCGCAGCGAAGCAATTCATCTTGCAAAGCAAAGAAAGAATGGATTGCTTCGTCGCAAGAGCTCCTCGCAATGACGGTGAGGATGCGGGTTCCGGCCCACGGCGGAGAATAAGATGAAAGTGATTGGGCTCGCCGGCTGGAGCGGCGCCGGCAAGACCACCTTGCTGACGCGGGTCATCCCGCATTTGCTCGGCGAGGGCCTGCGCGTTTCCGTGATCAAGCACGCCCATCATGCGTTCGATGTGGATGTTCCCGGCAAGGATTCCTGGCGCCACCGCGAGGCCGGTGCGGCCGAGGTGCTGGTATCCTCCGGCAAGCGCTGGGCGCTGATGAGCGAACTGCGAGGGGCTCCCGAACCCCGGCTGCCGGAACTTCTCGCAAAACTGTCGCGGGTCGATCTCGTCGTGGTCGAAGGCTTCAAGTCCGAGCCGCATCGCAAGATCGAGGTGCATCGGCTGGCCAATGGCAAGCCGATGCTGTTCCCCGACGACCCCGCCATATCGGGCATCGCCACCGATACGGAGGTGAAAACCACGCTGCCGGTGGTTCATCTCGATGACTTCAAGGCGATCGCCGCTATGATGAGGAAGTTCGCGATTTCAGTCGAGGACGTGCTCGCTGCAAGCGCGATCGAAAGCTAGGGAGCGGGATGGCGCAACTGTCCGACGATTGCTTTGCCTTCGGCGGGCCGATGATGTCGGTCGATGAGGCCGTTGCCATCATCGCCGCGCGGGTGAGCGCCGTGCATGAAGTCGAGAGCATTTCGCTCGACCGGGCCGACGGCCGGATTCTCGCCCGCGACATTCAGGCGCCGCTGCCACTGCCGCCCTTCACCAATTCCGCCGTCGACGGCTATGCGGTACGCGGCCGCGATCTTCCGCAAGGTGAAGAGCAGGCGTTTCGGATCGCCGGTCGCATCCAGGCCGGCGCGTCGGCAGGCGAGGCGGTCGAGGCGGGCCATGCGGTGCGGATTTTTACCGGTGCGCCGATGCCCGACGGCGCCGACACCGTGTTCATGCAGGAGGATGTCCGCATCGATGATTCCGGCAGGGTCGTGCTCCCGGCGGGCTTGAAACCCGGCGCCAATGTGCGCCCGGCCGGCGAAGATATTGCGCTCGGCCAGGCGGCGCTGAAGGCAGGAAGCCGGCTGCGGCCGCAGGATGTCGCGCTTGCCGCCGCCTTCGGCCTGACCCATGTCGATGTGACGCGGCGCCTCCGCGTCGCGGTGTTCTCGACCGGCAACGAACTGGTGTCGCCGGGCAGCCCGCGCGCGCCGTCGCAGCTGTTCGATTCCAACCGTTTCATGCTGGCGGCGATGCTGGCGCGGCTCGGCTGCGAGGTCAGCGACCTCGGCATCGTCAGGGACGACCGCGCCGCGATGGCGGACGGCCTGAAGCAGGTCGCGGGCGCTCATGATCTGATCCTGACCACCGGGGGCGTCTCCACCGGCGAAGAGGATCACGTCAAGGCCAGCGTCGAGAGCGCGGGCTCGCTGGTGCTGTGGCGGATGGCGATCAAGCCCGGCCGTCCGGTCGCCATGGGCATCATCGGCGGCACGGCGCTGATCGGACTGCCGGGCAATCCGGTGGCGAGTTTTGTCACCTTCGTCCATGTGGTGCGGCCGACCGTGCTCGCGCTGATGGGGGCCGCCCAGCAGCCATTGCTGCCGATGCCGGTGCGAGCAGCCTTCGCCTACAAGAAGAAAATCGGCCGCCGCGAATATGTCCGAGTGACCTTGCGCCGGGGCGATGGCGGCGTGCTCGAGGCGATCAAGTTTCCGCGCGAGGGCGCGGGATTGCTGTCATCGCTGGTCGACACCGACGGCCTGGTCGAACTCGGCGAGGAGATGACGGTGGTCGAGCCAGGTCAGATCGTCGGGTTCCTGAGCTATGCAAGTCTGATGTGAACTTCACCCTCCCCTGGAGGGGGAGGGTCGCTCGCGCCCGGCGATGCGTAGCATCGTCCGTAGCGAGCGGGGTGGGGTGAAAGTCTCTCATCTCCAGCAGTGCCCGAGTTGTGAGACTGTCATCCCACCCCGTCTCGCATTTCGCTTCGCTCAACGCGAGCCGACCCTCCCCCTCCCAGGGGAGGGTAAGAGCGCGCGCCGATGAGCGTTGACGATGTGACCTCCCTTCGCCATGTTCGCGGCATGACACAGACCAAACTCGATCTCGCCGGCTTGAAATGTCCGTTGCCGGCATTGAAGACGCGCAAGGCGCTGAAGGCGCTGCAGCCGGGCGACCTGCTGGAAGTCGTCTGCACCGATCCCTTGTCGGTGATCGACATTCCCAACCTGATCCGGGAGACCGGCGACAAGGTCGAAATATCGGAGCGAACCGAGAAACGGATCGTGTTCCTGATCGAGAAGACCGACGGCGCCGGGGCGCAGGCCGGGTGAGCACGATGCCCGGTGCCGGCTTTCTCGACCGCGAGCGGACGATTGCGACGGCCGGGTTCAATCGCTGGCTGGTGCCGCCGGCGGCGCTCTGCATTCATTTGTGCATCGGCATGGCCTACGGCTTCAGCGTGTTCTGGCTGCCGCTGTCGCGCGCGCTCGGCATTGATGCGCCGAAGATCTGTCCGGACATGTCGCTGCTGCAGGAACTGTTCACCACCACCTGCGACTGGCGCGTCGCCAGCATGGGCTGGATGTACACGCTGTTCTTCGTGTTGCTCGGCGTTTCGGCCGCGATCTGGGGCGGCTGGCTCGAACGTTCCGGCCCGCGCAAGGCCGGTTTCGTAGCCGCTTTGTGCTGGGTCGGCGGCCTGTTGATCGGCGCGCTCGGCATCTACCTGCATCAGCTCTGGCTGCTGTGGCTCGGCTGCGGCGTGATCGGCGGCATCGGGCTCGGCATCGGTTACATCTCGCCGGTGTCGACCCTGGTAAAATGGTTTCCCGACCGGCGCGGCATGGCGACCGGCATGGCGATCATGGGTTTCGGCGGCGGCGCCATGATCGGCGCGCCGCTCGCCGATCTCCTGATGAACTATTTCGAGACGCCGGGTTCGGTCGGCGCCTGGGAGACCTTCGTTGCCCTGGCCGCGGTCTATTTCGGCTTCATGATGATCGGCGCGTTCCGCTACCGTATTCCGCCGGCCGGCTGGCGTCCCGACGGCTGGACCCCGTCGGGCAAGGCCAGCGCCATGATCACGCAGCATAACGTCCACCTCGACGATGCGCACAAGACCAGGCAGTTCTGGATGATCTGGATCGTGCTCTGCATGAACGTGTCGGCCGGCATTGGCGTGATCGGCATGGCGTCGCCGATGTTGCAGGAGATTTTCGCGGGCTCGCTGATCGATCAGCCCGGCGTCACGTTCAACGCGCTGTCGACCGAGCAACAAGCCGCCATCGCGGTGATCGCCGCCGGCTTCACCGGACTGCTGTCGCTGTTCAACATCGGCGGCCGCTTCTTCTGGGCGTCGCTGTCGGACTATATCGGTCGCAAGAATACCTATTACGCGTTCTTTATTCTCGGCATCGCGCTCTATGCGCTGGCGCCGACCTTCGCCAATTGGGGCTCGATCCTGCTGTTTGTCGGCGCTTTCTGCATCATCCTGTCGATGTATGGCGGTGGCTTCGCCACGGTGCCGGCCTATCTCGCCGACATGTTCGGCACCCAGTTCGTCGGCGCCATTCACGGCCGAGTGCTGACCGCATGGTCGACGGCCGGCATCATCGGTCCTGTGGTGGTGAACTACATCCGCGAAGCGCAGCTCGCCGCCGGCGTGCCGCGCGACCACCTCTACAACACCACCATGTACATCCTGTGCGCCATGCTGGTCATTGGCCTGATCTGCAACGCCATGATCAGGCCGGTCGACCCCAAATGGCACATGAGCGCCGAGGCGGTCGCGAAGCTGCAGACGGCGGGTGCGCACAGCGCGGCTCAGTCCGGTTCGTTCGGCATCGGCAAGGGCGGCCTCGACGTTCAAGCGGCGCTGTTCTGGGCCCTGGTCGGGATACCCTTGGGATGGGGCGTCTGGAAGACATTGCAGAGCGCGGTCATGATCTTCTGATCCGGGCCGCGCCGGGGGCGGAGACCTCGCTGGCATTGCCGCGGCTAAGCTGGCAAAACTGGACCGCGCGCGGTGACGGCCCCTGGCGGCGAGAATTCAACAGGACCTTTGGCTTGATCGACAAACTCGAACTTCTGCTGGCTTTGGCAAAAGAACGGCATTTCGGCCGCGCCGCGGAAGCCTGCGGCGTCACGCAGCCGACGATGTCGACCAGCCTGAAGCAGCTCGAGGAAATCCTGGGCGTGATGCTGGTGCAGCGCGGCTCGCGCTTCGTCGGCTTCACGCCGGAGGGAGAACGCACGCTGGACTGGGCGCGGCGCATCGTCGGCGACGTGCGCGGCCTGCGGCAGGAAATCAATTCGCTCAAGGACGGTCTGTCGGGCGAAATCCGGATTGCCGCGATACCGACCGTGCTGGGCATGGTGGCGTCGTTGACCACGCCGTTCAGGGCCCGTCACCCCAATGTGCGCTTTCGCATCGTGTCGTGCACGTCGGTCGAGGTGCTGGGACTATTGGAGAATCTCGAGGTCGATGCCGGGCTGACCTATCTTGACAACGAGCCGCTCGGCAAGGTGCGCACCGTTCCGCTGTACGACGAGAGTTACCGTCTGATCACCGCGCCGGACAGTCAATTCGGGGATCGCGACCAGGTGACCTGGAGCGAGGTGGGCGAGGTGCCGCTGTGCCTGCTCACGCCTGATATGCAGAACCGCCGCATCATAGACCGCGCGCTGCTGGCCGCGGGCACGCAGGCGAAACCCACTCTGACGTCGAACTCGATCATCGTGCTCTACACCCATGTGAAGACCGGGCGCTGGGCCAGCGTGATGCCGGCCAAGCTCGCCGACACCCTGGGCCTGTCCGATGCGGTCAGATCAATCCCGATTGTCGATCCGCTAGTGACTTACCGGATCGGACTGGTGGTTCCGCTGCGGGATCCGATGACGCCGATGGTCGCGGCATTGGTGCAGACCGCGCGCGAGGTCGCGCCGACGCTTGCCGACTGAGCGCGCTTCGCTGCAGGATCGATTTTGAATTCGTATCGATCGATTTTTATTCTTGATCGATACGCTTTCCCTATCGCTGCACGGCACAGCTTTATTGATCTTTGGAACGATTCTCGCTCTCATCGCCATGCCCCATCGTCCATCCCGACGGGGGAATGCGCCGCACCGGCGTCGCCGTCCAAGTCTGAATTTCTCCTTGGCATGTGGTATGCCACCGATTAGAGTTCAGCAAAACAAGCAGGCAAGAGCGGGATTGAAACTTCAATGAGCCATGACGTCCACACAGTGCGCTCGTTCGAACATCCGGGCTCGGGCCGCAAGCGTGCCAAGTCGACCCCCAAGGGCCGCCAGATCGATCCCCTGGCCGCGGAAGAGATTGCGCGCTTGCTCGGGGACCGGCCGCGGCGGCGCGATCTCCTGATCGAGCATCTGCACCTCATCCAGGATACCTATCGGCAGATTTCCGCGGCCCATCTCGCCGCGCTCGCCGACGAGATGAAACTCGCGTTCGCCGAGGTATTCGAGACCGCGACCTTCTATGCGCATTTCGACGTGGTGAAGGAGGGCGAGCCTGATATCGCGCCGCTCACCATCCGGGTCTGCGATTCCCTGACCTGCGCCATGCTGGGCGCGGAAAAACTGCTGCATGAGTTGCAGAATTCGGCAGGCCCCGGCATTCGCGTGGTGCGCGCGCCCTGCGTCGGCCGCTGCGATACCGCGCCGGCGGCCGAAGTCGGCCATCACTTCGTCGATCACGCCACGGTGACGAACGTGCTGGCGGCGGCGAAGGGCGGCGAGATCCATGCGCATCTGCCTGATTACATCGATTACGACGCCTATGTCGCCGGCGGCGGCTACAGGCTGCTCAATCGCCTGCATTCCGGCGAAATGACAAAAGAAGATCTGCTGAAGTCGCTCGACAACGCCTCCTTGCGCGGGCTCGGCGGCGCCGGATTCCCGACGGGGCGGAAGTGGCGCGCGGTGCTCGGCGAGCCCGGGCCGCGGCTGATGGCGATCAACGGCGACGAGGGCGAGCCCGGCACCTTCAAGGATCGCCATTATCTGGAAACCGATCCGCATCGCTTTATCGAGGGCATGCTGATCGGCGCTTACGTGGTGGAAGCGCCCGAGGTCTACATCTACATCCGCGACGAATACCCGGCGAGCCGCGAAATTCTCGAACGCGAGATCGCAAAGCTGCCGCCGGGCGGGCCCGTGCTGCACATACGGCGCGGCGCCGGCGCCTATATCTGCGGCGAGGAATCATCGCTGCTCGAAAGCATTGAGGGCAAGCGCGGGTTGCCCAGGCACAAGCCGCCATACCCGTTCCAGGTCGGGTTGTTCGGCCTGCCGACGCTGATCAACAATATCGAGACGCTGTGGTGGGTGCGCGACATCGTCGAAAAGGGCGCGGCGTGGTGGAAGGGCCATGGCCGCAACGACCGTCAGGGCCTGCGCAGCTATTCGGTGTCGGGGCGGGTGAAAAATCCCGGCATGAAGCTCGCGCCGGCCGGCGTCACGGTGCGCGAACTGATCGACGAATTCTGCGGCGGCATGGCCGACGGACATCGATTCCACGCCTATCTGCCGGGCGGCGCGTCCGGCGGCATCCTGCCGGCTTCGATGGACGACATTCCGCTCGACTTCGGCACGCTGGAAAAATACGGCTGCTTCATCGGTTCCGCCGCGGTCATCGTCCTGTCCGAACACGACAGCGTGAAGGGCGCGGCGCTCAATCTGATGCGCTTCTTCGAGGATGAGAGCTGCGGCCAGTGCACGCCGTGCCGTGTCGGCACCCAGAAGGCGGCGCTGCTGATGCAGAAGCCGGTGTGGAACCGGGAATTGCTCGAAGAATTGAGCCAGGCCATGCGCGACGCCTCGATCTGCGGCCTCGGCCAGGCGGCTTCGAATCCGCTGACCACGGTGATCAAATATTTCCCTGATGAGTTCCTTCCGAAGGAAGCTGCGGAATGACAAGAATCCAGTTCGAACTCGACGGCCGGCAGGTCGAGGCCATCAACGGCGAGACCATCTGGCAGGTCGCAAAGCGGCAGGGCCGCGAGATTCCGCATCTGTGCTATTCGCCCGAACCGGATTACCGGCCCGACGGCAACTGCCGTGCCTGCATGGTCGAGATCGAGGGCGAGCGGGTGCTGGCAGCGTCCTGCAAGCGCACGCCCAGCGTCGGCATGAAGGTGAAATCGGAAAGCGCCCGCGCCGTCGCGGCGCAGAAGATGGTGATGGAATTGCTGGTCGCCGACCAGCCGGCGCGCGCGACCTCGCACGATCCCGATTCGAAATTCTGGAACTGGGCGGAAAAGATCGAGGTGACTGAAAGCCGTTTTCCGGCGGCGGAACGCTGGCATGGCGACTCGAGCCATCCCGCGATGAGCGTCAACCTCGATTCCTGCATCCAGTGCGGCCTGTGCGTGCGCGCCTGCCGCGAGGTCCAGGTCAACGACGTCATCGGCATGGCCTATCGCAGCCATGAATCCAAGATCGTGTTCGATTTCGACGATCCGATGGGAGACTCCACCTGCGTCGCCTGCGGCGAGTGCGTGCAGGCCTGCCCGACCGGCGCGCTGATGCCGTCGGTCATGCTCGACGAGAACCAGACCCGTACCGTCTACGCCGACCGCAAGGTGGACTCGCTGTGCCCGTTCTGCGGCGTCGGCTGCCAGGTCACCTATGAGGTCAAGGACGAGAAGGTCATCTATGCCGCGGGCCGCGACGGCCCGGCCAATCACAACCGGCTCTGCGTCAAGGGCCGCGTCGGTTTCGATTACATCCATCATCCGCATCGTCTGACAAAACCGCTGGTGCGGCTGCCGAATGCGAAGAAAGACGCCAACGACCAGGTCGATCCCGCCAATCCCTTCACGCATTTCCGCGAGGCTTGCTGGGAAGAGGCGCTGGATATCGCCGCGCAAGGCCTGGTCAGGATCCGCGACAACAAGGGCGTGAAAGCGCTGGCCGGCTTCGGCTCGGCCAAGGGCTCGAACGAGGAAGCCTATCTGTTCCAGAAACTGGTGCGCACCGGCTTCGGTTCCAACAATGTCGATCACTGCACCCGGCTGTGCCACGCTTCCTCGGTAGCGGCGCTGATGGAGGGCCTGAACTCCGGCGCGGTGTCGGCGCCGTTCGCGGCCGCGATGGACGCCGAGGTCATCATCGTGATCGGCGCCAATCCGACCGTCAATCATCCGGTCGCCGCGACCTTCATCAAGAACGCGGCCAAGCGCGGCGCGAAACTGATCGTGATGGATCCGCGCCGGCAATCGCTGTCGCGCCATGCTCACATGCATCTGCAGTTCAAGCCCGGCAGCGATGTCGCAATGCTCAATGCGATGCTGCACACCATCATCACCGAGGGGTTGACCGACCAGCAATACATCGCCGGCTATACCGAAGGCTTCGACGACCTCAAGGAGCGCATCAAGGATTTTCCGCCGGAGAAGATGGAAGAAATATGCGGCATCCCGGCCGAGACCTTGAAGGAAGTGGCGCGGATGTATGCGCGCTCGCGCGCCTCGCTGATCTTCTGGGGCATGGGCATCAGCCAGCACATCCACGGCACCGACAATGCGCGCTGCCTGATTGCGCTGGCGCTGGTCACCGGTCAGATCGGCCGTCCCGGCACCGGGCTGCATCCGCTGCGCGGCCAGAACAACGTGCAGGGCGCCTCCGACGCCGGCCTGATCCCGATGTTCCTGCCGGACTACCAGCCGGTCGGGCGCACCGATCTGCGCCAGCCGTTCGAAAAACTCTGGCATCAGGAAATCGATCCGGTGCGCGGCCTCACCGTGGTCGAGATCATGAACGCAATCCACGCCGGCGAAATCACCGGGATGTATATCGAGGGAGAGAATCCCGCGATGTCGGACCCCGATCTGCAGCACGCGCGCGGAGCTCTGGCAAAGCTCGATCATCTGGTGGTGCAGGACCTGTTCGTCACCGAGACCGCGTTCCATGCCGACGTGATCCTGCCGGCCTCGGCCTTCGCGGAGAAATCCGGTACCTTCACCAACACCGACCGCCGCGTGCAGCTGGCGCGCGAGGTGATCAGGCCGCCGGGCGACGCGCGGCAGGACCTGTGGATCATCCAGGAGATCGCCACACGCATGGGGCTGGACTGGCGCTATGACGGCCCGGCCGACGTGTTCACCGAGATGACGAAGGTGATGCCGTCGCTGAAGAACATCACCTGGGAGCGGCTGGTGCGCGAGGGCGCGGTGACCTATCCGGTCGACGATCCGCATCTGCCCGGCAACGAGATCATCTTCACCAC
>JAUXWH010000085.1 GCA_030681365.1 Bradyrhizobium sp.
CGATGTCATCACCATCGACGGCTCGCTGGGCCAGGTGCTGGCCGGGCGGATGCCGATGATCGAGCCGGCGATGTCCGGCGAATTCGGCACGCTGATGGGTTGGGCCGATTCCTTCCGCAAGCTCGGGGTTCGCGTCAACGCCGACACCCCTGAGGATGCCCGCACCGCCATCAAATTCGGCGGCGAGGGCATCGGGCTGTGCCGCACCGAGCACATGTTCTTCGAGGAAACAAGAATCCGCACCGTGCGCGAGATGATCCTCGCCGAGGACGAGCAGGCCCGCCGCGCCGCGCTGGCAAAACTGCTGCCGATGCAGCGCGCGGATTTCGTCGAACTGTTCGAGATCATGAAGGGCCTGCCGGTGACGATCCGGCTGCTTGATCCGCCGCTGCATGAGTTCCTGCCGCACACCCAGGCCGAGATCGAGGAAGTCGCGCGCGCGATGAATACCGATCCGCGCCGGCTGGCCGATCGCGCCCGCGATCTCGCCGAATTCAATCCGATGCTCGGCTTCCGCGGCTGCCGCCTGGCGATCGCCTATCCTGAAATCGCCGAGATGCAGGCGCGCGCTATCTTCGAGGCCGCGGTCGAGGCCGAAAAGCGCACCGGCAAGGCGGTCGGACTCGAGGTGATGGTGCCGCTGATCGCGACCAAGACCGAATTCGACCTGATCAAGGCGCGGATCGATTCCACCGCGCAGGCGGTGATGAAGGAGACCGGCAAGAAGCTCTCCTATCAGGTCGGGACGATGATCGAACTGCCGCGCGCCTGCCTGATGGCCGGCGACATCGCGCAGACCGCCGAGTTCTTCTCGTTCGGCACCAACGACCTGACCCAGACCACCTACGGCATCAGCCGCGACGATGCCGCGAGCTTCCTCGGCACCTATGTCGCCAAGGGAATCCTCGAGATCGATCCGTTCATCTCGGTCGATCGCGACGGCGTCGGCGAACTGGTCAGGATCGGCGTGGCGCGCGGCCGCAAGACCCGTCCCGACCTCAAGGTCGGAATCTGCGGCGAGCACGGCGGCGATCCGGCCTCGGTGGCGTTCTGCCATGAGATCGGGCTCGACTACGTGTCGTGCTCGCCCTACCGCGTGCCGATCGCGCGGCTGGCCGCGGCACAGGCCGCGCTGGGCAAGGCCGTCGCCAGCCAGGCGTAAGGACGACGGTCATTCCGGGGCGCGCGCAAGCGTGAACCCGGAATCTCGAGATTCCGGGTTCGATGCTGCGCATCGCCCCGGAATGACGAGGGTAGGGCGCGCGACCACGGAACCCGTAATGATGCGGGCACCAAACAGTCACACGCCACCGCAAATTTTTCGTCATCTTCGTTGACGCGACGTTTACCATTTTCGTCGAGCGCCTGTTTACCAAGCCTTTCGAAGCCGTTCCGCCAACCGCAACGTTCCCTTGCGTGTATCGCGCATGCAACCCCGATTAACGCCCCGGCAACCTAAATTCGGTACCAACGAAAAAGATCGAATTTTACGGATGTACTGAAATTCGATTGATTTGTGTGTGTAAGCGTTGCGTGAGCGTAATCGATGTCAGTCAGGCGTAACCGGCCGAAGGGCGCGCGTTTCGCGCCCTTCGGTCTGGGTCTTTGCATCTTCGCATTGATCCCGACCGAGCTAGGATACCAGGATATCGCATCGCTGCTGGCCAGGCAGCCCGGTGTCGCCGAACGCTGGCAGAAGCGCGTCTACTCCGCCGCCAGCAACGTCCAGCTCGCCACCTACAGTTTCGGCCGTCCGATCGGAACCGCTTCGCCGCAGACCGTGGGCTATCGGCTGGCCCGTCTCGACAATCAGGGCATCGACATCACCGGCTCGGTGACGCGCAATCCGCTGGTGCAGGCCCCGCCGCGATATCAGGTGTCCGATTTCCCGAAGGTCGACCGCACCCTGAAGGGCGACCGCCTCGTCACGGTCACGCCCGAACCGATTGCACCGATGCCCGCCGGGTCCGCGCCCGTCCAGGAAGATCCGTCAACCTCGAATGCATCCGTGAGGGGCGCCAAGACCGCCGAGACCGCGCCGGCAGCCGACGCCGCAAGGCTCGATCCGGAACTGGCGGAAGCGCTGAGCGCGCCGCCGCTGGCGACCTACGATGTTGCGATGTCGCTCGAGGCCCAGCCGCTCCACGATTTGAAGGCCCCGTCCAGCGTCGCCGCGGCCGAGCCGGCGCCCGTGCGCGACCACTTCTCGTTCAAGACCTCCAGCCTTTATTTCGGCTCGTCGCTTGGCGTGGCCGAGAGCATGGAGCGCTGGCAGCCCGGCGAAGAGCCGATGATCGTGCTGCCGGACACGCTGCCCGATCCGGACCTGAAGGTGATGGCGTCGCTGCCGCCGGTCGAGGCGCCCTCCAAGGAGAGCGGCGAGAGCGTGGCCGCCAAGGGCGAAGTCAACGCCGACCACCAGCGCGTCAAGACGCCGGCCGAGCGCCTCGGCCTCGTCGATGAGAAGTCACGCGCCAAATCGGAAAAATGCCTGACGGAAGTCATCTATTTCGAGGCGCGCGGCGAAGCCGTGCGCGGCCAGATCGCGGTGGCGCAGGTGGTACTGAACCGCGCCTTTTCCGGCAAGTACCCGGTAACGGTGTGCGGCGTCGTCTACCAGAACAAGCACCGCCATCTCGCCTGCCAGTTCACCTTCGCCTGCGACAACAACCCCGACGTGGTGAAAGAGCCCGACATGTGGGACCGCGCCAGGAAAATTTCAAAGGCGATGCTCGACGGAAAGCTCTGGCTGCCCGAAGTGGCGAAATCGACCCACTACCACGCCTATTGGGTACGTCCGTCCTGGGTCAGCGAGATGAGGAAGATGTACAAGACCGGCGTGCATACCTTCTACCGGCCGCGGAACTGGGGCGACGGCAGCGAGGCGCCGAGCTGGGGCACCACGGCGCAAACCGCGGAAATCTCGGCGAAACTCGCCGAAGCCGCGCAAAGCTCGGCAGAGCTGGCCAGCGCGAAGCGCTAAGTCACGCATCAATATCCAGCGCGACGTCGAAATTCGGCGCGGAGTGCGTCAGCGCTCCCACCGAGGCATAGTCGACGCCGGTGGCGGCGATCGTCGCGACCGAATCCAGCGTGACGCCGCCGGAGGCTTCCAGCACGACGCGGCCGCCGGCGAGCTTTACAGCCTCGGTCAGCGTGGCCGTATCCATATTGTCCAGCAGCACCACGTCGGCGAGCCCGGTGTCGAGCACCTCGCGCAACTGCGCCAGCGTATCGACCTCGATCTCGATCTTGACGAGGTGTCCGATGTGGGTCCGCGCGCGCTCCAGCACCGGCCGCACGCCGCCGACGACCGCGATATGGTTGTCCTTGATCAGGATCGCATCGTCGAGCCCGAAGCGATGGTTGAAGCCGCCGCCGCAACGCACCGCGTATTTCTCCAACGCGCGCAATCCCGGTGTGGTCTTGCGGGTGCAGCAGATGCGCAATTGGGTGCCGGCGGCATGGCGCACATAATCGGCGGTGAGCGTGGCGATGCCGGAGAGCCGGCCGACGAAATTCAGCGCGGTACGCTCGCCGGCCAGCACGGCGCGCGCCGGCCCCGAAATCGTCAGCACTTGCGCGCCCGAGGCGACGGTCGCGCCATCGCGGAAATGCGCGAGGATGCCGATGTCGGGCGTCAGCCTTTGGAACGTCGCGACCGCCAGCGGCAATCCGGCGATGACGCCAGACTGCCGCGCGATCAGGATGGCACGGGCCCTGGTCGTCTCCGGAATGGTGGCAATGGAGGTGATGTCGCCGGCGCGGCCGAGATCCTCGGCGAGGGCGCGTTGCACCGCCTCCTCGATCGCGAGCGGCGACAGAAACGCTTCCGGATTCAAGAGCGAGGCGGGTGTTGTCACGAGGGTACTCCAATTAGGCGATGATCTGCTGCGGAGTTCGAGGCGCGGCGTCCGTCGCGAGCGACGCTGCGATTTCGCGCGCCGCGGCCAGCGTCGTCATGGTGCGCTGCGCCAGCGCCGGCTTCTCGACCGGACAATCAGTGCGGTAGTGCGCGCCACGGCTTTCGCGCCGCGCCCAGGCGGACGCCGCCACCAGCAGCGCCGTCGTGGCCATGTTGCGCAGCGCGACGTGGCCGGACTTCCGCTCGGTATCGGCAAAGGCGCGCACCGCTTCGGCCAGGTGGTCGCCATCGCGGATGACGCCGACATGCGAGGTCATCATCGCCCGCAGCCTGGTTTCCGACAGCGCGGGCATCGGGCGATTCGGCTGGCTGATCGGTTTGGGAGACGGGCGGGCAGGCGTGGCAATCGCGTGGCCGGCGATATCCTCGGCGATGCGCGCGGCATAGACCACGGCCTCGAGCAGCGAGTTCGACGCCAGTCGGTTGGCGCCGTGCGCGCCGGTGCAGGACACTTCGCCGCCGGCCCACAGGCCCGCGATCGAACTGCGGCCGCGCCAGTCCACGGATATGCCGCCCATCGCGCGCGACGCGATGGTCACCGGCCCGGCGGTGGCATCGCCGACCCGGCGCAGTTGCAGTCCGGTGACCGCGCCCTCCTCCGTCAACAGCGCCTCGGCGGCATATCCTTCGATCGCCCGGATCGATGACGTGCGGCGGACGGCTTCGATCAGCGCCGTCATGATCGCCATGCCCGCCATGTCGCCGCGCACATGAACGATGCGCCGCGCCGAATGCGCGGCCTCGCGACCGACCGCGAGCTTTCCCGCGAGGTCGCGATCGAACGGGACGCCGTAATGCAGGAGGTCATGAATGCGTAAACCGGCTTCGCGCGCGAGACCGAGCGCGACGCGTTGATCGACCAGGCCGGCACCGACCGCGACGGTGTCGGCCGCATGCGCCTCCGCGCTGTCGCCCTCGGCGACCGCGGCGGCGATGCCGCCCTGCGCCCAGGCCGTCGAGGCGCCCTGGCCGAGCGGGGCTGCGGAAATCACGGTGACCGGACGCGGCGCCAGTTTCAGCGCACAAAACAGTCCGGCGAGGCCGCCGCCGACGATGACGACGTCGTCGGTCGTGCGAGTGAGGTTGGTGTTGGGGTTCGTCATGTCCGTTTCCTCCTCGTCGTCCCGCGCACGCGGGGACGATGGGCTCAGTTCTTCAGACTGATCATCCGCTCGACCGAGCGCCGTGCCTTCTCGGCGATCAGGGGATCGACGGTGACTTCCTCACGCAGGTAGATCAGGCTGTCGAGAATTTTGGGCAGCGTGATCAGCTTCATGTGCGGGCACAGATTGCACGGCCGTACCATTTCGACGCCGGGAAGTTCGGCCCGGACATTGTCCGCCATCGAGCACTCGGTGATCATCACCACGCGCTTCGGGCGATTGCTGCGGACCCAGTTGATCATGTGTGCGGTCGAGCCGGTGAAGTCGGCCTCCGCCAGCACGTCGGGCGGGCATTCCGGATGCGCGATGATCTGCACCGAGGGATCGGCTTCGCGATAGGCCCGCAGATCGTCGCCGGTGAAGCGCTCGTGCACCTCGCAGGCGCCCTTCCAGGCGATGATCTTCACGCTGGTTTTCGACGCGACATGTTTCGCCAGATACTGGTCCGGCAGAAAGATCACGGTCGGCGCATTCAGGCTCTCCACCACTTCGACCGCGTTGGACGAGGTGCAGCAGATATCGACCTCCGCCTTGACGTCGGCGGACGTGTTGACATAGGCGACGACAGGCACGCCGGGAAAGCGTTCGCGTAACAGCCGCACGTCGGCGCCGGTGATGCTCGATGCCAGCGAGCAGCCGGCACGCTGGTCCGGGATCAGCACCGTCTTCTGCGGGTTCAGGATCTTCGAGGTCTCCGCCATGAAGTGCACGCCGCATTGCACGATGATGCTGGATTTCACCTTGGTGGCTTCGATGGCCAGCTGCAGCGAATCGCCGCCGATGTCGGCGACGCAATGGAAGATCTCCGGTGTCTGGTAGTTGTGCGCCAGGATCACCGCGTCGCGCGTCTTCTTCAGTTCGTTGATCGCCTTGATAGAGGGTGCCATGAACGGCCACTCGGCCGGCGAGATCACCTTCTTCACGCGCTCATAGAGATGCGCGGTGGCCCGCTCGACCTCGGGCGTCCATTCAAGCGAGGGCGTCGGCAGCGCCCGGGCGTGCTCGGCGGCGGTCACCCGGCTGCGTGCCTGGGCGACGGGATGGCCATGGACGGGGTTTCCGAAATCGTCAGGACCATAGATTCCAGCGATCGGCATCGGTGCCCCCTTGGTGTCTATATATACTCAATATGAGCATATATAGGTTATGAGAAATCCGGCCGCGAGGGGCCGGCGTTTTCGAAAGCGGCAGAGCACTCAGTCCGGTCAATCCGCAGCCGCGCAGAAGTCCCGGCTCATTTCGAGAAAAATCAACTTATTCTCATTACGAGCAAAACAAATATAACACCGCTTCGAGCGTTCCGCCAGATGGCTGACCGCCAATCCTTCGATTTTGCTCGCCTCGATTTGCAACGCTGCAATGCAGGCTGTGATTTTGCCGCCGGGCCGATTGGGATTTTCATGCGAATGCATTAACTCCTGTCCTGTGCTCGCGGCCTTGCCGAGTTCGAAGCCAATCATCGGGGGAATTCATGACGACCAGCGCAGCCGAACTCCGCCCCTCTCAAGGCATCGGCTGGCGGACGCCACTGGTGATCATCATCTGCGGTTGCGCGATCGCACTGCTGAGTTTCGGGCCCCGATCCAGCGTCGGCTTTTTCATTCAGCCGATGGGTCGCGAACTCTCGATGGGCCGCGACGTCTTCGGGCTGGCGCTGGCGCTGCAAAACCTGCTGTGGGGACTGGGCCAGCCGGTTGCCGGCGCCATCGCCGACCGCTTCGGTGTGATGCGCGTGATGTGGGTCGGCGCGCTGCTTTACGCCGGCGGCCTCTTGATGATGCGCTATGCCACCACCCCGCTGTCGCTTGATATCAGTGCCGGCGTGCTGATCGGTTTTGGGCTTTCCGGCTGTTCGTTCAACCTGGTGCTCTCGGCATTCAGCAAGCTGCTGCCGACCGAAAAGCGCGGCATCGCGCTCGGCGCCGGCACCGCCGCGGGATCGTTCGGGCAGTTCCTGTTCGCGCCGTTCGGCGTGGCGCTGATCGACAATTTCGGCTGGCAATCGGCGCTGATCGTGTTCGCGGGCCTGATGCTGCTGATCATTCCATTGTCGCTGGCGCTGGCGACTCCGCCTGCGACATCGGCCAATGTGCCTGTCGTGGAACAGCAGTCGTTCAGGAAAGCGCTGGCGGAAGCGTTCGGCCATCGCTCCTACGTGCTCCTGGTGCTGGGCTTCTTTACCTGCGGCTTTCAGCTCGCCTTCATCACCGTGCATCTGCCGGCCTATCTGTCCGACCGCGGCGTGTCGGCGCAAACCGGCGGCTGGGTGATCGCCGCCATCGGCCTGTTCAACATCATCGGTTCGCTCGGCGTCGGCTGGCTGCAGAACATATTTCCCAAGCGCTACATCCTCTCGGTAATCTATTTCACCCGCGCGCTGTCGATCGTCGTCTTCATCTCGTTCCCGATCACCACCTTCTCGGCGATTATGTTTGGCGCCGTCACCGGGCTGACCTGGCTGTCGACGGTGCCGCCGACCTCGGCGCTGGTCGCGCTGATGTTCGGCACCCGCTGGTTTGCCACGCTGTACGGATTTGCCTTTGTCAGCCATCAGGTCGGAGGCTTCCTCGGCGTGTGGCTCGGCGGCATCGTGTTCGAGCAGTTCGGATCCTACACCCCGATCTGGTGGCTGTCGGTGCTGTTCGGCGTGCTGTCGGCCTTGATCAACCTGCCGATCGTCGAGGCGCCGGTGACGCGCCCGGTTGCGCAACCAGCCTGATGAGGTAAACATCCCCGATCAGAAGTTTGGGGAGAGCTTACGTTGGCAATGTTCAAGGCGATCAGGATCGACAAGGCGGAAAAGGGCACCACCGCCGCGCTCACGCAATTCGACGAAGCCGAATTGATGGAAGGTGACGTCACGGTCGCCGTGGAATATTCGACGCTGAACTACAAGGATGGCCTGGCCGTCACCGGCAAGGCTCCGGTGGTACGGCGCTTTCCGATGATCGCGGGGATCGATTTCGCCGGTACGGTCGAGCAGTCGTCGCACCCGGCCTGGAAGGCCGGCGACCAGGTCGTCTGCACCGGTTGGGGCATGGGCGAGACCCATCTCGGCAGTTACGCCGAAAAGGCGCGGGTCAAGGGCGACTGGCTGGTGCGGCTGCCCGAGGGGATGTCGGCGCGCGAGGCCATGGCGGTCGGCACCGCCGGGCTCACCGCCATGCTCGCGGTGCTGGCGCTGGAAAAGCACGGCCTGACCCCCAAGGACGGTCCCGTCGTCGTCACCGGCGCCGCCGGCGGCGTCGGCTCGGTCGCCATCGCCGTGCTCTCAAAGCTCGGCCATCACGTCATCGCCTCGACCGGCCGGATGTCGGAAGCCGATTATCTCAAGGGCCTCGGTGCGGCCGAGGTGATCGACCGCGCCGAGCTGTCGGGGCCAGCTAAGCCGCTGGCCAAGGAGCGCTGGGCGGGCGGAATCGACAGCGTCGGTTCGACCACCCTTGCGAACCTGCTCTCGATGACGAAATACCGCGGCGCCGTCGCCGCTTGTGGCCTCGCCGCCGGCATGGACCTGCCTTCCTCGGTGGCGCCGTTTATTTTACGCGGAGTGTGCCTTCTCGGCATCGATTCCGTGATGTGCCCGATCGAGCTGCGCAGGGCCGCCTGGAGTCGTCTCGCCAGCGACCTGGATCATGGTAAGCTTGTTGAAATTACTGATGAAATTGGATTGGACGAAGTCATCGCGGCGGGAGCCAAAATCCTCGCCGGGCAGGTTCGCGGTCGAATCGTGGTAAAAATTCGCTAACGACGTTCAGACTTTACCAACCAAGCTGCTCCAATGTTGCCACGGTTAGTATGGTAAGCAGCGGGTAAAGGAAATCAGGCGTTGCCCGCGCTCAGTCAGGTCGGAGTTACAGCATGCTTGCGCGTTTCGTGTTGGGGGCCGTTG
>JAUXWH010000088.1 GCA_030681365.1 Bradyrhizobium sp.
GGTGACGCCGGGATCGCTGGTGAACATCGACACCCACAGCACCGGATGGACCGCGACGATCAGGCCGATCAGCCCGACGGTAAGCGCCGATGCTGCGCCTGCGGTCCACGCCACCTTGCGGGCGCGCGCCACCATGCCGGCGCCGACGGCCATGCCGACCATCGGCACCGAGGCCACGCCGAAGGCGAACGAAATCGGCGTCAGCAGGAATTCGAGCCGCGAACCCATGCCGTAGCCGGCCAGCGTCGCGGTGCCGTAGCCGGCCAAAATCCTGGTGAAGATCAGGATGGTGAGCACGCTCTGCAGCGGCGCCACGCAGGAGATCGCGCCGACCTTGAGGATGTCCAGGAACATGGCGCGCTGAAACCGGAAAGCGCGGAAATCCAGCGTCAGCCGGCTGCGGCCGCTGACGAGGATCCATGCGAGGAAGATTGCCCCGAGCGAGAACGCGATCAATTGCCCGGCGGCGACGCCGCGCATGCCCAGTTGCGGCAGGCCGGCCAGCCCGAGACCCAGGGCGCCGCCGACCACGATCTGGATGATGGCGACCCCGATCAGCGTCGCCGACGGCAGCCGCATGTCGCCGGTGCCGCGCAGCACCGAGGCCAGCGTATTGACCAGCCAGATCGAAACGGCGCCGGAAAACAGCACCTGCGAATACTGCAGCGCCTGTTCGAGCACGCCGCCGCGCCCGCCCAGCAGCATGAAGAACGGCCGGCCGAACAGCAGCATGACGGTGGTGAAGAACAGTCCGCCGAGCAGGCCGATCATGACGGCATGCAGCGCCAGCGTCGCCGCGCGGTGTCGGTCGCCGGCGCCAATGGCACGGCTGACCGCGGACGAAACGCCTCCGCCCATGGCGCCGGCCGACATCATCTGCGTCAGCATGACGAAGGGGAAAGCCAGCGCGATCGCGGCCAGCGGTTCGATGCCGAGGCGGCCGATATAGGCGGTTTCGGCGACCGCCACCAGGGTGGTGCCGAGCATCGCGATGGCATTGGGAAGCGTCAGCTTCAGCAGGGTCGGCAGGATCGGCGACGTCAGAAGCCCGTTGGCCGGGACTTTTGCGGGTGTTGCGGGCGGGGCCTCAATGGTCATGCGTCACGCGTCATTTCAACCCTGGCCCTACAAAGGATTATGAGTGACATATTATGAGCAGGGCGCGCAATCCACCCCGGCGCCACGCATGGTCACCATGGCAGGCCGCATAGGTCGATGACGCCCTGCCGCGGTTTGCGGCTGAAATCGAACACGAAGGGCGCCATCGCCTCGAACCGAATCCGTCCCTCCGGCTGCTCGGCCCAGACTTCGCCGGCGAAAGGGTGCCAGCCGCGCGACTGGTAAAAGGCAAAATTGTGCGGCTCGCAGAACAGCAGCGCGAACTGCACGGCTTCATGGTGGCGCATGGTCTGGACCGCGGCGTCGAGCGCGAGGCTGGCATAGCCCTGCCGCCGGCAGTCCTCGCGGGTCGAAACCCCGCCGATGCCGCCGATCTGGACCTTGCGGCCGTCCCAAATGGCGTGGCGGAAGTAGATGCCGACATGGCAGGCGAGGCCGCCGGACGGCGCCTCGATCAGCACGCGAAGATCGGCATGGGCCCATTTGACATGACCCCATGGCAGCTTCTCGACGACGTCGGCCGGCCACACCGCCTTGAACAGCGGCTCGGCCACCGGCCACGATGCGTCTCCGTTCAATACGTCGATCTCGATGCTCATCCTTCGTTCTTTCTCTCGTGCGCGGTCTGTTCTCACGGTCCCAAATTGCGGTGTTTAAGATCGATGGAACCTTCTATAAGGGTTCCCGTTAAGCCAAGTCTTAGCCAACGTCTCCCATCATCGCGGACATTCCCCATGACCTTCACGCTTCCCAACCTTCCTTATGCCTATGACGCGCTCGCTCCTCATATGTCGAAGGAAACGCTGGAATTCCATCACGATAAGCATCATCAGGCCTATGTGACCAACGGCAACAATCTGCTGAAGGGCACTGAATTCGAGGGCAAATCTCTCGAAGAGATAGTCAAGGGCTCGTTCGGCAAGAATGCGCCGCTGTTCAACAATGCGGGCCAGCACTACAACCACCTGCACTTCTGGAACTGGATGAAGCCCAATGGCGGCGGCGACAAATTGCCCGGCCGTCTGGCCAAGAAGATCGACGAGGATCTTGGCGGGCTGGAGAAGTTCAAGACCGATTTCGCCGCCGCCGGCGTCGGCCAGTTCGGCTCGGGCTGGGCCTGGCTGTCGGTCAAGAACGGCAAGCTCGAAATCTCCAAGACCCCCAACGGCGAAAGCCCGCTGGTGCACGGCGCCACCCCGATTCTCGGCGTCGACGTCTGGGAGCACTCCTACTACATCGATTATCGCAACCGCCGGCCCGACTATCTGAAGGCGTTCGTCGATCATCTGGTGAACTGGGAGTATGTCGACCAGCTGTTCTCGAAGGCCTGAATTCTGTCATTCCGGGACGGCCCGAAGGGCCGAACCCGGAATCTGGAAGTAATTGAACAGAACGATGTCGAGATTCCGGGTTCGATGCTTCGCATCGCCCCGGAATGACGGAAAATTCCAAGGGCGGCAGGATCTCCTGCCGCCCTTTCGTTTGGGTGAGCCGCGCCGCATACTCCGCTTCACCTCTCCCGTCGGGAGAGGTCGGCGCGCAGCGCCGGGTGAGGGGTTACGGACCAACGATAGACCGTAACCCCTCACCCCAACCCTCTCCCTAATGGAGAGGGGGCGCAGTTGAGCTGTTGTGAGTTCTCGGCCACTACAGGCCGGCAGGGTAAGGCAGATGAAAAGCTATCTTCTGGTGTTCGTCGGCGGCGGGATCGGTGCGTCGCTGCGCCATACCGTCAACATGGTCAGCGCGCGCGGTCTCGGCACCGCGTTTCCCTGGGGCACCTTCATCATCAATATCTCCGGCTCGCTCGTGATGGGCCTGGTCGCCGGTTATCTCGCCTTCAAGGGCGGGGCCTCGCAGCCCTGGCGGTTGTTTCTGATGACCGGCATTCTCGGCGGCTACACCACCTTCTCGGCATTCTCGCTCGACGCCGCGCTGCTCTACGAGCGGGGCGAGATCGCCGCCGCGTTGTTATACGTGCTGGGATCGGTGCTGCTGTCGATCGCCGGCCTGTTCGCCGGCCTCGCGCTGGTGCGCCATCTGACATGAGCCCGCGCCCGCGCATGGCCACCCATGGGCCGCGCATGGGTTGCGCCGTCGTTCCGTTTGCTTCGCTGTGCCGGCAAGACTAAGCAGGCAACAGTAAGCAGGTTTTCGCCTTTTTCACCCCAGACCGATTGCCTTGGCAGAACTCCCCCTGAAAGATCCGGCGCCCGCCGACGACGCCGCGGACACCGAGCCGCGCCCCGGCCGCATCCGCAAGCCGATCGGCTGGTCGATGATCGTGATCGTCGTGCTGGTCGCGGTCTGTGTCGTGCTGGTGTGGCGCCGCGACGGCGTCGACGGCGTCACGGAAATCCTCTTCAGCGATCTGGAGTTGTTCGGCGGCATCCTGCCACGCGTGCTGGCGGGCTGCCTGCTCGGCGCCTTCGTCGCCGAGATCCTGCCCCATGAGAAGGTGTCCCGGGCGCTGGGGCCGAATTCCGGCCTCAAGGGATTGCTGATCGGCACCGCGTTCGGCGCGATCCTGCCGGGAGGACCGTTTACCGTCTACCCGGTGGCGGCAGCCCTGCTCACGGTCGGCGCCGATTTCGGCGCCGCTATCGCCATGGTGGTGAGCTGGACGCTGATCGGCTATGGCCGCGCCATCGTCTGGGAATTGCCGATCATGGGCACCGACTTCACGCTGTGGCGCATCGTGATCTCGCTGCCGTTGCCGATCCTGGCCGGCGCGCTCGGCCGCTTCGTCTATCTGCGAATCTATCCGAAGGGCGCGCCGCCATGAGCGCGCTGATCGTCGACATCATCCTGTGGGGTTCGGTCGCCGTGCTCGGGGTCATGGTCTGGCAGCGCGGCCGCACCGTGCTGGTCGCCTCGGTGCGCGAAGGCACGCTGGATTTCGTCAACATCGTGCCGCGCATCGCGATCGGCGTGATCGGCGCGGGCTATATCGCCGCCGTGATCCCCTCCGAAGTGATCACCGGCTGGCTCGGGGCCGATTCGGGCTGGCTGGGCGTGCTGATGGCCACGGTCGCCGGCGCCGCGACGCCGGGCGGCCCGGTGATCGGCTTTTCGCTCGGTGCTGTCGCGATGAAGGCTGGCGCCGGCCCGCCGCAAGTCATTGCCTATGTGGTGGCGTGGGCGCTGTTCGCCTTCCAGCGGCTGATTCTCTGGGAAATTCCGTTCATGCCGGCGCGATTCGTCTGGTTCCGCGCGGCGGTTTCGCTGCCGTTCCCGTTCGTGGCGGCCGCGATCGCGATGGTGATCGGGAAGCCGTGAGGCCGAAACGCCTCCATGGACACTCGATATGTTATATTATAACGTTTTCCTATGGTTCCCACGCACACCCACAGCCATGACCATGGCCACCATCACACCCATAGCCATGGGCCGTCCTCGCCGCATCCGGCGCAGGCAGCGCCCTGGTCGATCCTGCGCATGACGGTTTTCGCCCGGCTTGGGGCGGCGCTCGCGGTCAGCGCCGGCCTGTGGGCCGTGGTGCTGTTGGCGATGAGGTGAGCATGGCCGCGCAACTGCAATTCCGCGATGTGACGCTGGGCTATGACCGGCACCCGGCGGTGCACCATCTCGACGGCGAGGTCGCCACCGGCGCGCTGCTCGCGGTGGTCGGCCCCAACGGCGCCGGCAAGTCGACGCTGTTTCGCGGGCTGGTCGGCATCCTGAAGCCGCTGGCGGGCTCGATCGGACTTGGCGACCTCAAGGTCCGCGACATCGCCTATCTGCCGCAGACCGCCGACATCGACCGAACCTTTCCGATCTCGGTGTACGATTTCGTCGGCACCGGGCTGTGGCGCTCGGTCGGATTTTTCGGCGGCATGGGCAAATCCGCACGGGAAAAAATCGCCCGGGCGCTCGCCGCCGTCGGGCTCAATGGTTTTGAGAACCGCCCGATCGGCACGCTGTCCGGTGGGCAGATGCAGCGGTTGCTGTTCGCGCGGGTGCTGCTGCAGGATGCGCGCCTGATCGTGCTCGACGAGCCCTTCAACGCCATCGACGCCAAGACCTCGGCCGACCTGCTGGCGCTGGTGCGACATTGGCACACTGAAAAGCGCACGGTGCTGGCGGCGCTGCACGACATGGATCTGGTGCGTGCCCATTTTCCGGAAACCCTGCTGCTGGCGCGCGGCCCGGTGGCGTGGGGGCCGACCGCCGAGGTCCTGACATCGGAGAACCTCGCTGAAGCGCGCCGGATGTGCGAGGCCTTCGACGACAGCGCGCCGGCCTGCGCGGTCGATAACCTGCCGTCGCGGGCGGCGTGAGCGATGATGTATGACGCGCTGATCGCGCCCTTCACCGAATTCGAGTTCATGCGCCGGGCGCTGGCGGCCGTGATCGCGCTATCGCTGGGCGGTGCGCCGATCGGCGTGTTCCTGATGCTGCGGCGCATGAGCCTGGTCGGCGACGCCATGGCGCACGCCATCCTGCCGGGGGCCGCGATCGGCTTTTTGCTGTCGGGCCTCAGTCTGTTCGCGATGACCGCGGGCGGCCTGATCGCGGGTTTTGCCGTCGCGATCCTTGCAGGGTTGGTCGCGCGCAATACCGAGCTGAAGGAAGACGCCTCGCTGGCGACGTTCTATCTGGTGTCGCTGGCGCTCGGCGTCACCATCATCTCGATCAAGGGCACCAATATCGATCTCTTGCACGTGCTGTTCGGCAATATCCTTGCGATGGACGACCAGACCCTGCTGGTGATCGCCTTCAACGCCACCATCACGCTCCTGGTGCTGGCGGTGATCTTTCGCCCGCTGGTGATCGAATGCGTCGATCCGGTGTTTTTGCGTACGGTCAGCCGCGCAGGCGCGCCGGCGCATCTGGCGTTTCTGGCGCTCGTGGTCATCAACCTCGTCAACGGCTTTCACGCGCTCGGCACCTTGCTGGCGGTCGGGCTGATGATCCTGCCCGCCGGCATCGCCCGGTTCTGGTCGCGCGACATCACCGGCATGATCTGCATCGCGGTCGCGAGCGCGATCGCGTCGGGCTATGCGGGGCTGGTGCTGTCGTTTCAAACAAAAATCCCGTCGGGTCCCGCCATCATCCTGGTGGCGGCTGTGTTGTATGTCGGATCGGTGCTGTTCGGCAGCGTCAGCGGGCTGGTCCGGCAGTTGTTTCCCCGTCGGCATCTGGAGGCGTAGCGTGGCTGCAATTCTGAAATCGTCGGCTTGCTCAGTGCCACCTCTCCCCCTGTGGGAGAGGTCGGATCGCATCGTCAGATGCGATCCGGGTGAGGGGGGCCGGACTATGGATAGACCTGAACCCCTCACCCCAACCCTCTCCCACAAGGGGAGAGGGGGCTCGCCGTCTTCGTTGCGGCATCGGGCCAGTGCCCCGACCAAAATGTATCAAGTAGTCGCGTTGGGGTTTCTCTGCTTCATCAGCATCCTGTTCGCGATGACCATCTCACCCGCCCGCGCGCAGGAGCGCCTCAACGTGGTCGCGAGCTTTTCGATTCTCGGTGATTTCGTCAGCAATGTCGGAGGCGACCGCGTCAGCGTGACGACCCTGGTGGGTCCCGATGGCGACGCGCACGTCTATACGCCGGCGCCCGCGGACGCCAGGAAGGTAGCGGACGCTAAACTCGTCATCGTCAACGGCCTCGACTTCGAAGGCTGGCTGTCGCGGCTGGTGAAATCCTCCGGCAAGAAGGCGACCATCGTCACCGCGACCAGGGGCATCGCGCCGCGCAAGCTCGGCTCCCACGCCGATCCGCATGCCTGGCAATCGGTCGTCAATGCGAAGAAATACGTCGCGAACATTCGCGACGCGCTCGCCGCCGCCGATCCGGCGGGAGCCGAGGTCTATCGCATCAATGCAGAGAACTATCTTGCGAAACTCGACGCGCTCGACAGCGAGGTGCGGGCGGGGGTGGCGCAGATCCCGCAAGACCGCCGCAAGGTGATCTCGACCCATGATGCGTTCGGCTATCTGGCAGCCGCCTACGGCATCGAGTTCGTGGCGCCGGTGGGCGTTTCCACCGAATCCGAGGCCAGCGCGCGCGATATCGCCCGCATCATCACCCAGATCAGGACTCAGAAAATCCCGGCGGTTTTCCTCGAGAATATCAGCGATTCCAGGCTGATCCGGCGGATATCGGCCGAGACCGGCGCCAAGGTCGGCGGAACGCTGTATTCCGACAGCCTGACGGGCGAAAAGGGCGATGCGCCCACTTACATTGATATGGTCAGGCACAATATAAAGGCCCTGACCAGCGCGCTCGCCAATTAGGGCAGGGGCCCTCCCTGCCGCCGGCACTAGCAGCGCGAATACCGCCTTTCCGGAGTGATCATGGCTGAACCTTCGTCCTCAAAAATTCCCGTGACCGTGCTGACGGGTTATCTCGGCGCCGGCAAGACTACCCTGCTCAACCGCATCCTTTCGGAAAACCATGGCAAGAAATACGCCGTCATCGTCAACGAATTCGGCGAGATCGGCATCGACAACGACCTGATCATCGGCGCCGATGAAGAAGTGTTCGAGATGAACAATGGCTGCGTCTGCTGCACCGTACGCGGCGACCTCGTCCGCATCCTCGACGGGTTGATGAAGCGCAAGGGCAAGTTCGACGCCATCATCGTCGAGACCACCGGCCTGGCCGATCCGGCGCCGGTGGCGCAGACCTTCTTCGTCGACGAGGACGTGCAGAAGCACGCCAGGCTCGACGCGGTGGTGACGGTGGCCGATGCCAAATGGTTGAACGACCGGCTCAAGGACGCGCCCGAGGCCAAGAACCAGATCGCCTTCGCCGACGTCATCGTGCTCAACAAGACCGATCTCGTTTCCAGGGCGGAACTCGCTGAAGTCGAGGCCCGGATCCGCGCCATCAATCCCTACGCCAAGCTGCACCGCACCGAGCGCTGCCAGGTGAAGCTTTCGGACGTGCTGGAGCGCGGTGCGTTCGATCTCGACCGCATTCTCGAACTCGAGCCGGAGTTTCTCGACGGCGGCGATGGTCACGATCACGACCATCATCACGGCCATGGTCACGACCACGATCACGCCCACAGCCATGGTGGCCTCAAGCACTATCACGACGAGGACATGCAATCGCTGTCCCTGCGCTCGGACAAGCCACTCGATGCGACGAAATTCATGCCATGGCTGCAGAACCTGGTCGCCAGCGAGGGTCAGAAGATTTTGCGCTCGAAGGGAATTCTCGCCTTCAGCGACGATGACGACCGCTATGTATTCCAGGGTGTCCACATGATGCTGGAGGGCGACCACCAGCGCGCCTGGAAGGAAGGCGAAGCGCGCGAGAGCCGCCTCGTCTTCATCGGCCGCGAATTGCCGGAACAGATGATTCGCGACGGGTTCGAAGGCTGTATCACCACGTGATGAAAGAGTTCGATCCCGGCCAGAATGCCGCTTCCATCGTTTCGGTCACCGACCGGGTGCGCCCGCTCGCGATCGGCATGCCGGTCACCTCGGTGCATTTTCTCGGCGACATCGCGGCCTTCGTCGGCGCCGAGGAGAGCGTAGCGCTGGTGAGCGCCGAGGGCGGGATATCGCTTGCTCCGGTCCACAGCGGCGGCATCCTCTGCGCCGCGACCGATGGCGCCCGCATCGTGATGGGCGGCGACGACGGCAAGGTCGTGGCGCTGGACAAGAAGGGCGAGGTCACGCTGCTCGCGACCGACGCCAAGCGGCGCTGGATCGACAATGTCGCGCTCCATTCCGACGGCGCCGTCGCGTGGTCGGCCGGCAAGACCGCCTATGTCCGCAGCGGCAAAAGCGAGGAGAAATTCTTCGAAGTGCCGTCGACCGTCGGCGGGCTGGCGTTTGCGCCGAAGGGGCTGCGGCTCGCGATCGCGCATTACAACGGCGTGACGCTGTGGTTTCCCAACATGGCCGCCAACGCCGAAGTGCTGGAATGGGCCGGCTCGCATCTCGGCGTGGTGTTCAGCCCCGACAACAAGTTCCTGGTCACCGCGATGCACGAGCCGGCGCTGCATGGCTGGCGGCTCGCCGATAACAGGCACATGCGCATGACCGGCTATCCCGGCCGCGTGCGGTCGCTGTCATGGAGCGCCGGCGGCAAGGCGCTGGCGACCTCGGGCGCCGATACCGTGATCGTCTGGCCGTTCGGCAGCAAGGACGGCCCGATGGGCAAGGAGCCGGCAATGCTGGCGCCGCTGCAGGCCCGGGTTTCGGCGGTCGCCTGCCATCCAAAGCAGGATATTCTGGCGGCCGGCTACAGCGACGGCACCGTGCTGATGGTGCGGCTGACTGACGGCGCGGAAATCCTGGTGCGCAGGAACGGCGGCGCGCAGGTCGCGGGCCTCGCCTGGAATGCCAAGGGCACGCAGCTGGCGTTTGCCGCTGATGATGGCGAGGCCGGGCTGCTGGCGCTGTAGAGCGTCGTCAGTTGGTTTGGGTGCCTGCACCATGTTGAGGCCGCATGGCTGGCGCATGGCGGCCGGATCTGTCAGGGAACCCCGTCCCCGTTCATACGTTGACTCCCGCGAACCAATTCGCGGTAACCAACGGTGATCCAATGTCTCCGGACGACAGGAAACGCGCCTACAGGAAGGATCTGTTGCTGGCCGGCGCCCTGGTGGCGGCCGGGCTCGCCGTCGCCGGCCTTTCGGCAGCTAACCTGAATGCCGGCAAGCATCCGCAGATGGCGCAGGCGACGCAGCCGCTGCAATCGACCCCGGGTGCGGAGACCAAGCCGTCAGCTCCCTCCGAGCCCACGACCACCGGCGCGCGGCCCACCGAAGTCCCGCCCGAGCCCGCGCGGCCCGATGCCGAGGCGCAAAAGGCCGGCGCCCAGCCCGCGCTGCCGCCCGCCCCGGCCGAGAAGACCGCAGCCCCGATCAAGGAACGGTAGCTGCTTTCACCGTCCATCCTGATGAACGCTCCGCCAGCAGCCCGTCTCGAAGGATGCCTTGCGTGCGTATTGGCGATTCCCAGCGTCGGTCAGCGCGCGCCCCTGAGCGTGCAGGCGGTGGAGCAGGTGGTGGTCACGCCCCGGTCGCAGGCGATGCAGGCGCCCACGCACTGCTTCATGTCCTTTGGATTGTACGCGCTGTAAAGCTTCCGGGCGCAGCTGATCGAGCCGGTCACGTCATCATCAGGCGAGCAGGCAGCCAGTGCCGCCGCGGACAGAACGATAGCGATCATGGCGCGCATGGTCAGCGCTCCCCAAAAGGAGCCCTTCGCTCGAAACGAAGACGCGGCGACGGCTCCAAGCCTCGCAAGAAGCATCCTTCAGCATGACATGTCGTGATTAATGACTGGTTATGACAGGCCGCATCGTTCGACCGCCGCGTCGTCATTCCGGGGCGCGCGTTAGCGCGAACCCGGAATCTCGAGATTCCGGGTTCGATGCTGCGCATCGCCCCGGAATGACATCAATCATCTGACCAGCACGTTCCGGAACTGCCACGGATCGCTGGTATCGATATCCTCCGGAAACAGCCCGGGCCGCCCCGTCAGCGGCGTCCAGTCCGTGTAAAAACCCTTCACCGGGCCGAGATACGGCATCTGGATTTCCAGCAGACGATCGAAATCCATCTCGTCGGCTTCGACGATGCCCTCATTTGGGTTTTCCAGCGCCCACACCATGCCGCCGAGCACGGCGGAGGTCACCTGCAGGCCGGTGGCATTCTGATAAGGCGCGAGTTTGCGGGTTTCTTCGATGGAGAGCTGCGAGCCGTACCAGTAGGCATTGTTGTCATGGCCGAACAGCAGCACGCCGAGTTCGTCGATGCCATCGACGATCTCGTTCTCATCGAGGATGTGGTGCTTTTCCTGCATCTTCGCCGCGCGGCCGAACATTTCATGCAGCGACAGTACCGCATCATCGGCCGGATGATAGGCATAGTGGCAGGTCGGCCGATAGACCGCCGCCCCCGATGCGTCCCGCACGGTGAAGTAATCGGCGATCGAGATCGACTCGTTATGGGTAACGAGGAAGCCATACTGCGCGCCACGGGTCGGGCACCAGGTGCGCACGCGCGTGTTGGCGCCGGGCTGCATCAGGTAGATGGCGGCGCCGCAGCCAGCCTCGTGGGTTCGCGCATTCTCGGGCATCCATTTCTCGTGGGTACCCCAGCCAAGTTCGGACGGCTGCACGCCTTCCGACAGGAAACCTTCAACCGACCAGGTGTTGACGAAGACGTCCGGCTCCTTCGGCGACTTGGAGCGCTGGGTGTCACGCTCGGCAATGTGGATGCCCTTGATACCGGCCTGCCGCATCAAGTCCGCCCATTCGGCTTTGGTCTTCGGCTTCGGGGCATTGAGCTTCAGATCGGCGGCGACATTGAGCAACGCCTGCTTGACGAAGAAAGAGACCATGCCTGGATTGGCGCCACAGCAGGAGACTGCGGTCGTCGACCCCGCGGGTCGCGCCTTCTTGGCGGCCAGCGTCACTTCGCGAAGCGCGTAGTTGGAGCGCGCTTCCGGACCCTTCGACGTATCGAAATAGAAGCCGAGCCAGGGCTCGTTGACGGTGTCGATATAGAGCGCGCCCAGTGCGTTGCAGAGCTCCATGATGTCGGTGGAGCCGGTATCGACCGAGAGATTGACGCAAAAACCCTGGCCGCCGCCTTCAGTGAGCAACGGGGTCAGAAATTCGCGATAATTGTCCCTGGTCACGCCCTTCTGGATGAAGCGCACATTGTGTTTTTCGCAATGCGCCTTGCGACCTTCGTCCTTGGGATCGATCACGGTAATTCGCGACTTGTCGTAATCGAGATGCCGTTCGATCAGCGGCAGCGTGCCTTTGCCGATCGAGCCGAACCCGATCATGACAATGGGACCGGTGATCTTCGCGTGGATGGGCGGTGCGGCGGGCGATGACATTGGCTTTGGACTCCGAAGGGTAATGGCGAACGCGCGAGGTCGGCGCGATTAGGGAAGGAAAGCTGGCGACGGATCAGGCAATCGCCCGTGAATGGCGGGCACATCTTGCCGATGATTGTCGGGCGGTCAATTCCGTTGGCGAACTTCCAGGACGGTAAGGGATTTCAGTTCGCCCGAGGGCGTGGCGAAGCTGATGGCCTGTCCGGCGGAAAGGCCGATCAACGCGGCGCCGATCGGGGTCAGGACCGAGATGCGACCGGCGTCGATGTCAGCAGATTTCGGATACACCAGTGTGACCTGCTTTTGCAGGCCAGTGGCGTCGTCCCTGAAGATCACTTCGGATTCCATTCCGACGATGCCCGCCAGCGGCGCCGTGTCGGTAACTACCCTCGCGCGTTCGATTTCGTCGGCCAGGAATTCGGCCGTAGCCGGCGCCGTCTCGGCGGCGGCTTCGGCGAGCTGGGCGAGCCGTTCGCTGTCGGCCTGCCGGATCGTGATCGGCGGAAGCTGGGTTCGGGTCAGGTTGGTCATGTCTTTCACAGTCATTCGGACGCGGCATGCCGGCGGCATGACGCGATCAATCGTCGGGGATGGAGATTTGGGGTGTTTAAATCGGGGTGTTAAATCGCAGTCGATCGAACCCGGACGGTTCACAGTTATCCGTCCGGGCTACCTTCCCGCGTGAAGGTGACCGGCGCGCAGCAACATGCGTTTGCAATGCAGGCTCATCATGATCACCTCAACCTAGGTACGCTGCCGGCAAAGTCAACCGGTGTGCCCGTGATATTCGGTCGCCCGACGCGCAGGGATTCAGGTCCGCAGCTTGGCGGTGACTTCGATCTCGACCTTCATCTCGGGCTTGTAGAGCCCGGCGACGACGAGCAGGGTAGCGGCGGGACGGATGTCGCCGAAAACTTCGCCGCAGACGGCCAGATGGGCCTCCGCGTCGCCGACATCAGTGAGGTAGTAGGTCGCCCGCACGATATCGGCCATCGCGAAACCGCCTTCCTGCAGCGCGGCTTCGATGGTCCTGAAGCAGTTGCGTGACTGGCTTGTGACATCCGGCGGCATCGTCATGGTGGCGTAGTCGTAGCCGGTGGTGCCGGCGACGAAGGCGAAATCGCCGTCGATGACGGCGCGGCTGTAGCCGGCGGCCTTTTCAAAGGGCGAGCCGGTGGAAATCAGGCGGCGGGGCATGATGTGGACCTCGGGATGGGGGCATCGGGTGGCCGGGATCGAGGCCACGCAATGCCGCGTCCTGACCCTCAAATCAAGCGGCGCGAGCGGCCAGTCTGCGGGTCTTTCCGGCCGGCCGCGGCCTGGCTTGCGGCGCCTCGGCGCCTGATGGCGCGACCATGCCCCAGGCGCCGTCGAGCGCGCCTTGGCGCAGCTCAAGGCCGAGCAGCCGGTCGCGTTCGAACGGGCCGGGCAGCGACAGCTCGCCGGTCTTGAGGGCCGCGAAGCCGAAGCGGGCATAATAAGGTGCGTCACCGAGCAGGATCACCGCGCCATGGCCGCGCGCTTTCGCCGCCGCCAGCGCATGGTTCATCAGCGCTGCGCCGATGCCGAGCTCGCGGCAGGAAGAGTCGACCGCCAGCGGGCCCAGCACAAGCGCGGGGACGCCCCCGGCGCTGACGTGCCACAACCGCACGGTTCCAACCAATTTGCCCTGGCGCACGACCGAAAAGGCGAGGCCTTCGGCGGGCGCGCGTCCATCGCGCAGGCGCTGGCAGGTGCGCATATGGCGGTTCGCGCCAAAGCAGGCATCCAGCAGCGCTTCACGCGCAACGACGTCCGAGGCTCGCTCCGCACGGATCGCGAACGGCGCGGCATCGGAAATGAGGGCAACAGAGGTGTTCCGCAAAGCAGTCATGGCACGTCAGTCCTCGCTCCAGCCGGCGGTGAGCCAGCGGAGCGTTGTCAGCAATAGTCAGATGAAGGGGAGGGAGCCGGCGCACCGGCTCCCGATTTCTTCTACCTCTCCCGCAAGCGGGAGAGGTAAGAGCAGCATCCTCAGATGTGATACGTCCGCAGCGGCGGGAAGCCGTTGAACGCCACCGACGAGTAGGTCGACGTATACGCGCCGGTGCCTTCGATCAGCAGCTTGTCGCCGATCTCGAGCGTCACCGGAAGCGGGTACGGCAGCTTCTCGTACATCACGTCGGCGGAATCGCAGGTTGGCCCCGCGAGCACGCACGGCGTCATCTCGGCGCCGTCATGCGGCGTCTTGATGGCGTAGCGGATCGACTCGTCCATCGTCTCGGCGAGACCGCCGAACTTGCCGATGTCGAGATACACCCAGCGCACCTCGTCCTCGTCGCTCTTCTTGGAGATCAGAACGACTTCGGTCTCGATGATGCCGGCATTGCC
>JAUXWH010000099.1 GCA_030681365.1 Bradyrhizobium sp.
TCGCCGAATCTGCCAGGCGGGAGCGCCGTTTCGGCGGTCTGGCCGCGAAAACCGGATCGTGACCGAGGGCGAAGCCGCACCGGCGGCTGCCGCCGAGAAGGGGTCGCGCAATCTGATGATGCGGGTGCTCGCCGCCCTGGTGCTCGCACCGGCAGCCATCGCCATCGCCTATGCCGGCGGCTTTCTGTGGGCCGCGCTGGTGACGCTGGCCGCGATCGGCCTCTATGTCGAATGGCTCATGATCGTTGGCGCGGGGCGCGAGCCGCGCGTGATCGCGTCGGGCGCCGCGGCCCTTGCGATCGGCGGGATTTGCCTCGCATGGGGGCGGATCGATACCGCGCTCGTCGTGCTGGCCGTCGGTCTCGTCGCCGTTGCGTTGCTCTCGGGTGAACGGCGGCTCTGGACCATGACGGGATTTCTCTACGCCGCCGCCGCCGAACTGGCATCGGTGCTGGTGCGGCTCGATCCGGTCAAGGGATTTGCCGCGCTGATGCTGGTCCTGCTGGTCGTCTGGGCATCCGATATCGGCGGCTACTTTGCGGGCCGCGGTATCGGCGGACCCAAGCTGTGGCCGCGGGTCAGCCCCAAAAAGACCTGGGCGGGCGCGGTCGGCGGCTTTGCCCTGAGCCTTGGCGTGGCCGGCGGCTTTGCCGCCTTCGGGTACGGTCAGGCCGGCCCGCTATTGCTGCTGGCTGCCGTTCTCTCGATCGCGTCGCAACTCGGCGATCTGTTTGAATCCGCCGTAAAACGCCGTTTCGGCGTCAAGGATTCCAGTCACATCATCCCCGGGCATGGCGGGCTGATGGATCGTCTCGATGGCTTCGTCGCCGCGATCGTCCTGGCTGCGATTTTCGGCCTTTTGCGGGGCGGCGCCGATGGCGTCGGCCGCGGTCTTAGGGTTTGGTGAAAATATGAGCGCTGTCCCGTTGCGTAACAATAAGGCCGCGGCATCTGCCGTGCGCTCCGTGACCGTGCTGGGCGCCACCGGCTCGATCGGCGACAGCACGATGGATTTGCTGCGGGCCTCGCGCGACCGCTATCAAATCGAGGCCTTGACCGCGAACAGCAATGTCGAGGGGCTGGCGAAACTGGCCCGCGAATTCGGCGCGCGTTTTGCCGCCGTGGCCGATCCCGGTCGCCTCGGCGAGTTGAAGGACGCGCTGGCCGGGACCCGCACCGAATGCGGCGCCGGCGAAAGCGCCATCATCGAAGCCGCGGCCCGTCCGGCCGACTGGGTCATGGCCGCCGTCAGCGGCGCGGCGGGATTGAAGCCTGCCCTTGCCGCCGTGGATCGCGGCGCGACCGTCGCGCTGGCCAACAAGGAATGCCTGGTCTGCGCCGGCGACTTCTTCATGCAGCGCGCGTTCAAGGCCGGGGCCTGCATCCTGCCGGCGGATTCGGAACATAACGCGCTGTTTCAGGCGCTGGCTTCCGGCAACCGCGAGGAGCTGGTCCGCGTCATCATCACCGCATCGGGCGGACCGTTCCGGACCTGGGCGGTCGCCGACATCGAGCAGGCGACGCTGGCGCAGGCGCTGAAACATCCGAACTGGAGCATGGGACAGAAGATCACCATCGATTCCGCGTCGATGATGAACAAGGGGCTTGAGGTCATCGAAGCCTCGTATCTGTTCGCACTGACGCCGAACGAGATCGACGTTCTGGTGCACCCGCAATCGATCATCCACGGCATGGTGGAATTTTCGGATTGTTCCGTCGTGGGCCAGCTCGGCGCGCCCGACATGCGCACGCCGATCGCGCATTGCCTGGGATGGCCCGACCGGATCGTCGGACCCGCCGCCAAGCTCGATCTCGCCAAAATTGGGCAGCTGACCTTCGAGACGCCGGATTTCGACCGGTTCCCGGCGCTCCGGCTGGCTTACGATGCGCTGCGGACCGGGCGCGGCGCGACCACGGTCTACAATGCCGCCAATGAGGTCGCGGTGGCGGCCTTCATCGCCGGCAAGATCAAGTTCGGCGCGATCGCCCGGCTGGTCGAAGCCACCATGAACGACTGGATCCGCTCCGGGAACCTGGCGCCTTTGAGCTCGGCGGACGATGCGATTTCCGTTGACCATACTGCGCGAAATAAAGCTGCCTCCCTCTTGCCTCAAATTGCCTTAAAGGCATCCTAGACGATTGGGGACAGGGCCTGCGGCCCTGCTTGAGGGGAATTGGATGTCTGAGTTTTTTCTAAATAGTTTCAATACGTTGAGCCATGGGTTCATCGGCTACATCATTCCCTTTTTGTTCGTGCTCACCATCGTCGTTTTCTTCCATGAGCTCGGCCATTTCCTGGTGGCGCGCTGGGCCGGCGTGAAGGTACTGACGTTCTCGCTCGGTTTCGGGCCGGAACTCGCCGGCTTCAACGACCGCCACGGCACCCGCTGGAAGATCTCGGCGATCCCGCTCGGCGGCTACGTCAAATTCTTCGGCGATGAGAGCGAGGCCTCGACGCCGTCGTCCGAAACGCTCTCCGCCATGACCGCGGAAGAGCGCGCCGGCAGTTTCCACCACAAGAAGGTCGGACCGCGCGCCGCGATCGTGGCGGCCGGCCCGATTGCCAATTTCCTGCTGGCAATCGTGATCTTTACCGGCCTGTTCACGTTCTTCGGCAAGCCGAGCACGACCGCGCGCGTCGACAAGGTGGAGGTGGGCAGTGCGGCCGACAAGGCCGGCTTCCAGGCTGGCGATATCGTAACTTCGATCGATGGCACGGCCATCGGAAGCTTCTCCGAGATGCAGCGCATCGTCAGCACCCGCGCTGGCGAGCAACTGTCGTTCACGATCAAACGCGGCGATTCCAGCCTGCAGATTCAGGGCACGCCGCAGCTTCGGGAAGTAAAGGATTCGTTCGGCAACGTTCACCGGCTCGGCGTGCTGGGAATCACCCGCGCGACCAACCCCGGCGACGTGGTGACCGAGCGGGTGGATCCCGCCACCGCAGCATGGCTCGGCGTCAAGGAGACCTGGTTCGTGGTCGAGCGCACGATGGCCTATATCGGCGGCGTCTTCACCGGGCGCGAGGCGGCCGATCAGGTCGGCGGCCCGATCCGGATCGCTCAGATTTCGGGGCAGGTCGCCACCATCGGCGTTGCCGCCCTGGTGCACCTGGCCGCGGTGCTCTCGATCTCGATCGGACTGCTTAACCTGTTTCCGGTACCGTTGCTGGATGGCGGTCACCTTTTGTTCTATGCGGTCGAAGCCGTCCGCGGGCGTCCCTTGTCGGACCGGGCGCAGGAGATGGGGTTCCGAATCGGACTGGGCCTGGTGCTGATGCTGATGGTGTTTGCGACCTATAACGACATCCTGCACCTGGCGGCATCGTGAGAAGGCTTTTTTGTGACGTGGCCGATAGGCAACGTCTTGGAATGAAAATGAAATTGCACTGCGATAGGACGTTTGCCGCCCCGGCAAAATTGTCTACAAGCAGGGCAACGATTGGGAATCTGCCGGTTCGTGGGGATGCGGGCCGGCCGTGGAATAACAAGGGCGCTTGGCGCATGAATGTTGGAATGCGAGTGCGGGGAGGCTTGTTGGCCACCCTGATCATGTTCGCGATGCCGGTCGCCGTTACGCTGGCCGCTCTGCTCGTGCCGTCTGCGGCCGTTGCCCAGACCGCTGCTTCGATCGTGGTGGAGGGGAACCGGCGCGTTGATGTGGAGACCGTCCGCTCGTATTTCAGGCCGGGACCCGGCGGGCGCCTCGATCAGGGCCGAATCGATGACGGCCTCAAGGCGCTGATCGAGACCGGCCTGTTCCAGGACGTGCGAATCAACCAGGCGGGCGGGCGTCTCGTGGTGACCGTGGTGGAAAACCCTGTCATCGGCCGCATCGCCTTCGAGGGTAACAAGAAAATCAAGGACGAACAGCTTTCGGGTGAAATTCAGTCGAAGCCGCGCGGCACGCTGTCGCGCCCGATGGTGCAGTCCGACACCCAGCGCATTGCCGAAATCTATCGCCGCTCGGGCCGCTATGATGTGCGCGTCGTTCCTGAAATCATCGAGCAGCCGAATAACCGCGTCGATCTGGTTTTCACGGTTATCGAGGGCTCGAAAACCGGCGTCAAATCGATCGAATTCGTCGGCAACGTCGCCTATTCGTCGTATCGCCTCAAGGACGTCATCAAGACCCGCGAGTCGAATCTGCTGAGCTTCCTGGGCGGGAACGACGTCTATGATCCCGACCGTGTCGAGGCCGACCGCGACCTGATCCGCCGCTTCTATCTGAAGAACGGCTATGCCGACGTGCAGGTGATCGCCGCGCTGACGGAGTACGATCCGGACCGCAAGGGCTTCCTGGTCACCTTCAAGATCGAAGAAGGTCAGCAGTACCGGGTGGCCCAGGTCAATTTCGCCTCCAGCATCAGCACGCTCGACGGCAATACGCTTCGCAGCTTCTCGCGCATTCATGTCGGCTCGCTCTACAACGCCGAGGCGCTGGAGAAATCCGTCGAGGAGATGCAGATCGAGGCCTCGCGGCGCGGTTATGCCTTTGCGATCGTGCGCCCGCGCGGTGACCGCAATTTCGAGGCACACACCGTCTCGATCACCTTTGGCATCGACGAAGGCCCGCGAACCTACATCGAGCGCATCAATGTGCGCGGCAACACCCGCACCCGCGACTACGTGATCCGCCGCGAATTCGACCTGGCGGAAGGTGACGCCTACAACCGGGCGCTGGTCGATCGCGCCGAGCGCCGCCTGAAAAATCTCGATTTCTTCAAGTCGGTGAAAATCACCGCCGAGCCCGGGTCTTCCAGCGACCGCGTGATCCTCGTGGTCGATCTGGAGGAAAAATCGACCGGCGACTTCTCGGTGTCCGGCGGCTATTCGACGACCGATGGCGCGCTCGCCGAGGTCAGCGTTTCCGAGCGCAACTTCCTCGGCCGCGGTCTCTATGCGAAAGCGTCGGTGACTTATGGCCAGTACGCGCGCGGTTACTCGCTGTCTTTCGTCGAGCCCTATCTGCTCGACTATCGCGTGGCGCTTGGACTCGACCTGTTCCAGCGCGAACAACTCGCCAACTCCTATATTTCTTACGGCACCAGCACCATCGGCTTCAGCCCGAGGCTCGGGTTCAGCCTGCGGGAGGATCTGTCGCTGCAGCTTCGCTATTCGATCTATCAGCAGAAGATCTCGCTGCCGAATACCCTGCGGAACTGTAACAACAACCAGTTCCTGGCTGATGGCGTCACGCCGGATCCCTCGTACAATCCGAGCCCGGCCTTCATGGCCAACGGAAATCCGAATAATGGCTCCAACCTCTCGACGCTGGGCTGTTACTCTGACGGCGAAGCCTCGCTGCCGGTCCGCAAGGAACTGCAGAACGGCAAGACGCTGACGTCCTCGATCGGCTATTCGCTGAACTACAACACGCTGGACAACAACAAGAACCCGACCGACGGCCTGCTGGTCGACTTCAAGCAGGACTTCGCCGGCATTGGCGGTGACGTCAGCTATCTGAAGACCGCGGTCGACGCGAAATTCTATACGCCGCTGGTTTCCGACGTCGTCGGCCTGATCCACGTGCAGGGCGGCATTCTCAACAAAATCGGCAGCACTGACCTGCGGATGCTCGATCATTTCCAGATGGGTCCCAATCTGGTCCGCGGCTTTGCGCCCAACGGCATCGGCCCGCGCGACATCAATCCCTACGGCACCGGCGACTCGCTGGGCGGCTCCAAGTATTGGGGCGTGTCGGCGGAATTGCAGATGCCATTCTGGTTCCTGCCGAAGGAAGTCGGCCTCAAGGGTTCGGTCTATGCGGATGCCGGCGGGCTCTACGACTACAAGGGAACGACATCCTGGGCATTTACCAATGAAGCCAATGCGGTTGGCTGTGTTCCCGGGACGATCAATCCCGTCACGACCGGAACCTGTACCGGACTGGTCTACGACAACGGCAATGTCGTGCGCACCTCGGTGGGTGTCGGCCTGATCTGGCAGTCGCCGTTCGGTCCGCTGCGCTTCGACTATGCGGTGCCGTTGACCAAGGGCAAGTTTGACCGCGTGCAGGAATTCAAGTTTGGCGGCGGGACATCGTTCTAGGCGTTTTCGAGCGAAGCGGATTCCGGTTCGCGTGACGAAAGCGCGTCAAAGCAGAGACAGACCCCGGTTGTGATTGATCAGAACCGGGGCTCTCGTTCGATCACCGGCCGGACCGCGACGGGTGGAATGGCGCAACCGACATTTTCCAGGCAACCGCCGTCGTCGACGCTGGCCGAAATCGCCGCGCTGACCAAGGCGGTTTTGGTCGATCCGTCCCGCGGCGGCCTCGAGGTCAGGGGGCTGGCTTCGCTCGAGGAGGCCGGTCCGATGCATCTGGCGTTCTTCGACAACCTGAAATACGCCGACCAGCTCGCTTCGACTAGGGCCGGAGCGTGCCTGGTCAGCGCGCGCTTCGAGGCCAGCGTCCCGGCCCATGTCGCGGTCCTGCGCGCGGCGCAGCCGTTTCGCGAATTCGTGACCATCGCCCGCGAGCTTTACCGCGACGCCCTGCGCCCGCAATCCTGGTTCGGCAACGCCGCCATCGCTCCCTCCGCCGTGATCGATCCGACGGCGCATCTGGAAGACGGCGTGATCGTCGATCCCCTGGCGGTGATCGGCCCGAACGTCGAAATCGGCGCCGGAACGGTGGTCGGTTCGGCCGCGGTGATCGGCGCCAATGTGCGAATCGGCCGGGACTGCAATGTCGGTGCACATACCGCGATCCAGGCCGCGCTGATCGGCAACAACGTCCTGATCCATCCCGGCTGCAGCATCGGACAGGATGGCTACGGCTTCGTGTTCTTTGGCCCGGACGGCCACCTGAAAGTGCCGCAGACCGGCCGCGTCGTGATCCAGAACGACGTCGAGATCGGCGCCGGGACCACCATCGACCGCGGCAGCCTGCGCGACACCGTGATCGGCGAAGGCACCAAAATCGACAATCAGGTCCAGATCGGTCACAATGTGACGATCGGCCGGCATTGCCTGCTGGCCGCTCAGATCGGGTTGGCGGGCAGTCTGACGATTGGTGACAATGTGGCGCTCGGCGCCAAGGTGGGGATCAACAATCACCTCAAGATCGGCGACGGCGCTCAGGTCACGGCCATGAGCGCGGTCAAGGATGACATTCCGGCCAACGGGCGCTGGGGCGGCCATTTCGCCAAGCCGACGCGGCAATGGTTCCGGGAGATCGTGGCGGTGGAACGTCTGGTGCGGGACGGCTCAGCCGAACCGAAGGGCGAGGGGCGGGAATGATGGAGGAGGCAGCGGTCAGGTTTGCGCTGGTGGATATCAACGAGATCCTCAAGACGCTGCCGCATCGTTTTCCGATGTTGCTGATCGACAAGGTGATCAATATCCGGACCGATTACTCAGGCACCGGCATCAAGAATGTCACCTTCAACGAACCGCCGTTTCAGGGGCATTTTCCCGACCGCCCGGTCTACCCCGGGGTTATGATGATCGAAGCGATGGCGCAGACCGCCGGCGTGATCGGCATCAAGTCGGTCGAAGGCACCGAGAAGCCGCGCGCGGTCTATTTCCTTACCATCGACAAGTGCAAATTCCGCAAGCCGGTGATGCCCGGCGACACCGTCGAATATCACATGCGCAGCATCGGCCGCCGCAAGTCCATGTGGTGGTTTCACGGCGACGCCATCGTCAACGGCGTCACCGTCGCCGAGGCCGACGTCGGCGCGATGCTGACGGACTGACCGGACGCCAGGCGCGGCCGGCGCCGGTCACCCTCGCAAATCGCCGACGAAAGCGCGCCGGATCCGGACTCGACCGCGACACACAGCGTAACCATACGTCACTGGACAGGTCAGGGATGTCGCGCTAACCACCGGAAAACCTTACACATTAGCCTCCACCCTTTGGCTGCACCGGACCCTTCGATGAGCATGATCGATCCCACCGCGCGGGTGGAGGATGGCGCCGTGATCGGCGAGGGCACCTCGATCGGTCCCTACTGCATCGTCGGCCCCGACGTCGTGATTGGCGCCAACTGCAAGCTGGTCGCGCATGTCTACGTCACCGCGCAGACCACGATCGGCGACGGCTGCACGATCTATCCGTTCGTTTCGCTCGGCACCCCGCCGCAATCGCTGGGCTGGCGCGGCGAACTGACAAAGCTTCAAATCGGCCAGGGCTGTACCATCCGCGAGCAGTCGACCATGAGCGCCGGCACCGTGGCCGGCGGCGGCATCACCCGCGTCGGGGATCGCGGTTACTTCATGAATTGCAGCCATGTCGGGCACGACTGCGTGGTCGGCGACGACGCGATCTTCGCGACCTCGGCGACGCTGGGCGGCCACTGCGAGATCGGCGATTTCGTCTTCATGGGCGGCCTGTCGGCGGTGCACCAGTTCGGCCGCGTCGGCTCGCAGGTGATGATCAGCGCGCTCACCGCCGTACGCGGCGACGTGATCCCGTACGGCCTTGCGAACGGCCAGTTCGCACGTCTCACCGGCCTCAACATCGTCGGCATGAAACGCCGCAAATTCACCCGCGAACGTTTGGCGAAGGTTCGATCGTTTTACCTGAAGCTGTTTCACGGCCCGGGCGTGTTTGCCGATCGCCTGAATGAAGCGCGACATCTGGCGGGCGCCGATCCCGCGATTGCGGAAATCCTGGATTTCATCGATGCCGGAAAACATCGCGAATTGTGCCAGCCGCTGAAGGCCGGCAAAGCGCCTTGATCCTGAACCCGGAAGCAAGCCATGGCGGATGAGGCTTTGCAGATTTCATCTCCGGTCGGCGTGATCGCGGGCGGCGGCGTCATGCCGGTCGCGGTCGCGGACTCGCTGATCGCGCGCGGCATCGATCCCGTGCTGTTCGCGCTGAAGGGCGCCTGCGATCCGGTAGCCGTGGCGCGCTTTCGCCATCACTGGATTTCGGTCGGCCAGGTCGGCCGGGCCATGAAGCTGTTTCGCAGCGAGAACTGCCGCGACCTCGTCTTCATCGGCACCCTGGTGCGGCCAGCGCTGTCGGAAATCCGGCTGGACTGGACCACGCTTCGCGTGCTCGGCCGGGTGTGGGCCGCGTTCCGCGGTGGCGACGATCATTTGCTGTCCGGCATCGGCCGCATTCTCGAGCAGGACGGATTCCGCATGGTCGGAATCAAGGATGTCGCCCCCGACCTGCTGATGCCGGAGGGATGCGTCACCGGCATTGGGCCGGATGACAAGGCGGCCGCCGACATCGCGCGCGGGCGTGACGTGCTGCGGGCGCTGAGCCCGTTCGATATCGGCCAGGCGACCATCGTGATCGACGGCCACGTGGTCGGCGTGGAAGACATCGAGGGGACAGACGGCCTTTTGGCGCGGGTCGCGCGGCTGCGCGGCGAGGGCCGGATCCGCGCCAGGGCGCCGCGCGGCGTGCTGGTGAAGGCGCCGAAGAGCGGGCAGGATTTGCGCTTCGATCTTCCGACCATCGGGCCACGAACGGTCGAGGGCGCGGTCAAGGCTGGCCTCGCCGGAATTGCCATCGTCGCCGGCCATACCATCGTCGTCGACCCGCAGGCCATGATCGAGGCTGCCGACGCCGCGGGCCTGTTCGTGACGGGGCTGTCGGCGTGATTCCGCCACGTTCAAACGCCGACGTCGCGCGAAAGATTTTCCTGATCGCGACGGAGGAGTCCGGCGACCGGCTCGGCGCCAGCCTGATGAAGGTGCTGCGCCAGCGGCTTGGCGGCGCGGTCCGTTTCGAGGGCGTCGGCGGCCAGGCGATGGCGCGCGAGGGACTGGCGTCGCTGTTTCCGATCGAGCAATTGTCGATCATGGGATTTGCGGCCGTGGTGAAGCAATTGCCGATGATCCTGCGGCGCATCCGCGAAACCGCCGCGGCAGTGACAGAGGCATCGCCTGACGTGCTCGTCATCATCGACAGCCCCGATTTCACCCATCGCGTGGCGCGCCGCGTCCGCGCCAGCGATCCCGCGATCCCGATCGTCAACTACGTATCGCCCTCGGTCTGGGCCTGGCGGCCCGGCCGCGCGCGCGCCATGACAGCCTATGTCGATCACGTCCTGGCGCTGCTGCCGTTCGAGCCCGAGCAATACCTCAAGCTGCGCGGCCCGCCTTGCAGCTATGTCGGCCACCCCCTGACAGAACAGATCGCCAGCCTGCGGCCCGCGGCCGACGAGCAGAAACGCCGCGACGCGGCGCCGCCGGTGCTGCTGGTGCTGCCGGGAAGCCGCCGCAGCGAGGTCAGGCATCACATGGCGATCTTCGGCAAGACGCTCGGCCTGTTGCGGGACGAGGGCGTGGCGTTCGAACTGATCCTGCCGACCATGCCGCATTTGCTGGAGGCGGTGCGCGAGGGCGTGGCGAACTGGCCGGTGCAGCCGCGGATCGTGATCGGCGAGGGCGAGAAGCGAGCCGCGTTCCGGATCGCCCGCGCGGCGTTGGCCAAGTCGGGCACCGTGACGCTGGAACTGGCGCTGGCGGGGGTGCCGATGATCACGGCCTATCGAACCGCCGCGATCGAGGCCTGGATCATGCTGCGTATGATCAAGGTCCCTTCAGTGATCCTGGCCAACCTCGTGGTCGGCGACAATGTCGTTCCGGAATTCTTGCAGCAGGACTGCACGCCGGAGAATCTGTCGCGCGCGCTGCGCGATGTGCTCGAGGAATCGCCGTTGCGGCGGCGGCAGGTCGAGGCGTTTGCAAGGATCGACGCGATCATGTCGACCGGCGATCAGCCGCCGAGCGTGCGGGCGGCCGACATCGTGCTGGCCACGATGCGGAAGGCACGGCGGGCGGGGTAGCGGAATCGTAGGGTGGGAAAAAGGGCTCATGCGCGTGCCCACCCTCTATCATCACCCGGGTTTTGAAATGGTGGGCACGCCAACGGGCGCGCATTCGCGCGACCGTTGGCTTTGCCCACCCTACGAAATCAAAAAGCCGGACGCGGCGACCGCATCCGGCTTTCCAATTGTCGAAACGCTCGCGCGCTTACTTGCGCTTGTCGATCGCGACGTAATCGCGGCGGGCGACGCCGGTGTAGAGCTGGCGCGGGCGGCCGATCTTCTGCTGCGGGTCCTCGATCATCTCACTCCACTGGCTGATCCAGCCGACGGTGCGGGCGACCGCGAACAGCACGGTGAACATCGAGGTCGGGAAGCCCATCGCCTTCAGCGTGATGCCCGAATAGAAATCCACGTTCGGATAGAGCTTGCGGTCGATGAAATACTGGTCGCTCAGCGCGATCTTTTCCAGTTCCAGCGCGACCTTCAGCATCGGATCGTCGCCGTGGCCGGTTTCCGCCAGCACCGCGTGACACATCTTCTGCATGATCTTGGCGCGCGGATCGTAGTTCTTGTAGACGCGGTGGCCAAAGCCCATCAGGCGGACTTCGCTGTTCTTGTCCTTCACCTTGGCGATGAAATCCGGAATCTTGTCGACGGTGCCGATGTCGGCGAGCATCGCCAGCGCGGCTTCATTGGCGCCGCCATGCGCCGGACCCCACAGGCAGGCGATGCCGGCGGCGATGCAGGCGAACGGATTGGCACCGGAGGAGCCGGCGATGCGCACGGTCGAGGTCGAGGCGTTCTGCTCGTGGTCGGCATGCAGGATGAAGATCTTGTCGAGCGCGTCGGCCAGCACCGGGTTGATCTTGTAGTCCTCGCACGGCACCGCGAAGCACATATGCAGGAAGTTCTCGGCGAAGGAGAGCGAGTTCTTCGGATACATGAAGGGCTGGCCGATGGTGTACTTGAACGCCATCGCCGCCAGCGTCGGGACCTTCGCGATCATGCGCATCGACGCGATCATGCGCTGCTGCGGATCGTTGATGTCGGTGGAGTCGTGATAGAACGCGGCCAGCGCGCCGACCGCCGCCACCATGATCGCCATCGGATGGGCATCGCGGCGGAAGCCCTGGAAGAAGCGGGCCATCTGCTCGTGGACCATGGTGTGATGGATCACGCGGCTGTCGAAGTCCGCCTTTTGCGCCGGGGTCGGCAGTTCGCCGTAGAGCAGGAGGTAGCAGGTCTCGAGGAAGTCGCCCTTCTCCGCCAGCTGTTCGATCGGATAACCGCGGTATTCCAGGATGCCGGCATCGCCGTCGATATAGGTGATCTTGGACTGGCAGCTGCCGGTCGAGGTGAAGCCGGGGTCATAGGTGAACATGCCGGCCTGGGCATAGAGCTTGGCGATGTCGATGACATCGGGCCCGACGGTGCCGCTCAAAATCGGGAAATCGTAGGTCTTGTTGCCGACGGTCAGCGTTGCGGATTTCTTGGTGGATGTTGCGTCCATCGTGTGGTCCCCGATGAGATCGTTGCGAAAACCGGCGGCCGGGGGCGCCAAAAACGTGATGGCTGGCGCGGCAAACCGGGTGGCCTGGAAGTACCCCGGAAAGGGGTAGCTTATTGCTGTTTGCACTGCAAGACGGCCGCGGCGGCCCGGCAATACGCCTTATGAAGGGGCCTGGTCGCCGAGCCGGGCCAGGCACTCCTCGCGTCCCAGCACCCCCAGGACGTCGAAAATTCCCGGCGACGTGGTACGGCCGGTCAATGCTACCCGCAAGGGCTGCGCCACCGCGCCGAGCTTGAGGTTATTGGCTTCGGCGAATTCGCGCATCGCAGCTTCCGTGGTCTGCGACGTCCACGGTGAAACCGGTTCGAGTGCCACCCTGAGCCTGCCGATCAGCGCACGGCTCTCCGGCGTCAGCAACGCCGCCGCCTTGGGCTCGATCTCCAGCGGCCGGTCGGCGAAGATGAAATACGCGCCGTCGATCAGCTCGATCAGCGTCTTGGCGCGCTCCTTGAGGCTCGGCATCGCCTGCAGCAATTGCGCCCGCGTGGTGTCGTTGAGCTTGGCCTTGAGGCCGGAACGATCCGGCACATGGTCCAGCACGTCCTCGAACATGGTCACCAGCGCGGCATCGTCGGCGTGGCGGATATAGTGACCGTTGAGGTTCTCCAGCTTGGCGAAGTCGAACCGCGCCGCCGATCGTCCGATGCCCTTGAGGTCGAAGGCGTCGATCATTTCCTGCGTGGAGAAAATCTCCTGGTCGCCATGGCTCCAGCCGAGCCTGACCAGATAGTTGCGCAGCGCCACGGGGAGATATCCCATTGCGCGGTAGGCATCGACCCCCAGCGCGCCGTGACGCTTGGAAAGCTTCGAGCCGTCCGGCCCATGGATCAGCGGAATGTGCGACATGCTTGGAATGTCCCATCCCAGCGCATCGTAGATCTGCTTCTGGCGCGCGGCGTTGATCAAGTGGTCGTCGCCCCGGATTACATGGGTGACGCCCATGTCGTGGTCGTCGACCACCACCGCCAGCATATAGGTCGGGTTGCCGTCTCCGCGCAGCAGCACGAGGTCGTCGAGGTTCTCGTTCTGCCAGACCACGCGGCCCTGGACCTGATCCTCGATCACGGTCTCGCCGGTTTGCGGCGCCTTCAGGCGGATCGTCGGCTTGACGCCGGCCGGTGCATCCTTCGGGTCGCGGTCGCGCCACAACCCGTCATAGAGGCGGGTGCGGCCCTCGGCGCGGGCCTTCTCGCGCATCGAGGTCATTTCCTCCGGGGTCGCGTAGCAGTAATAGGCCTTGCCGCTGGCGAGCAGTTGCTCCGCCACCTCGCGGTGGCGCGCGGCCCGGGTGAACTGGTAAACGACGTCGCCGTCCCAATCGAGGCCGAGCCATTTCAACCCGTCCAGGATCGCCGCGATGGCGGGCTCGGTCGAGCGCTCGCGGTCGGTGTCCTCGATCCGCAGCAGCATCTTGCCGCCGGTCTTTTTGGCGTACAGCCAGTTGAACAGCGCCGTGCGGGCGCCTCCGATATGGAGAAAGCCGGTCGGCGAGGGGGCAAAGCGGGTGACGACGGAATCGGTCATACCAACAGCATTTCGGGGACATTAAGGGGTTGCGCCGAGCGCGGTGGTGTATAGCAGGAACCGTGCATAACTAAAGCCTTACATAACGCTTCCTTGGAAGGTGCGGATTTGGCAGAAGGTCGGCTGAATCCGAACGGGAACCAGCATGACAGCAGAAACAATGGCGACAGAGACGGGCCGCGATTTCATTCGCGATATCGTCCAGGCCGACCTCGACGCCGGGAAATACCGTGAGATCGTGACGCGCTTCCCGCCGGAGCCGAACGGCTATCTGCATATCGGCCATGCCAAGTCGATTGCCCTCAATTTCGGCATCGCCCAGGAATTCGCCGGCCGCTGCCATTTGCGCTTCGACGACACCAACCCGACCAAAGAAGAGCAGGAATACATCGATTCGATTCAGGCCGACGTGCGCTGGCTCGGCTACGATTGGGGAACCAACCTCTATTACGCCTCCGACTATTTCGAGAGGCTGTACGACTGGGCGGAGGGTCTGATCCGGGCCGGCCATGCCTATGTCGACGACCAGTCGCAGGAAGAGATCAGGGTCAAGCGCGGCACGCTGACCGAGCCCGGCAGGAACAGCCCGTTCCGCGACCGCTCCGTGGAAGAGAACCTCGACTTGTTCCGGCGCATGAAGGCGGGCGAGTTTCCCAACGGCGCGCGGGTGCTGCGCGCCAAAATCGACATGGCCTCCGGCAATATCAACCTGCGCGACCCCGTACTGTACCGCATCCTGCACGCGCACCATCCGCGCACCGGCGACGCCTGGTCGATTTATCCGAGCTACGACTACGCGCACGGCCAGTCCGATGCGATCGAGGGCATCACGCATTCGATCTGCACGCTGGAATTCGAGGACCACCGGCCGCTCTATGAATGGCTGCTGGACAAGCTGCCGGTGCCGTCGAAACCGCGCCAGTATGAAATGGCGCGGCTGAACCTGACCTACACGCTGTTATCAAAACGGGTGCTGACCGAACTGGTGCGCGGCGGCCATGTCGCCGGCTGGGACGATCCGCGGATGCCGACCATCGCCGGCCTGAAGCGGCGCGGCGTGCCGCCGGCGGCGATCCGCGAGTTCATCAAGCGCATCGGCGTGGCAAAAGCCAACAGCGTGGTCGACGTCGGCATGCTGGAATTCTGCATCCGCGAGGAGCTCAACAAGTCGTCGCTGCGGCGGATGGCGGTGCTGCGGCCCCTGAAGGTGGTGATCGAGAATTATCCCGAAGGACAGAGCGAAGAGCTCGACGCCATCAATCACCCCGATGATCCGGAGGCGGGCACCCGAAAGATCGTGTTCGGCCGCGAGCTCTATATCGAGCGCGACGATTTCATGGAGAATCCGCCGAAGAAGTTTTTCCGGCTGTCGCCCGGTACCGAAGTGCGGCTGCGCTACGCCTATTTCATCAAATGCACCGGGATGATCAAGGACGCGGCCGGCGAGGTGGTCGAACTGCGCTGCACCTACGATCCCGCCACGAAGGGCGGCAACGCGCCCGACGGCCGCAAGGTGAAGGCGACCATGCACTGGCTGTCGGCGGCGCAGTCGCAGCCCGCGGAAATCCGCATCTACAATCCGCTGTTCGCAAAACCTAATCCGGACGCCGGCAATTTCGTCGCCGACCTCAACCCGCAATCGCTGGAAGTGCTGACCGATGCGCGGATCGAGCCGGCGATATCGGCCAACAATTCGTCCGACGTGATGCAGTTCGAACGGCAGGGCTATTTTGTCCGAGATCCGGATTCCGCGCCGGATCGTCCGGTGTTCACCCGCACGATCGGGCTGCGAGATACCTTTACCAAGGAAGTCGGCGGCAAGACCTGAGTGGAGTATTCCGATGCCTGACGAGGCCGACGACATTGCGTCCGACATAACGTCGAGATGGGCAGACTGCTTCAGCAAATTCGATGCTGAGGCCCAGGCTTCGCTCTATTCGAGGCACGCGCTGTTCTTCGGCTCGAACCCGACGCTGTACCGGGGCCGGGACGGCGTGGCCGCGTATTTCAAGGGTCTGCCGAAATGGAATTCGCGCGCCGTCCGCTTTACCGACGTCAGCACGGCGCAGGTCAACCCTGAACTGGTCAACTTTGCTGCCACCGCCTGGTTCGACGTCGATGGCGCGCCAAAACTCTCGGTCAAGATCACCTGGGTGATTGTCCGCGAAGACGGCGACTGGAAAATCGTCAGCCATCACGTGTCGTCCAGGGGCGCGCTGATCTAGCGGCAGACCATCTCCGCGATCAGCAATAGCCGTAGAAGCCGCAGACATAGGGCAGCCGCGCGCCGTCGGTGTCATACGGGCCGCCGTAATAGGGGCCGGGATAGTAGAACGACCACGACGAGCCGTAATTGTAGTTGCCCCGATTCCACGGCGGGTTCGGAAACAGATTGTAGGGAATGATCGGCGCCTCATCCCGGACCTTCTCCACCACGACGGCCCGGCGGGTCACGACGACGGGATCGGCGAACACGGCGCCGAGGCGGCTTTGGGTCGGAAGGTCAGCGGCAGCGGCGGGCATCGCGCTGACCGCCAGCGCGACAGCGGCGAAAACGGAAAGCGTCATTCTGTGCGGCATGGCCGAAGTCCCGGTTTGGTTCGCGAATCCTAGCCGCAACATGGTTAGCAAAGGTTAAGGATTCTGCATCCGTTCCGCTTTTCGGCCGCGAGTCGCTTCCAGTAGCCTGCCGGTTCCCTTCGGGATCGCAGGTGTACCCGGGGATCGCAAGGCGTACCCGATGGCAGAGCGGGGCAGGGCTCGGATGCAGGGTGTTGCCGGCACTTGGCCGCCACGCGGGGCGGCGCAGGCCGGCGGCGTCGTGCCGTCAGGTTTCGCGGCGTGGCCGGCGCTCGTCGAGAGATTGCGGACATGGCTGCGCACCGAGGCCGGCGCCGGGCGGCTGCTGCCCTGGGTCCCGGTGGCCTTCGGCACCGGTATCGCATTGTATTTTGCCGCGGAGCGTGAACCGGTCTTGCCGGTGGCCGCGGTCGCGGCGATCGTGCTCTGCGCGGCGGCATTCCTGCTGCGGCGACACAAGGCATTTCCGCTTCTCGTGATGGTGGCCGCCATCGCCGCCGGTTTTGCGGTGGCGACCTGGAAGACCGCGCGGGTCGCGCATGGCGTTCTCGCGCGGCCGATGTGGTCGGTATCGATTTCAGGCTTCGTCGAAACCCGCGACATCCGCGCGCGCACCGACCGCTTTGTCCTGCGCGTCGTCTCGATGGAGAGCCCGCGCGACGCGACAAAACTCGAGCGGGTGCGGCTTTCGGTGCGCAAGGGCACGGCGCCCGCCGTCGGCAGCTTCGTCGAGTTGAAGGCGCGCCTGCTGCCGCCGCTGGCGCCGCTGCGGCCCGGCGCCTACGATTTCGGCCGCGACATGTATTTTGCCGGCATCGGCGCCTCCGGGTTTGTCACGGGCAGCATCAAGATCGCGGCGCCGCCCGACTCCGGCGGCTGGTCGCTGCGCTATGCCGCCTTCATGCAGGGCCTGCGCGATGCGATCGACGCGCGCATTGCCGCCGTGCTGGACTGCGACCGCCGCGCCATCGCGACCGCGCTCCTGACCGGGCGCCGCGACGCCATCACGGTCCCCGTGAACGATGCGATGTTCATCTCCGGCCTCGGCCATGTGCTGTCGATCTCGGGCTATCACATGGCCGTCGTCGCCGGCGTGGTGTTCTTCGCGGTGCGCGCGCTGCTGGCGCTGATCCCGCCGCTCACGGTCAGTTTCCCGATCAAGAAATGGTCGGCGGTCGCAGCATTGCTCGGCGCCGCCTTCTATCTGCTGCTGTCCGGCGCCGAGGTCGCGACGCAGCGCTCGTTCTTCATGACCGCGGTGGTGCTGATCGCCATCATGGTCGACCGGCGTGCGGTGACGTTCCGCACGCTGGCGGTCGCGGCGATGATCGTGCTGACCATCGCGCCGGAAGCGCTGGTGCATCCGAGTTTCCAGATGTCGTTCGCGGCAACGCTGGGCCTGGTGGCGCTGATCCAGATTGGCATGCCGCATCTGTTCGCAGCGCCCGACAATTCCGCCGCCGCGCGGATGGCGCTGTGGGGCGGGCGCGAGATCGCGATGCTGGCGCTGGCCTCGCTGGTGGCGGGGCTTGCGACCATGCCCTATGCCGCCTTTCATTTTCACCGGGTGACGCCCTATGGCGTGATTGCCAATCTGGCGGCGATGCCGGTGGTCTCGGCGCTGGTGATGCCGGCCGGGCTGCTCGGCATGCTCGCGATGGCCTTCGGTTTCGACGGCGCCTTCTGGAAGCTGATGGGCTGGGGCATCGACTGGATGATCGCGGTGTCGCAATGGGTCGCCGCGTTGCCGGGTTCGATCGGCCGCATGGCGGCGTTCGGGACCGGGCCGCTGGTCGCGGCGAGCATCGGCATCATCCTGCTCGGGCTGTTGCGCACGCCGTTGCGCTGGGCCGGGGCGGCAGTGCTGGCGGGGTCGGTGGTCTGGGCGCTGGCGACACCGCAGCCGGACATCCTGGTCTCCGCCGATGGGCACACGGTCGGCGTCCGCGGCCGGGACGGGCGGCTGCAGCTGATCGGGAGTGCCAAGGGAGGTACCAGGGACAGCTTTCTGCTGAGGGAGTGGCTGGCCGCCGACGCCGACGGCAGGCTCGCCGCCGATCCCTCGCTCTCCCGGGGCGTGTCATGCGACCAGGCCGGCTGCGTGGCGCAGCTGACCGGCGGCGGGCTGGTCGCACTGGCGCTGCGGCCTGACGCGCTGGCGGATGATTGCGAGCGCGCAACGCTGCTGGTAACCGCACGGCCGGTGCCGGCGGCCTGCGGCGCGCTGGTGGTCGACCAGCAACGGCTGCGCCGGCAGGGTGCGCTGGCGCTGCGCAGAGCCCGTGACGGTTTTACGGTCGACGCGGTCAGGCCGCGCGGCATCGACCGGCCGTGGTCGCCGGCCGTTGCGGATGGGGCGGAGGGCGAAGCCAGCCTGAGGCGCCCGACGGCGCCGCGCGCCGTCGACGCGACGCCGTCGGAAGCGGATTGGCAGGCGGAGGAATAGGGACGAAGAGCATCACCCGCCGTGGGGGTGATGGTCGTCGGGATCGCCGACGTCGAAGGCACCGAGATGATATTCATCCTCGACGTCTTCCGTCAGCATCTTCACCAGCGCGAACGACGCGTTCGGAAACTGTTTCCAGATCGCGAGATCCTCGGCTGATATGTTGACCCAGCCGAAGGTGAACATGTAGCGGCCGGGCTCAGTGACCCGACCTACCTTCTGCCATGTGACCTTGCCGACCGACAATGGTGTCCCGCCCGCTGCCCGCACGCTTCAATCAGCGTGGAGGTGAGCCGCCAGCATTGGCCCGGTTGTGGGCGATTCTGCGGCTGTGCCCAATACCCGTGATGCCCGGGCTTGACCCGGGCATCCACGTCTTACGTTCGTTCTGCTGGTCCAAAGACGTGGATGGCCGGGTCAAGCCCGGCCATGACGAAATAGAGCCTTGTTTCCGGAGACGGCGTGGCGCCCGCCTCAATACTTCCGGTACAGCCCGATCAGCTTGCCCTGAATCCGGACCCGGTTCGGCGGCAGGATGCGGACTTCGTAGGAGGCGTTGGCGGGCTCCAGCGCGATCGAGGCACCGCGGCGGCGGAAGCGCTTCAGGGTGGCTTCCTCCTCGTCGATCAGCGCCACCACGATGTCGCCGGTCTCCGCACTTTCGTTGCGCTGGATCAGCGCCATGTCGCCGTCGAGGATGCCGGCGTCCACCATGGAATCGCCGCGCACTTCGAGCGCGTAATGTTCGCCGCTTCCGAGCATGTCGGGCGGCACGCTGATGGTGTGGCTGCGGGTCTGCAATGCCTCGATCGGCGTGCCCGCGGCGATGCGGCCCATCACGGGGACCGAGACCGGACGCTCGCCATCGTTCTCGGAGGTGGCGCTGCGGACCTTGCCGAGCGTGCCTTCGATGACGCTGGGCGTGAAGCCGCGGCGGCCATTGCCGGCGCCGCTTCCCGACAGCTCCGGCAGCTTGATGACCTCGATGGCGCGGGCGCGATTGGGCAGGCGGCGGATGAAGCCGCGTTCCTCGAGGGCGGTTATGAGGCGATGGATGCCGGACTTCGACCGCAAATCCAGCGCGTCCTTCATCTCATCGAAGGAGGGCGGAACGCCTGACTCCTTCAGCCGCTCGCTGATGAATCGCAGGAGTTCGTATTGTTTGCGCGTGAGCATCTCGACCAATCCCCAGTTTGATAGCGTCGTTCGTTTCCGAGAGGCGGAGTTCTCAGCCGACTCGCGAGAGTCCAGAGAATCCAGAATTCCGCTTCAATGGCACCAATACTCGAAACAAATCATGAACGAACACTATATGTTCCATATGTGTTCCGCAACCACTTAATTTCCCGTGAACGCACCGCGTTTGTCGGAACAGTCCTTAATGACCAAAACCGCTCAGTCGGGCAGCCGCAAAATCTCGCAGGCGGTGCCGGCGAGGGCCGCCGGCGCAAACGGGCTGCGCACGATTAACGCCCGTGCCGCAGCGAGATTCCCGAGCAGCGACGAATCCTGGTGGTTGACCGGAGTGGCGATCAGAGCGCCGTCGGCGCGCCGCTCCAGGCGGGCGCGCAGATAGTCCTCGCGCAGGTCGTTGGCGCCGACATCGCGTCCGAGCAGCGCGGTCTCTCTGGTGTGGTGGATGGCCGACCGGCCCGAAAGCCGACGAATCAGCGGCGCCAGAAACAGGAAGCCGCAGACATAGGACGACACGGGATTGCCGGGCAGGCCGATCACCCGCATCGTGCCCAGCGTGCCGTGCATCATCGGCTTGCCCGGCCGCATCGCGATCCGCCAGAACGTCATGGCGACGCCCTCGGCCTCCAGCGATCGCTTGACCAGGTCATGGTCGCCGACCGAGGCGCCGCCCATGGTGATCAGGATGTCGGCGCCGGAATCGCGGGCGCGGCGGATGCCGTCCGTGGTGGCCGCCATGGTGTCGGCGGCGATCCCGAGATCGATGGTTTCGGCGCCTTCATGCCGGGCCAGCGCCCGCAGCGCGTAGCCGTTGGAATAGACGATCTGCCCGGGCCCGGGGTTGCCGCCCGGCATGACGAGTTCGTCGCCGGTGGCGAGCATCGCGACCCTGGGTTGGCGGCACACGGGAAGCTCGGGATAATTCATGCCGGCGGCGAGCGACAGATCGCGGTCGGAGAGGCGCGTCCCGCGCGCCAGCAGCACGTCGCCCTCGCGAAAATCGATGCCGGCGGGGCGGATATGCCGGCCCGGGCGGGCGGCCTCGGTGATGGTGATGCCGCCGTCCTCGGCCACCGTGTCTTCCTGGATGATGACGGCGTCGGCGCCCTCGGGAATCACGCCGCCGGTAAAGATCCGCACCGCCTCGCCGGCGCCGACCTTCACGTCGAACGGCCGGCCGGCCGCGACCTCGCCGATCACCTTCAGCCGCGCCGCGACATGGTCGGCGTCCGCCGCGCGCACCGCATAGCCGTCCATCGCCGACATCGCCTGCGGCGGCTGGGTCCGCAGCGCCGCCAGGTCGCGCGCCAGCACGCGGCGATGCGCGGCATCCAGCGCGACCATTTCCTCAGCCAGCGGCTCGGCGCCGGCGAGAATGGCGGCAAGGGCGTCAGCGACCGGCATCAGCGCCACGGTGAAACTCCTGAAAGGTCGATTAGAGATGCGGCCGACAGGTCGCATCCGTCATTGCGAGCGTAGCGAAGCAATCCACCAACGCCAAGAAAGAATGGATTGCTTCGTCGCTCCGGCTTCGCTCTCCGAGCGAAGCCTACGCTCCTCGCAATGACGGCCTCATCATCTAAATCCCAAGCTCGGCCAGCGCCTTCGCCACGTCATCCGGCGAGGTCACATGAACCGCGGTCAGGCCTGCCGCCCTTGCGCCATCGATATTCTCGGCAAGATCGTCGAAGAACACGATGCGCTGCGCCGGCACGCCGATCGCCTTCACCACGTGATCATAGGCCGCCGCATCCGGTTTCCGAAGCCCGATCGCGGACGACAGGAACATTTCGCGGAAATGGCCGAGCACATCGGCGTAAGCGACCGGGAAATATTCGACATGGGCATTGTTGGTGTTGGAAAAGGCGTAGAGCGGCAGGGATTGCGAGGCCCGTGCCAGCAGCGCCGATATCCCGGGCATTTCGCCGACGAAGATCGCATTCCAGCCTTGCAGCAGTTGTGCGTCGGACAGCTCGATGCCGAGCGACCGGCGCAGGCTTTCGAAATAGGCGGCATCGTCGATCTGGCCGACCTCGTGATGCCGGTAGGCTTCCGTGCGGATAAAGCGCGCGGCGAGGTCGGCGGGCGCACAGCCGGCGTGACCCGCCCAGCAGGCGAGCGCCTTGTTGAAATCGATATCGAGCACGACGCGGCCGAGATCGAACAGCAGCGCGTCGGCCGAGGCGGGGGCGAGCGGCGGATACATCCGGGTCGTTTACGAAAAACCCGCGACATGGGCAACCGCGCCAGGCTGCGGGCCGGGTCAGGTCTGCAACTCCCTCTTCGGGCCTCGGGCGATTTTCTCCAGCCGCCGGAACTTTCCTCGAACTTTCACATTGCAGGTCTGCTGGATCGGGCGCGAACCGAAGGAGCGTTTGCAATGGCAACTCAGATCGTCATGGACCACAGCGGCGATACCCGGCACCTTTTCGATGCGAACGATGCGAAGGCGCTTTTGGAGGCGGAGGAGCGCTTCGCAAGGCTGACCGGCGCGGGCTTTACCGCCGCCGTGCGCACCGCGTCAGGAGAACCGGCGGTAACCCGCAGCTTCGATCCCGCGGCGGGGGAGACCTTGTTCTTCCCGAGGCTGGTCGGCGGCTGAAGCCCAATGCCCGTGTCCGCGCGCCTGCTGGGCGTCGCCCGCCAAAGGGTTCGATGGCCCCTCGCGAGGGTGGCGCGCTGGGCCCACGCCATCAGAAGCTGGCATCGGGACCGGCGCTGCACCGAACGGGAATTGCGCGGCATCAAGCTGTTGAGGGAATGGTTGTCGCCCGCGCAACTGGCGCAGTTCGATCTGTACGGTTATTTCGATGTCGTCGGCTGCGACAGCGGAAAAACCTACCGCATATGCTATCGCAGCGGGACCAATATCTATGAGCTTGACCGTGACGGGCGCCGCAAGGTCGGCTGGTGCTTCGTGCCCGTCGATACGCTGGTCGCCGGCGACGTCATGCTGGCGCAGAAGATCGCCCTGGAAACCGACGAACGGAGTGCGCTGGCGGTGGCGAGAAACTTCATGCCGAACTGGCATTGACAGGCGGCAGCGCCGATCCCCCGCCCATCCTCACAGCTCTTCCGGCGGCCTGGTGTGCCGGAACATCCGCAGCAGCGCGAGGTCGTAGCCGATCTTCAGACATCCGCACACCACCAGGGGCAATCCTGAAAACGGTCCGGCCAGCATGAAGCCGGCAATGGCAGGGCTGATCGAGGAGGCGAGGCTGCGCGGCACCGCGGTGACGCTGGCGGCGGCGGTGCGCTCGGCCGGCGTCACCACGGCCATCACGTAGGAGGAGCGGGTCGGCACGTCCATCTGCGACAGCGCCGAGCGCACCAGCAGCAGCGTCAGCACCACGGTGAGGTCGGAGCAAAAGGCCGCCGCGATCAGGCAGAGGCTGGAGGGGATGTGCGTATACACCATGGTGTTGATCAGGCCGATGCGGCCTGCGAGCCAGGCGGCCACCGGAAACGAGAACGCGCCGAGCAGGCTGGAGGCGAAGAAGTAGACGCTCGCCGCCTCCAGCGACAGGTTGAAGCGCTGGAACAGCCAGAGCGCCAGCAGCGACTGCACGACGAAACCGCCTGCAAAAGCGTCCATGCTGAACAGTGCCGCCAGTCTGTAGACGATGCCTTTCGATGGTCCGAGGGCGCTCTTCGGCGCGCTGGCAGCGTGGCTGTGGTCGCGCGGCAGGCGCCGGTACAGCAGCGCCGCGGCCACGCCCAGTGCGGCATAAAGATAAAACATCGACTTGATGGCTGACAGTCGCGACCAGCCCAGCGCGGCGAACTGCTCCGGCAAGGCCGCCGCCAGCGAGCCGACCGCCGCGGTCAGCGCGCCGATCAGGCTATAGCGGGCAAATATGACGGTGCGGTCGCGGGCGGCGGTCTCCCGCGTCAGCAGCGCGTGTTCGAGCGGCACCAGCATGCCGGAATCGCCGCCGGACGGATTGATGCTGCCGACGAAGGCGATCAGCAGGACGAACGCAAACGTCTCGGCCGCCGGGAATACCAGGCCGGTGAATACCATCAGCCCGGCGCCGGCGATAAACAGGCTGCGCAGTTCGAACCGCGGCGCGATGAAGCCGGTGAGCAAGGTCAGCGCGGCGGTCCCCAGCAGCGAGGCGCTGGCGACGATGCCGATATGTTGCGGGCTGAAGCCCACGGCCGACAGGTAGACCGGCAGAATGATGATGGCAAAGCCGTCGCCGAATCCGCGCAGCGCGCGGGCGGCATACAGGCAGAGTATATCGGAAGGAGTTTTGATCGAGCTGCCGAGCATGTCTCATCTCCTCGAACGGAGCGAGACAACGCTTGGCTGCGCGCAGCTGACCGGGTGGTTGCCGATGACCCGTTGTCGAGGCAGATAATCACGCCGGGCAGGGCTGTTCAAGGGGAAGCAACGGCCGGGATACTTGCTTTGCCGCACCATCTCGTGTCCCGGACGCGGTGCAGCGCCCTCCCGGCGATGCGAAGCATCGTCCGGTCGCGCTGCTCCGCAGAGCCGGGACCCACCTGCGCGCTCACATCCGGCTGTGGGCCCCGGATCAGCAGCGCATCACGCCGAAGGCATAGCGCGTCGAGGACGCGCGTGAAACGCGCTTTTGGCGCTGCGCAGCATCCGGGGCACGAAGACCTCATCCTCGCGCCCAGCATTGACGCGCGGAAGGCCAGGCCGTAGCGTCGCGCTCAATGCTCATCATTTCGATCATTCTCGAAGTCGCCGTCATGATCGTTGCGATTCTCGCGGCGCGCCAGGGCCGGCCGTACATGTACGGTCTGGCATTCACCTTCGGCGCCTACGTGTTCTACGATCTCGCCCGCTACCTGCATTGGGGCGTCGAGGGACCGCTGCTGTCCGGCCTCTTCCTGATCGCAAGCGCCAGCGCGCTGCTGGCGGTGTGGGGCTTGTACAAGGATCGGCCGCGCTAGCGTCAGGGACCGGCGGCTGTCGGCAATCGGGGGTAGTCCGTTGCGCCCAAATCCATTGAAGCCGCGGCTGGCGGCCGGCGGCTGTGCGTTCGGCACGATGACGTTCGAGTTTTTCACGGCGGGCTATCCCGCGATCTGCCGCGAGGCCGGCGCCGAATTCATCCTCTATGACATGGAGCATTCGGGCGGCGGCTTCGAGACCATGAAGGCCCAGTTCGCATTCTGCCGCGGGCTCGATCTGGTGCCTCTGGTGCGCGTTCCCTCCGGCGACTATCACCACATCGCGCGTGCGCTCGACATCGGCGCGATGGGCATCATGGTGCCCATGGTCGAAACGCCGGAGCAGGCCAGGGCGATCGTCGACTGCACGCGATATCCGCCGGCAGGGCGTCGCGGCGCCGCATTCAATGTTGCGGGTCACGACGACTATTCGGGCGGCGCGGTGACCGACAAGATCGCCGAGGCCAACGCGCGCACGATGGTGATCGCGCTGGTCGAGACTGCCAAAGGCATCGATAACGTCGATTCAATCGCCGCCGTCGACGGCGTCGACGTGGTCTGGCTCGGCCACTTCGACCTGACGAATTTTCTGGGCATCCCGGGGCAGTTCGACAACCCGAAATTCCATGCGGCGGTCGAACACCTGGTCAAGGCCTGCACGAAACACGGCAAGACCCCGGGTTTTCTCGCCGGCGACGCGAAATGGGCGCGCGACTTCCGCGCAAAAGGCTTTCGCATGATCGCTTACGGCGTCGACACGCTGCTGATGCAGACCGCGCTCGCGGAAGGCATCAGGCTGCTGCGGGGTACGGTGGAGAAATAGACCTGACCCGCGGCAACGCTACTTTGCGGCTGACCGGAAGACATATATCGTTCTCACCGAAGCGTGACCGCCCGGCGTTGCCGGGGAACGATGTCAGGCGCGACCGAGGAAACAAGAAATGTCCGAACCGCTGCTGTTTTCACCGCTGACCATCCGCGGCGTCGAGCTGAAGAACCGCATCGTGGTGCCGCCGATGCACCAGTATTCCGCGATAAAGGGCTTTCCGACCGACTGGCATCTGATGAACGCCGGCAAATTCGCCGCCGGCGGCGCCGGGCTCGTCGTCGTGGAATCGACCAAGGTGGAGCGGCGCGGTTGCGGTACGGTCGGCGATCTCGGCATCTGGGACGATAAATTCATCGAGCCGCTCGGGCGCCTGGTGCGATTCATCAGGCAGCAGAACGCGGTCGCGGGCATCCAGCTCGGCCACTCCGGCCGCAAGGCGCGCGCCACCCGTCCGTGGGAAGGCGACCGGCCGCTGCAGCGGACGGCAGAGATCGACGCCGTGATCGACGATTGGGACGAATGGACGCCGGTGGCACCGAGCGCGATCGCGCACAGCGAGAAATGGCCGGTGCCGCGCGCGCTGGAGCGTCACGAGGTGAAGGACCTGGTTCAGGCCTGGGGCGAGGCGGCGCGGCGCGCCCACGAAGCCGGCTTCGACGTGCTGGAACTGCACGGCGCCCATGGCTATCTCGTGCACGAGTTTCTGTCGGAGAAGTCCAACCAGCGCTCCGACGAATATGGCGGTTCCGAATTGAACCGGATGCGGTTCATCACCGAGGTGACCGAAGCGGTGCGGGCGCACTGGCCGGCGCACAAGCCGCTGTTCGTGCGTCTCTCGGTGGAGGACAATGCCGGCTGGGGTCCCGAGCAGAGCGCGCGGCTGGCGACGATCCTGAAGCCAAAGGGCGTCGATGTCATCGACTGTTCGTCGGGCGGCATCACCGACGTGGCGCCGATCCTCGGCAAGGAGATCAAATACAGCTATCAGGTGCCGCTGTCGGAGTATGTAAGGCGCCATGCCGACATCATGACCATGGCGGTCGGCCTCATCATCCACGGCGATCAGGCCGAGCAGATCCTGCGCGATGGCCAGGCCGACCTGATCGCGGTCGGGCGCGAGATCCTCAACAATCCGAACTGGCCGATGGATGCCGCCCTGAAACTCGGCGTCGAGGGTCCGTTCCGCAACGTGCCGCCCCAGTTCGGCTACTGGCTCGGCACCCGCGACAAGCGCGGCTTCGGCACCCGGCCCTCGACCTTTCAGAACGGGCTGCTCGATCCCGGCAAGGTGTCGTGAGGCTGGAATTGACCACGGAAGATCGGTGAGTCGCTCGCGGCCCATGCTTCGAGACGCTCGCGTTGCTCGCTCCTCAGCATGAGGTCTTCGTGTCCCGGATGTAGCGCAGCGCGCCGCCCTTGCACCGCGTCCGGGACACGGAGATGCGTTGATGGCTCAGGCCACGGCGGCGGATTTCTCGCGGTGCGCGAGGAACAGCTGCCGGATGTCGGCGGCGGTCCGGGCCGGGCTGAACAGCCAGCCCTGCATTTCGGAGCAGCCGAGCGCGCGCAGCATGTCGCGTTGCTGCTCGGTCTCGACGCCTTCCGCGGTCGTGATCATGCTGCGCGCCGCGGCGATATCCACCACCGCCTTCACGATGCTGGAGGAGCCGCCGGCCTGGGCGATATCATTGATAAAACAGCGGTCGATCTTGATCTTGTCGAACGGGAACTTGTGCAAATAGCTCAGCGAGGAGTAACCGGTGCCGAAATCGTCGAGCGCGATGCGCACCCCGATGGCGCGCAGCTGATGCAGGATCGCGAGCGCGGCGTCGTCGTCGCGGATCAGCACCGCTTCGGTGATCTCCAGTTCGAGCCGGCTCGCCGGCAGGCCGGAGGCGGTGAGGGCGGCCAGGATCTTCAACGCGAAAGTGCCGCTCCTGAACTGGACCGGCGAAACGTTGACCGCGATGCTGATATCGTCGGGCCAGTTCGCGGCCTCCACGCAGGCCGTGGTCAGCACCCATTCGCCGAGCTGATTGATCAGGCCGGTGTCCTCCGCGATGGGAATGAACTCGGCGGGCGAGATCACGCCGCGTTCGGGGTGGCGCCAGCGCAGCAGGGCCTCGCAGCCGGAGATCCGGTTGTCGCGAAGGCTGACGCAGGGCTGGTATTGCACCTCGAAGGCGCCGTCGGCGATGGCCTGTCGCAGGTCCATTTCCAGGCTGCGTCGCGCCTTGACCCTTGCGTCCATCTCGGGTTCGAAGAAGCGATGGGTACGGCGCCCGGCGGCCTTGGCGGCATACATTGCGAGGTCGGCGTTCTTCAGGATCTGGTCGAAATCGGCGCCCTGCTGCGGCGCCACCGCGATGCCGATGCTGGCGTCCGTGGTGACCTGGTGACCAAGGCAGTCATAGGGCTCCCGGATCGCATCGAACACCCGCGCCACCAGCTCGGTGACGTCGGCCGCGGTCTTGACCGCCGTCTGAATGATCGCAAATTCGTCGCCGCCGAGACGCGCGACGAAATTGCTCGATCCGGCGCATCGCTGCAGGGTGACTGCCACCGATTTCAGCAGTTCGTCGCCGATCAGATGTCCGAGCGAATCGTTGACGCTCTTGAATTCGTCGATGTCGAGGTAGAGCACGGCGAATTGCTCGCCCGCCGCGAGGGTTGAGAATTCGCGTTTCAACCGGTCATGAAACAAGGTTCGGTTGGGCAGATCGGTCAGCGCGTCGTAATGCGCCAGATGGGTGATGCGCGCCTCGGTGCGCCGTCGCTCGGTGATATCCTCGTGCGTCGCCACCCATCCGCCATCCGCCAGCGGCTCGTTGATGATCTGGATCGAGCGGCCGTCCGGGGGCTCGATCACGTTGACGTTTTTCTGCGCGATGTCGCGCAGGGTGGCGGTATAATATTTGTCGACGTCGCCGACGAACGATCCGGTTGCCTTGCGATGGGCAATCACCTCGCGGAAGCTGACGCCGGGCTTCACCACCTCCCGCGACAGGCCGTACATGTCGATGTAGCGCTGGTTGCAGATCACGAGCCGCTGCGACGAATCGAACAGAAGCAGGCCCTGCGTCATGTTGTTGACCGCGGTGTCCAGCCGCTGCTTTTCCAGTCGCAACCGCTGCTGCGACGCCAGATGCTGCCGCGACAGCTTGCGCACCACCGCGAACAGCAGCGCGGCGATCACGAGGACGAAAAGTCCGGCCACGATGACCAGAAAGACGATCTGCTCCTGCCAGCCGGCCAGCGCCGTCGCCACCGTCGTCGACGCGATGATCACGATGGGAAAGTTTGCCAGGGTGCGGGCCGAAACCAACCGGTCACGGCCGTCCATCGGACTGGCCAGCCGGGTGGAGCCGTGCTCCTTGTCGAACAACGCCTGCTGGTGCGCCGGACCGGTCTTGAAGTTCCGGCCGACCATCTCCTCGACATGGGGATGGCGCGCCAGCAGCGTGCCGTTGCGATGGTGCATGGCGATCGTCGCATCCTCTCCAAGCACCACCGACTGGAAGAATTTCGCGAAGTTGGCGGGCTCGATGCCTCTTCCGATGACGCCCAGGAATTCACCGTTTCGTCCGGTCAGCTTGTGGGCAAGCACGGTGGTCCAGGCGCCGGTGACGCGGCTGTAGAGCGGCTCGACCAGCAGCGTCGGGGACTTGGGATCCGCCTTGAAGGTCTTGAAGAAAGCCCGGTCGGCGATGTTGACGGGCCGCGCCGGCCAGCCGGTGGAGGAATTGATCATCACGCCGTCCGCATCGAACAGGTTGATGCTGCCGACATAGGAAAATGCGTCGATCTTGGCCTTGAGCATCTGGTGAATGTCCGCGCCGGACATCCGGCGCCTGTAGTGCTCGCCGGACTCGATGCCGGCAGACCGCACATAGGCGGCAAGGTCCTGCTGGATCGCGCCGAAATCCTGCAATTGCTGATCGAAATGACGGGCCAGCAACAGCACGGTGTTTTCGAGTTCGCGGGCGTTGCTGTTCAACGCGCGTTCGCGAAAATGACCGGCCATGATGGTGGCGCCGATCGCGATGGCGGCGATCAGGAATCCGCCGCCGACCACGAGCCAGCGGATCGGATTGCCGCTGACCGAACGCGGGAAGTTCAGCGTGGTGGTCGGTTGTTCCATCATCGGTCTTGATCGCTGTCATGGTTCGGCGCCAGCAGCACTTTCTCACGCCCCGGCTCCGGACAGGATTACGTTGCCGTTATGGAAACGGTGTTAGGAAGTTGAGTTAATGAAAGATTACTACCGGACCGAAATCGGCGTGGTGCTCATGCCAACGGGGTTGCCTTGCGCCGCACGGCCGCCTTCGACGTTGCGGCCACGATGACGGCGGCGACGATATTGGCGGCGACGCCGGCCAGGATCGGCAAGCGATAGCTATGGCTGAAATCGAAGGCGAAGCCGGCGGCGGCTGGGCCGATCAGGGTGCCAAAAGCCACGCTGGTGTAGAGAATGCCGATGATACCGCCGACATTGCGGCCGCCAAAATAGTCCATCATCACGGCGGGAAGCACCGCGACCCATCCCCCGTAAAACACCCCGTACACGAAGGCGAAGCCGGCCAACGACCAGATATTCGTCGAGATCAGCCAGATCGCCAATGCGATCGCCATGCCGATGAACATGATCAGCAGGGAACACTCACGACCCATCCTGTCGGCAAGGCCGCCGAGAAAGAAGCGTCCGGCGGTGGAGCCGACCCCGATGACGCCCAGCAGCAATACCGCCGATGACGACACCACGCCGTGATCGCCGGCATAGGGCACGAGATGAACGAACGGTACAAACACGCCGAACGAGCAGATCAGGCAGGCAGCATAGAGACCGAGGAAGCGGCGCGACCGAATCGCCTCGCCGACGGAAGCGCCTTCGGGCCGTGCCGGCTGCTCGCCCGGTCGCGGCGGATCGCCGTCGGGACCGAGGCCACGATCGCGCGGATCATTCTCGAGCAGCAACGCCAGCCCGCCGCCGATGGTGGCGGCAAGCGCGCCGAGTGCAAGATAGGCGCCGCGCCAACCGAGGATTTCGATCAGAGCCGAAGCGAGAGGCGGCATCACCAGCGTGCCGACGCCGATGCCGCTGACGGCGAGACCGGAGGCGAAGCCGCGGCGGCGGACGAACCATCGCTGTACCGCGCCGACGGCGGGAACATAGGCGCAGCCCACGCCAAGTCCGACGCCCAACCCGTAAGCCGCATAAACCTCGGCCAGGCTGCGCGCCGCACTGGCGGCCGCAAGGCCGAGGCCGATCAGGATCATGCCTGACACCGCAAGGCGGCGGGACCCGAAACGGTCGGCGAGGGGGCCGCTGACGATTCCGAGTCCGAAGTAGAGAAAACCGGCGAACGAAAACACCAGCGAAATCGAACCGCGCGAAGCGCCGAATTCCCGCTGCAGCGGTTCGACGAAGGCCGAGAACGTATAGGCGCAACCGAAGCCCACGAAAGTCACGGCGAAGGCGGCGGCTACAACGAACCAGCCGTGGAAGATTCGGGGGTTGGGCAATGCCGATTGCATGTTCAATGCTGCCTCTCTGACGTCAGGGAGGGATGGCGGCGATGCCAGGATGTGACCCTCTGGAATGCCGCGCCGGCGCGGACCAGCGTGGCTTCGCCCAGATCGGCGGCCACGAGCTGGAACGCGATCGGCAGTCCAGCCGCGGAGAATCCGCCTGGCGGCGTGATGGTGGGATGACCGGTCATGTTGAAGGGGCAGGTGTATTCCTGCAACCTGGCAATCAATGCTGGTTGATCGCCGAGCGTTCGTATCATCGCGAGCGTCAAGGGCGGGAAGGGCTGTACCGGAATCAGCAGCAGATCGATTGTCTCGAACAGCGACGCGATCCGGCCGCGCAGCTCCAGCCGCCGCAGCAAGATTTTCTGGTAGGCCTGACCGGATAGCGCGCGACCGGCCTCGATGACGGAGGCGAGGACCGGACCATATTCATCCTTGCGGGCCGGATAGGTTGCTTCGTGCGCCACCGCGGCCTCCACGGCGCAGTTCGGAACCCAGTCGGCGACGGTCTGCTTCACGTCGGGAAATTGCACATCTGCGATAACAGCGCCGAGGTCGCGCAAGGCCTCGATCGCTTCTCCCAGCATCCGCTGAGTTGCAATGTCCACACCGCCGCTGTTCCAGCTCGCGTCGACGCCAATCCGCAGGCTCCCGATGTCCTGTTCGGCAGCGGCCAGATAGTCGGGCACAGGGGCGAATACCGCTGTGGGATCGGCGCGGTCGCGTCCGGCGATGACGCCAAGCATTGCGCCGGCATCGGCCGCGCTCCGTGCGATTGGCCCGACATGGTCCAGTGTCGCCGCCAGTTCGAATACGCCGTGACGGCTGACGCGTCCCCAACTGGGTTTCAATCCGGTCAGCCCGTTGGCGGCGCATGGCCAGCGGATCGAACCGCCGGTATCGGAGGCGAGCGCGCCATAGCAAAGCCCCGCCGCCGTTGCGACGGCCGCGCCACTGGACGAAATGCCCGGCCAGTAATCGGCATGCCACGGATTTTTCGGCGGCGTTACTGATCGGTGGTGATCGGAATAGGCGCCTTCCGTAAGCTGCAGCTTGCCCAGCACGACCGCGCCGGCTTCATACAGGCGGCGCACCACGGTCGCGTCCTGATCCGGCCGGAAATTTCCATGGACAGCAGTGCCGGCGGCCGTCGGAACATCCTTGGTCCAGAACAGGTCTTTCAACGCGACGGGAACGCCGTGCAGCGGCCCGCGATACCGGCCTGCAGCAATTTCAGCGTTCGCGGCTTCAGCTTGCGCCATCGCGGCATCGGTCATCACCTGGACGTAGCTGCCGAGTTCGCCGTCCAAAGCAGCGATGCGGTCGAGTTGCGCGCGGGTCACCTCCACGGCAGAGATTTTGCCCGCTTTGATGCATGCCGCGAGCTCCGTGAGTTCCAGGTAGTGCAGATCATCGGCCGCGGCATTCATTTCCAACTCCGTCATCCATGCGGGCGTCTGAATTCCGGCAGCGGATCATCGCCATCTAAACACCAGTATAAGTATTATACAGGTGTCTATTGCTGTCAACCGATAAAGGTGCTTTACTGGTGTTCAATGTCGACGCAGTCGAAGCAATTCAATGTTCCGGACGAACTGGCGAATTTGTACGATTTCGCCAACTCGCTCGACGTGAGGCATTTCACGCATCACGGCGTGCCGCACGAACAGGACGATGAACTGAAGGGCCCGCGCGAGCTCGCCGACTGGATGTCGAAGCGCGGGCTGTTGGCGCCAGGCCGCAAGATCACGCCCACCATGTTCGAGACGGCGTTGCAGCTCCGCGCCGGCATTCGTGCTTATCTGGCGTGCGATCCGCCCGAGCGCCGCACGAACAGAGATGCTGCGCGTTCGCTCAATCGCGCGATGCGGCTGTTTCCACTTACGCCGGAGGTGCGAAATGATCACGGCATCGGGCTGCGGGCTGCGCACGAAGATGCGCTGGCCGGGCTGTCAGTGGTCGTTGCCGAACTCTATGAAGGGGCCTTGCTGGGAACCCTGGACCGTTTGAAAATGTGCGCCGCTGAGGAATGCCGCCGGGTGTTCTTCGATCGCTCCAAGCCGGCGACGCGGCGGTGGTGCATGTCTTCGCTGTGCGGGAATCGAATGAAGACCCGGACCTATCGCGAGCGCCATCGCGCCATTGGCTAGGTGGTGACGGGCCATCGGGGTTCGATCGCTACCGCATCCGCGTCGCGGGTAAATTGGAACGGTGATGCCGCGATTTCTTTCCGGCTACGCCAGCGGTTTCACCGCCCGGCCGCACCGGGCCATTTTGCGCCGTGCCGCGATGGTAATTGGGATCGGTGTACGGATTGCCGGGCCCTTTATTCTGGCAATTCGCATTGGGGTAGAAGAAGGCGCAGAAACCGGGTTCGTAGATCACCTCCTGGGCCGGAGCCGGTGTAGCGATCACGGTCGACAGAAGTGCCATCGCGCCAAGACGTCTGAAGGTCGGCATTGCGCTTCTCCGGGTTGATCGGTGCGCCAGGGCACCCGAGAGAATAACCCCGAAGCGGGCTCGCGCTTCCGTTGTCGCCGATCACGCCACCGTGACGGCGGACGACGGAGCGAGCGGCCCGCGCGTCTCAGGCGCGGTAGTGCCCGGACTTGCCGCCCTTTTTTTCGACGAGATGGATGCCCTCGATGCGGACGCCGCGCTCGACCGCCTTGATCATGTCGTAGATCGTCAGGCACGCGACCGACACGGCGGTCAACGCTTCCATCTCGACGCCGGTCGGCCCGGTGACCTTGACGGTGGCGCGGACGATGCAGCCGGGCAGCCTGTCGTCCGGGGCGATGTCCAGCGTGACCTTCGACAGCGCCAGCGGATGGCACAGCGGGATCAGCTCCGAGGTGCGTTTCGCCGCCATGATGCCGGCGACGCGCGCGGTGCCCAACACGTCGCCCTTTTTTGCATTGCCGGAAACGATCAGCTTGAGCGTCGCCTTGCTCATGACGACGCGGCCTTCCGCCACCGCCACGCGTTCGGTCGCCGGCTTTTCGGACACATCGACCATGCGCGCTTCACCCTTGGCATCGATATGGGTGAGGGTGGAACCGGCCTTTGAGGTTTGGGAGGATTTCCGCGCCATGGGTCAGCGTGTTCCGGTGGCGCGCGGGGTGTCGCCGCGCGCCAGCAGTGCACGGGTTGCGGCGGCGACGTCGGCCTGCCGCATCAGGCTTTCGCCGACCAGGAATGTCTGCATGCCGACCCGCGCCAGCCGCGCGAGGTCGGCAGGTTCGAAGATGCCGCTTTCGCCGACCATCAGCCGGTCTTTCGGAATCAGCGGCGCCAGCGCCTCGCTGGTCGCCAGCGTGGTCTCGAAAGTGCGCAGGTTGCGGTTGTTGACCCCGATCATCGGCGAACGGAGTTTCAGCGCGCGATCGAGTTCGGCGCGTTCGTGGATCTCGATCAGCACATCCATGCCGTGCGCCAGCGCCGCATCCTCGATATCGCGAGCGGCGCTGTCGTCGAGCGCCGCCATGATGATCAGGATACAGTCGGCGCCGTAGGCGCGCGCCTCGACCACCTGATAGGTGTCGTAGATGAAATCCTTGCGCAGTACCGGCAATTCGGTGGCGGCGCGGGCGGCCACCATGAAGTCGATATGGCCCTGGAACGACGGCGTGTCGGTCAGCACGGAGAGACAGGCGGCGCCGCCGGCCTGATAGGCCCTGGCAAGCACGGGCGGATCGAAGTCGGCGCGAATGAGTCCCTTGGACGGCGAGGCTTTCTTGATCTCGGCAATCAGCGCGTACTCGCCCTGGCCAAGCTTGCGGCGGATTGCACTGACAAAGCCGCGTGGCGGGATCGCGGACTTCGTCAGCCCCTCCAGGACCGCAAGCGGACGCTCCCGCTTGGCGGCGGCGATCTCCTCGCGCTTGTAGGCCTCGATCTTGGTCAGGATGTCGGACATCGATGGCTCCTCGGTCAGCCGTTCGAGACCACGATCAATTGCTTCAGCCGCGCCAGCGCGGCGCCGCTGTTGATCGACTGGGTGCCGAGCGCCACGCCGTCGCCAAGGCTGCTGGCGCGGCCGGCCACCACCAGCGCCGCCGCGGCATTCAAGAGCGCCACATCCCGGTAGGGGCTCGGCATCCCGTCGAGCACGCTTTGCAGCGCGATCGCATTGGCATCGGCATCGCCGCCCTTCAGGGCGTCACCGCCGACGCGGGCGAGACCAGCTTCCTCCGGCGTGACTTCGAAGGTGCGGATATTGCCGTTCTCGAGGGCCGCGACGAAGGTCGGGCCGGAGAGGGTGATTTCATCGAGGCCGTCGGAGCCGTGCACCACCCAGACGGATTCGGAGCCGAGATTCTTCAGCACCTGCGCCAGCGGCTGCACCCATTGCCGTGAAAACACCCCGACCATCTGCCGTTTCACACCGGCCGGATTGGACAACGGGCCCAGCAGATTGAAGATCGTGCGGGTCGCCAGTTCGACGCGGGTCGGGCCGACGTTCTTCATCGCCGGATGATGCGAGGGCGCGAACATGAAGCCGATGCCGGCCTCGGCCACGCAGCGGCCGACCCGCTCCGGCGTGATGTCGATCCTGACCCCGAGCGCGGACAATACGTCGGCGGCACCGGAACGCGACGACAGCGCGCGATTGCCATGTTTGGCCACCGGCACGCCGCAGCCCGCGACGATGAACGAGGCGCAGGTCGACACGTTGACCGAGCCGGAGCCGTCGCCGCCGGTGCCGACGACGTCGATCGCATCGGCTGGCGCCGTGACCCGCAGCATCTTGCTGCGCATCGCCGACACCGCGCCGGTGATTTCGTCGACGGTTTCGCCGCGGACGCGCAGCGCCATCAGCAATCCGCCCATCTGCGAGGGTGTGGCCTCGCCGGACATCATGCTGTCGAAGGCGGACGCCGCCTCGTCGCGCGACAGCGTCGCGCCGGTCGCGACTTTTCCGATGATAGATTTAAGGTCGTCCATCGCGTGCTTTCGAAATCGAGACCTCATAGGAGGCGCTCTTGCGCCGTCTCGAACCATGAGAATGTCACATCCTTCGAGACGCGGCCAAGAGGCCGCTCCTCGGGATGAGGCTTAATTATTCGCGCCCGTCACCTGGGCGAAGGCGGCCTGGTTGATCCTGGTTCCGATCGTCTGTTCGATCTTGGAGATGTATTGCGCGACCTGTTCGTCGGTCAGCCCGCGCTGCAGGGTGTCCTTGAGTCTCTTGATGTCGTCGGAGGCAAAATCGACCGCCGGCGCGCTGATCTCGGTGACGCGGAATACGATCCATTCGTTGCCGCCGGCGCCGGCGCTTTGTCCCACGGCATCCTTGGGCGTCCGGAATGCCGCCGTGACGGCGCTGGCGGGCAGGCCGGGCAGGGTGGCGTCGCGCCGCACATCCTTGGCGGTTTCGACTTTCGACCCGACCGCCGCCGCCTCGTCGGCGAGCTTGCCGCCCTGTTCGAGCTTTTGCACCATCTCGGTCGCCTTGGTCCGCAGCCGGCCCATGATCTGGTCGTCGCGCCATTTCGCCTGGACCTGGTCCTTGACCTCGTCGAGGGTGCGTTCACGGGAGGCGATGACATCTAGCACGTCGTACCAGACGTAACCGCCGTTGAACTGGATCGGATCGTTTTCGACGCCGACATTGCTGTTGAAGGCCTGCGACACGACGTCGAGACCGCCGGGGATATTGGTCGCCGGCTGACCGTTGAGAAGGCGGCCGGAGCGATCGATCGCGTCGATGGTCGTGGCGGCAAGCCCCAGCTTCTGCGCGGCTTCGATGACGCCGGCGCCGCCGCCGCGCTCGTCTTCCATCTTGTTGTAGAGATCCGAGACCTTGGCGCGCGCGCGCTCGGTCGCAATTTCCTTTTTCAGGTTCGCGGCGACGCTTTCATAGGTAGGTTCGGCCCCCGGTTCGATCTTGCCGATCTTGACCAGGGCGACGCCGAACCGGCCCGGCACGGGCTGGCTTATCTCACCTGCCGGTAACGAGAACGCCGCGTTCGCAACCGCACCGTCGATGATCTCCGACCTGGCGATCATGCCGAGGTCGACGTCGGAGGGGTTGAGCCCGCGCTCCTTGGCGAGATCCTCGAATGACATTCCGCCCGCGAGGCGGCCACGCGCCGCCGCGGCTTCCTCGGCGTTCGGGAATACGATCTGCGACACCTGACGCCGCTCCGGCGTGCCGAGCTTGCTGCGTCGCTGTTCGAAGATTTTCCTGGCGTCCTCGTCGGAGACCTCGGACCATTTGCCGATTTCTTCCGGCGTGACCGCGACAAAGGATATCTTGCGGTATTCGGGAGCCCGGAACTGAGTCTTGTGATCGTCGAAGTAGGCGGCCAGCGTTTCCGGCGACGGCGGTTCGATGGTTCCGGCCTGCGCGGCGTCGAGTTTGACGTAGTCGATGGTGCGCTGTTCGTTCTGGAAGCGGCTCAGCGCCTCGATCAGCACTTTCGGCGGCTCGAGGCCGGCCGAGACCGTGCCGGCGATCTGACGCCGCAGCGAAACCCGCCGCTGTTCGGCAATGTACTTCTGTTCGGTGAAACCGAACTGCCGGATCGTGGCCTGGAAACGCGCCGGATCGAAATTGCCGGCCACTCCCTTGAAATTCGGATCGCTGGTGATCATGCGCATGATCTCGGCGTCGGACACACCGAGCCCCATCCGCCGCGCTTCCTCGTCCAGGGCGGCCTCGGCGATGGTTTGTTGCAGGACCTGGCGATCGAGGCCGAAGGCCCGGGCCTGATCCATCGTCAGCGGGCGGCCGAACTGGCGGCCGAGCTGTTGCAGCTTCTCGGTGTAAAGCTGGCGGAACTGTTCGATCGAAATCTCGGTCTTGCCGATCGTCGCCAGCGTCGACTGCCCGAATCCCTTGAAGATGTCGGCGATGCCCCACACCGCGAAGCTGAGGATCAGCACCCCCATGACGACCATCATGATGGCCTTGCCGAGCCAGTTTGATGAGGCTTTACGTATTCCTCGAAGCATGGGTCCGTCTTCTGTTTGAAAATCAAGAGGCTGATTTTATTCGCTTTTTCGGCTTCCCGCCCGCACCTCAGCCGTAGGTGCGGGAACAGACGTTCTATTTTCGGTCTCGGGACGGTTTAGCTTGCCAATGGCACCCGCGGCAAGCCTGCCCCGGTTCGCGCTTTTGGTGTCAAAGGGTCGCCATCCGCCCGCCAAACCGTGGATGGGGGATGCACAGCAAGAGCTTAATGGCAGATCCGGATGCAGTCCAATCACGGGCGACCGCCCGGTTTCAATCCCCGGCACCGATCCGGAGCGAGCTTTGGTTGAGCGCACCGTCGGGATCGCGCCTTGTCGCGGCGGCCGCCTGCCGACGGACTCCCCTGGAGCCGAGGTAACTTTTGCAGACTTGAAAAATGCCATGCTGTCACCTTACGGTGAGGTTCCAGGGACGCTGAGGTAAATGTGAGAAAGCGCGCACTAGTTACCGGCGGCGCTGGCCAGGACGGATGGTATCTCATCGAATTGCTGCTGGCACGCGACTATGACGTGTTCGCCCATTCCAGGAATCGAATTGATCCGCAGCTTCATGGAGGCCCCGTCAACTGGCATACGGGCGATCTTACGTCGGAGATGTTTCTCAACGACCTTCTCGCGACCGCTGCGCCTGATGAGATCTACGATCTTGCTTCTGTGTCGGGACCAGCGCAGTCCTGGGATATTCCGATCGCGACCGCCCTGCTGAACGGGCTGGTGCCGCACCGCATTTGTGAGTTTATCCGGCACGACCTTCCGAAGTGCCGCTTGTTTCTCGCCTCGTCCTCGGAGATCTTTGGCGATACGACCGCCCCGTTTCAGAACGAGAAAACGCCGACCAATCCACAATCGCCTTACGGAGTTTCGAAAACTTACGCGCATCAGATTCTTGGAGCTTACCGCGAGCAGTTTGGCTTGCATCTATCCTGCGGAATTCTATTCAATCATGAAAGCCCGCGCCGCGCTCTGAGCTTCGTGTCACAAAAGATCGCCCATGCCGCCGCCGCGGCTTCAATGGGGCTGACTGAAACGCGGGAACTGGACGAGCGTGGCAAGCCCATTCTTTTCGACGGCAAGCTTCGTCTCGGCGACATCACGGTGCGGCGGGATTTTGGCTTTGCCGGCGATTTTGTGCAAGCGATGCATCTCATTCTGCAAAGCGACGACCCCACCGATTACGTGGTCGGAACCGGTCTATCTCACTCGATAGCCGAATTCTGTGAAGCCGCCTTCAACGTCGGAGGGCTCGACTGGAAACAGTATGTGGTCATCGATGACTCTTTGCGCCGCAAGGTGGATAGCCGTTTCACGCGAGCCGACCCGTCGAAACTTCATTCCAGACTTGGTTGGCGTCCGAAGGTCGATTTCTTTGCGCTGGTCACAATGATGGTGCAAGAGAGAATCCGGTTCCTGAAATGCTCCCAGTCGACAATCACTTCGTGAACGGTACCTTGCTGGAATTTGCGGCGGTAGATCGAAGCAACCGCGATATCCTTGACAGGAAATTCCATGCACGTTGGTTTTGATGTCTCGCAAACCGGATCTCAAAAAGCCGGCTGCGGCTATTATGCAGACGCCTTGATCAAGGCGATGATGGCCGTTGCGCCCCAAAATCAATACTCGTTGTTTCCAAGCTTCGGCGATTTTTACTTCGATGCTCAAATGCCGATATTAAACCCTTATCGCGGCTTAAACGCGCACTATGGCCCGCGGAACCTGAACCGCGAGTCTGCCCGCACCTTCTGGAATCAGACACAGCTTGAAAATGCCATCGGCCAACCGGATATCGTTCATTGCAATAATTTCTGGACGCCGATTCAGATCACTTCGAGCCGACTAATCTACACGCTTTATGACCTCGGTTTTGCCACCAATGCGGATTGGACAACAGAGGTAAATCGGGTTGGATGTGTCGAAGGGGTTTTTCGCTCGTCAGTCGCCGCCGACTGGATCGTCGCGATTTCGGAAAATTCCCGAAGGCACT
>JAUXWH010000105.1 GCA_030681365.1 Bradyrhizobium sp.
GCGCCAGTTCGCCTATGACGAGGCCGTCAGCGAGGACCTCGATATCCTGCTGACCCTGGTCGACTGCCAGATCACCTATCGCTGGCGCTATCTGGTCGGTCCGTTGCTGGCGCCCGTGCGAGACCTCGTGGTGCTCGATCCCTACAATCCCCGCTCGGTCGCGTTCCAGGTCGCTGCGCTGAACGATCACATCGCCAGCCTGCCGACCCTGAAAGAGGGGGGACTGATCGAGCGTCCGCATCGGCTCGCGGTGGCGCTGCAGGCGATGCTGACGACGGCGGAGGCGGCGTCGCTCGACACCAGGACGCTGTTCGCGCTGGAGCAGGATCTGCTGACGCTGGCCGATGCCATCGGATCGCATTATTTTCCGCACGGCCCCAATGCCAGCCGGCCTGAAAAGCTGACGGGCCTCGCGTGATCTACGACATCCGTCATGTCACCACGTACTCCTACGAAAGCCCGGTGAGTTACTCGCGGTGCTCGCTGCGGCTGAAGCCCAGGACCGGCGACGGCCAGCAACTGGTCTCGCATACCGTCGAGATCAGGCCGAAGCCGGCGGACCGCACCGTCAGGCATGATTTTTTCGGAACCCACACCGAGAGCATCGTGATCGAAACCTCGCACCGCAGCCTGCGCATCGATTCAAGGTCGCGGGTGTCGGTCTCCCGAACGGTCCCCGGCCGCGCCGCGCCCAGTCCGGAATGGGAGAACGTTCGCGAGGTGGTCTTCGAGGCCACCAGCCTCGGGCCGGAATCGCCGATCGGATACATTTTCGCCAGTCCGCTGGTGCCGGTGCAGCAGCCGGTGACGGCCTATGCGTCGCAAAGCTTTCCGAAAGGCGGCGGCATCCTTGCCGGCGCGGTCGATCTGATGCACCGGATCCGCACCGAATTCAAATATGATCCGAAGGCCACCGTGATCTCGACGCCGCTTCAGGAAGTGTTCGAAAAACGCCACGGCGTCTGCCAGGATTTCGCCCATGTGATGATCGCGGGGCTGCGCGGCCTCGGCCTGCCGGCGGCCTATGTCTCGGGCTATCTGCGCACCATCCCGCCGCCGGGCAAGCCGCGGCTGCAGGGAGCGGACGCGACCCATGCCTGGATCGCGCTGTGGTGCGGCGAGGAGCTTGGCTGGATCGGTTTCGATCCGACCAACGACATCCTGGTCGAGAACGATCACATCGTGCTGGCGGTGGGGCGGGATTTTTCCGATGTCTCGCCGGTCGACGGCATCATCGTGGGCTCCCGCAAGCAGAAGCTTAGCGTGGCCGTCGACGTGCTGCTGGTCGAATGACACAAGGCTCGCGCGCATCCCTGAAAAGCCAAAACCTTGATGTTCATGACGTCATCATCCTCGGCGCCGGCGCCGCGGGCCTGATGTGCGCCGGCGTCGCCGGCCAGCGCGGACGATCGGTGCTGGTGCTGGAGCAGGCGCGGCAACCGGCCGAGAAGATCCGCATCTCCGGCGGCGGGCGCTGCAATTTCACCAACCTGCACACCACGCCTGCGAATTTCCTGTCGGAGAATCCGCGATTCTGCCATTCGGCGCTGAGCGGTTACACGCAACAGGATTTCATCGCGCTGGTCGAGCGATACGGCATCGCCTTTCACGAGAAGACGCGCGGGCAATTGTTCTGCGACGGCTCGTCGCGCCAGATCATCGACATGCTGCTGGAGGAAAGCCGCAAGGCCCGCGCGCAATTGCGGCTGGGCGTGCGCATCTCCGCGATCTCGAAATCCGAGAACGGCTTTATCGTGACGACCGATCAGGGCGAGTTTCGCGCTCGTGCGCTGGTGGTCGCGACCGGCGGTCCCTCAATTCCGAAAATGGGATCGAGCGGATTCGGCTACAAGGTCGCCGAGCAGTTCGGCCTGAAGATCGTGCCGCCGCGCGCGGCCCTGGTGCCGCTGACCTTCGATGCGGCGCTGCTGGCGCAGTTCAGGGAGATGTCGGGCGTCGCGGTCGATGCCGTCGTCAGCTGCGGCAAGGCGCGGTTCGACGAGGCGCTGCTGTTCACCCATCGCGGGCTGAGCGGTCCGGCGATCCTGCAGATCTCGTCCTATTGGCGCACCGGCCAGGACATCGTCATCGACATGGCGCCGGGCACCGATGTGCTGGCCGGGCTGAAACAGCTGCGCCGCGAACATCCGAAGCAGGAAATGGCCACCGCCCTTTCAGGCCTGGTGCCGAAGCGGCTGGCGCGGATCATCGCGGACGCGGCCGCAGGACCGGAGCGGCTCGCCGACTTCTCCGACAAGCTTCTGACGAAGGTCGCCGCCGACGTCACGCAGTGGCGGGTGCGGCCCAACGGCACCGAAGGCTACCGCACCGCGGAAGTGACGCTCGGCGGCGTCGATACCTCGGAGCTGTCCTCGAAGACGTTCGAGTCGAGATCGGTGCCCGGCCTCTATTTCATCGGCGAGGTCGTCGACGTTACCGGCCATCTCGGCGGCTTCAATTTTCAATGGGCGTGGTCGTCGGGCGCGGCCGCGGGCAGGGCGGTCTAGATTCTCCTTCCGCCGTTCCTTCCATGGGGATATCCGGGTGGCGGTCTCAGTGTGCACCGCACCACCTTCATGGGACCGGCATCCGAATCTTCACGAGTGTGGGAGGCGCCATGGCCAGAGGTGGAAGTATCGGCTAATGCTCTGGGGGACGTGTCGCCGCCAGCGTTCAGGCAACCCGGCACGTTGCGACAGCTGCGAGAAATCCATGGCTTACCCTGTGGTTCGTCAGCGGAACTTGGCATGGCTGCAAGCCGGTCGGCTGATTTCGGCCTTGCTGGTGATGATCGCCGTGACGGCGCCCGCGGTTGCCCAGAGCGACACGCGTGTCGCCGTCAGCGACGTATCGGGTGCCATTGGCGTCGCTACGACCCGTCAGCTCACGCTCGCGATGGGCCGCGCGCAGGCTGAGCACGCGGAAGCGCTGATCATACGCCTCGATACGCCAGGCGGGCTCGTGAGCTCCACGCGCGAACTGATCAAGCAGATCGTGGCCTCGCCCGTTCCGATCGTCGTCTACGTCGCCCCGAGCGGTGCGCGCGCTGCCTCCGCCGGCACCTTTCTGGTTTACGCCTCGCATGTCGCGGCGATGGCGCCCGGGACCAATCTCGGGGCTGCCACGCCGATCGAGATAGGCGGCGTGCCGGGTGTGCCGCAGCCGCGTCGCGACGAGCCCAACAAAGATGACAAGAAGGATGACAAGAGCACCTCCGGCACACAGTCGCAAAGCGCGGCCGAGCGCAAGGCGACCAATGACGTGGTCGCGCTGCTCCGCAGTCTCGCCCAGTTGCGCGGCCGCAGCCCCGAATTCGCCGAGAAGGCGGTGCGCGATGCCGCGACCTTGACCGCCGAGGAAGCGCACAAGCAGGCCGTGATTGAAATCGTCGCCGCCAGCATGGACGATCTGCTGGCGCAACTCGACGGACGCAGGGTGACGATCGGCGGGGCCGAGAAGTCGCTCGCGACAAAGGGCGCCCAAATCGTAACGATCGAACCAGACCTGCGTACGCAACTGTTGTCGGTCATCTCCAATCCGAACGTCGCATTTCTCCTGCTGATGATCGGCTTTTACGGGATAATCCTGGAGTTCTGGAACCCAGGCTCCTTCGTCCCGGGCGTCATCGGTGGCATCAGCCTGATTCTGGCGCTCACCGGACTTTCGGCCCTGCCGGTGAATTATGGATCGCTCGGCCTGCTGGTGCTCGGGATCGCCCTGATGATCGGCGAGGCATTCACGCCGGGGATCGGCGTGCTCGGCATCGGCGGGCTCGCCGCCTTCGTCGCCGGCGCGTATTTTCTGATCGAAGGCGCCGGCGCCGACATCGATATCGCGGTATCGCTGCCGCTCATCGTTGGCATGGCGGCCACCACCGCGCTTCTGATCTTCGGGGTCATCGCGGCCGCCATGAACGCGCGCCGCCGCGTGCCGGTGACCGGCGCCGAGCAGATCATCGGCAGCATCGGGCAGGTGATTGCGTGGCAGGACGCCACGGGCCAGATCCGTGTCCTGGGCGAGGTCTGGAATGCGCGCGCCGCCCGTCCCATGCAGACTGGCGACATCGTTCGCGTGGTCGGGCGTGACGGGCTGACATTGATCGTCGACAGCTAGAAACGGAGATCTGACATGTGGTTCGAATTCCCCGCCTGGTCCGGCATCGCCGTCCCGATCGTCGTGCTCGTTGCGCTGCTCGCCTATTCGCTTCGAGTTCTGCCCGAGTACGAGCGCGCCGTCGTGTTCCTGCTCGGACGACTGCAGGAGGTGAAGGGTCCGGGTCTCATCATCATCATCCCGGTGATCCAGCGAATGGTGCGCGTCGATCTGCGCACGCGCGTGTTCGACGTGCCGCCGCAGGACGTGATTTCGCGCGACAACGTTTCGGTGCGCGTCAATGCGGTGCTGTATTTTCGTGTCATAGACCCCGAGAAGGCGATCATTCAGGTCGAGCAATTCTACGAGGCGACGAGCCAGCTTGCGCAGACCACGTTGCGCTCGGTGCTGGGCCAGCATGACCTCGACCAGATGCTCGCCGACCGCGTCAAGCTCAACAGCGACATTCAACAGATTCTCGACGAGCGCACCGATGCCTGGGGCATCAAGGTTTCAAACGTCGAAATCAAGCACATCGACCTCAATGAGACCATGATACGCGCGATCGCGAAACAGGCGGAGGCCGAGCGGACCAGGCGCGCCAAGGTGATCGATGCCGAGGGCGAATTTCAGGCCGCCGAGAAGCTCGCCCAGGCCGGCGAAATCCTCGCCGCCCGCCCGGAAGCCATGCAACTGCGCTATCTCACCGCGTTGCAGAACGTCGCCGGCGAGCGCTCGTCCATCATCGTGTTCCCCGTGCCGATGAACCTGGTGGAGAAGCTGTCAAGCACCTGAGCGCGGCGGGTCCGCCGGCCCCTAAACGACCTGAAAAATTTTTTTGCACCCCCTTGAAACCAAATCGGCCCTCGCTAATTTTTTCGTCGCCACCGCGAGGTGGCGTCCGGGCGCCCTTGGGGCCCGGCTGAGACGGGCACCGGAGACGTGTCCGGTGCCGCTCGTAACCAACTTGCTCATTGGAGGATTTGGCTATGCGCACCTACGACTTTTCGCCCCTCTGGCGTTCGACCATTGGCTTCGACCGCCTGTTCGACCTCGCCGAAGCGGCCCAGCGGGCCGGCGAGGACAATTATCCGCCCTTCAACATCGAACGGCTGGCCGACGACCGCTACCAGATTTCGCTGGCGGTCGCGGGCTTCGCGCCGGACGAGATCTCGGTGACGGCGGAGCAGAACGTGGTCACCATCGAAGGCAACAAGGCCGAGAAGGCCGAACGCGAGTTCCTGTACCGGGGCATTTCGACCCGCAGCTTCAAGCGCCAGTACAGCCTGGCCGACCATGTCGAGGTCAAGGGCGCGGCCTTCGACAACGGGCTGCTGAAGATCGAACTGGTCCGGCAGATTCCGGAAGCCATGAAGCCGCGGCGAATCGCCATCAGCGGCGCACCGGCCGGCAACGTCCAGCAGATCGAAGCCAAAGCGGCCTGACACGGCCTTTGACGATGCCGCGTGCGACAATGCGCGCGGCATCCCAACTTCGTCAACGAATGGAGGAGACCATGCGGCCGACGACCGCTTTCGACGACAATGTGTTCGACATCAACGCCCTGCTGCACCCCGGCACGCTGTTCGATCATCCGAGGGACGTACTTTCTCATCCCTCGCTGACGATGTCCGAAAAGCGGGCCATCCTCGCGTCCTGGGCGTCCGATGCGAGCGCGATCGCTTCATGCCCCGCGCTGCGCGCGCCGGCCGGCCTGAAGGCGCCCGTGACCATCGATGAGATCCTCGAAGCGCTATGCGAGCTCGACGGTGGCCCGCGCCCGCCGGGCGGAAAACCCATCCGTCTGCGTTCCACCGAACGGTGCCTCGCAGCGTAGCGGGCAGGGACGAACCGGCCTCACGGGAAGGCGCGCCGTCCGGGCAGCGCTTGCGCTGTCCGGCGCGCCGTTATGTCCCGACGCGAAGCGATGCACGCAGCTTGCGCAAGCATGCGATGACCGAGAGCGCGGTGATCCGGCCGGTCTTCGGGTTCTCCGACGGGATATTTTCGATCGACATCGAAAAGCGCGCGGAATCTGAGTCCACCTCGATCCGGTGCATGTTGCGCGTCACGGTCGGATCGGCCCAGATCTCGATGGTCGTTCGATCGGGACCGATCCCGGCCATCGACAGTGCCGCGGCCACATTCACATTGGCCGGAAACCCCCTTGCCGCATCGCGCGCCGTGCCGTCGAATATCCTGAGCGGCTCGGTAATCCCTTCGATATCGATGCGGTTGGCGACGATATAGGGCGCGCCGGCGAGCCCGCCGGGGGGCTTGCGGGTTATCATCCGGACCGAATGGATGGTCCCGACCGCCGCGGCGGTCACCGCATCAAGGCCGATCAGCGCGCCGGTCGGCACCACGATCTGGCCGCCGTTCTGCTTCGCCAGTTCAATCAGGTCGTCGTGGTCGAGCAGCGCGCCCGCGCTGAGCACGACCGCGGTCTTTCCGGCAGCCACAAACGGCGCCACGATCGACCTGACCAGCTGGCTCGGGGCGCATTCGATGACGATGTCGGCGACATCGACCAGCGCCTCGATCGGCAGGATGGCGGGTGGTCTGGTCAGGCCGGCCAACCGGCCGCGGTGTTTTTCGGGATTCTGCACCGACACGGCGGTGAGCGCCAGTCCGTCGATCCCCCGGTCGAGCGCTTCCACCACCCTGATTCCAATGGCGCCCAGCCCGACAACCGCAATGCGCAGGTCAGCTCGCACGGTCTTTTCCAAACTTGCCATCCACCTTCATTTCAAAAATCCGGACCTTCCTCGGCTACCCGGTTCTGGTGGCGCAGATGCTGCCATATTGCAAGTGCGACCGAGAGCGCCGCCGCCAGCAGCAGCCCGCCGGAAATCGGCCGCGTCAGGAACAGCCAGGGGTCCGCGTCGGTCATCATGGCCCGTACCAGGTTGATCTCGATCTGGTCGCCGAGTATCAGGCCGAGGATCAGGGGCGCAAGCGGGAAGCCGAGCTTGACCAGCACGTAGCCGACGACACCAAACAGCAGCAGTACATAGACGCTCTGCATGGTGTTGTTGAGCGCATAGGCGCCGAGGACGCAGAGTACGAGCACGACCGGCGCCAGCACCGCCATCCGCACCGTGATCACGCGCAGCATCAGCGGCATCAGCACGACGCAGATCAGCAGCATGAAGGGGTGCGCCAGGATGTAGGCCGCATAAATGCCATAGGCGATGTCGGGGTTTTGCGAGATGAACAGCGGTCCGGACTGAATGCCGTGGATCGTCATCGCGCCGAGCATCACGGCAGTGACGGCGTCGCCGGGAATGCCGAATGCCATGATGGTCATCAACGAGCCCGAGACATTGGCGTTGTTGGAGGCTTCCGACGCGATGATGCCCTCGGGGTGGCCCTTGCCGAAACGCTCCGGTGTTTTCGAGAATTTCTTGGCCTGGTCGTAGGCCATCACGCTCGATGCGCTGCCACCGATCGCGGGCAGGATGCCGATGAACAGCCCGACGATCGTCGACCACGCCAGCAGGAACGGCTGCCTGAAGATTTCCCGGTTCGCCTTGAGGTGCGAGAAGCGCTCGAGCCTGATTCCAGCCAGCGATTCCACCACCTTGCCGCGCGGCAGATCGAGCTTCTCCAGATCGGTCATGATCTGCGCGAAGGCGAAAACGCCGATCAGCACGGGGAGGAACGGAAAGCCGCCGCCGAGGAACTCCGAGCCGAAGGTGAAGCGCGGCACGCTGCCGATCGGATCGTGGCCGATCATCGAGATCAACAGCCCGATGGCGGTCGAGATAAGTCCCTTGAGGAGCGAGGCTTCGCTGAGCCCGGCCACCATCGCCATGGCGAGCACGAACAACGAGAAATATTCCCACGGCCCGAATTCCAGCGCGATCGCCGCAAGTGGCCCGGTCAGGAACACCAGGAACATGGCGCCGATCAGGCCGCCCCAGACCGACGCCCAAACGCCGAGCCAGATGGCGCGGCCCGGTTCGCCGTTGCGCGCCATGGGAAAGCCGTCGAACGTGGTGGCGATCGAGGCCGGAGAGCCGGGAATACCGAGCAGACAGGCGGCGATCAGACCGCCGGTTGATCCGCCGACATAGACGCCGGTCATCGCCGCAAGCCCCGCCAGCGGATCGAGTCCGTAGGTGAACGGCAGCACCACGATCACCGTCATGGTGATGGTGACGCCCGGCAGCGAGCCGCCGATCACGCCGACGAAGGTGCCGGCAAACAGCGGCAGCAGATATTTCCACTGGGCAATGTTGACGAGGCCGTTCGCGAGCAGATCGAGCATCTAGAAGCCCGTCCATGTGCCGCGCGGCAGCAGCACCAGCAGGTATCGTTCAAAGACGAAATAGCTTGCCGCCGCGGTGCCGAGCGCGATCGCGGCCAGCACCATCCATTGCTGTGCCGTTCGCGGCCGGCCCAAAGCGGCCTGCAGCGTGCCGACGAACAAGGCCGTGGCGACGCGAAATCCTAGCAGCGGCAGCAGCACGACATAGGCGCCGACGACCGCGAAGGCGATCACGACCAGGCGATAATTTCGCCGCGGCGCATCGCTCGCGCCGGCTGAGGCCGGCGCGCGGCGTTTCAGGAGGTCCTGCACGACGAGGAGCGCGCTCGCGACCGCCATGAAGGAAAGCACGATGGCCGGGTAAAAGCCCGGTCCGACCGGAACGATGGGAATGGACGGAAGCTGGAAGGACTTGACCAGGAGAACCAGGCTGATCGCAAGCAGGATCAGCCCGGCAATTCCGTCGCGGCCGATGCTCATTTCTTGATCAGGCCGAGGTCGGTCATGACCGCCTTGTTCTCGTTGTCGATCCTGGCGAGGAACTTGGCATAGTCACTGGCATTGAGGAACGCCACGCGGGTGCCTTGCAGCTTCATCGCCTGAGCGAAACTCGGCTCCCTGGACGCCTTGGCGCAGCCCTCCTCGAGCTTGGCGCGCACCGGCGCGGGAGTCCCTTTGGGGACCATGAGGCCGCGCGCCACCTCGTACACGATGTCCATGCCAAGTTCCTTTAGCGTCGGCACGTCAGGGGATTCCGGATCGCGCTTTTCGCTGGCGATCGCGATGAAGCGCAGCAGGCCGGCCTCGACCTTGCCCTTCTGCGTCAGGTTGGAGTCGGTGAGGTTGATGTGGCCGCCGAGCAGCGCGTTCATCCGCGGAGCCAGGCCGTCATAGGACACGTACTTGAATTTCAGACCGGCCGCCTTCTCGACCATGGCCGGGAAGATATGGCTCGTCGAGCCCAGCGTGGCGCCGACCGTGATCTCGCCCGGCCGCTTCTTGGCGTCGGCGGTGAGCTCCTGCCAGGTCTTCCAGGGCGTCTTGGCGCTTGCCGTCAGCACCGAGGGCGTCGCCGCGACCAAGCAGATCGGCTCGAAGTCGCTGTATTTGACGTCGCTGATGCCTGCGAAGAACGTCAGATGGATGTAGTCGTGCACCGCGTAGACCGTATAGCCGTCGGGCGCCGCGTTCCGGGCCTCGCGCGCGCCGGTAGTGCCGGATGCGCCGCCGACATTGGCGATCACCACCGGTTGGCCGATGTGTTTCTGAAATTCGACGGCGAACGGCCGGAAGATGTTGTCGGTATCGCCGCCCGCTGCCCATGGCACGATCATCTTGATGGGACGGTCGGGATACTGCGCCATGGCGGGCGCGGATAAAGCTGCCAGCACACCGGTCAGCGCGGCAATGCCGGCCACCGTCACGAACGTCCTTGCCATTCGTCGTCTCCCCTGTGTTTTCTTGACGGGCCATTCCGGCTCTTGAAGGGGATGATAACAGTGGGGCTGGGCAGGGGAAAGCCCCGTGGCGCGGCGCAGGTCGGCTGGCCGGGACATGCGGTGGGCCCACGTCGCTCAGTGGGCGGCGTCCTCGCGCCGCGTCATCGAACCTTTCGCGTTGGTCCGGTGCCACTTCTCCAGGTCGATATCCCCATCGTCGTTTCGTGCCTGTCCGAGGCCGAACGACGAAAAAGGCCCCGGGAAACCGGGGCCTTCCAAAAGGGGGTACATCCGCCCCTTCTACGCGGCTTGCGCCGTTTCCGCATGCTGGTTGACTTCCGACTCCGCAATCTGGCTGAGCGTGCTGTCGGTGTTCTTCTCTTCCTTCAACGTCGCATCCAGCAGCTTCACGGCGTCCTTGTAGCCAAGCTCGCTGGCCCAGGTCTTCAGGGTGCCGTAGCGGGAGATCTCGTAATGTTCGACCGCCTGGGCGGCGGCAAGCAGGCCGGCATCAAGGGCAGCGGTGCCCTTGTATTCGTCCATGATTTCCTTGCCCTCGTCGAGGATGCCCATGATGGCGTCGCAGGTCTTGCCCTTGGGAGACTCGTCGATCGAAGCGAAAACCTGTTCGAGCCGGTCGACCTGGCCCTCGGTTTCGCCCATGTGCTTCTCGAACGCCGCCTTGAGCTTGGGAGACTGCGCCGCCTTTGCCATCTTGGGCAGTGCGGACAGGATCTTCTTCTCCGCGAAATAGATATCCTTCAAGGTGTCGAGGAACAGGTCGTTCAGCAGTTTCTCTTTGGCCATGTTGCCCTCCGGTTTGAAATTGCCACGTTAGAACCGGCCGGCTCGTGTCTTGTTCCTGCCATGAGGTTGGTTTGCCGAGAAAATTTCATCGGCGCGCTTCCGCGGCTTCTCTGCTGGGCCTACTGTCCCTGTGTCGCATTCCCGACCAGGGAACGTTTTCCCATTTCACCTGGTTGAGCGAGAAAGTTGCAGGAGGCTGTCGGTGGCCAAGCCACGCGGAATTGAAATCGTACGTCGTGCCTATGAGCTTTGGGAGCAAGCCGGAAAGCCCGATGGTCAGGATCAGGAATTCTATCATCAGGCCGAGCGCGAGTTGACCGCGGCAGCGGCACTCGACACCGACAGCCAGGCCGCCGAGGAAGAGTGAAGCGGCGGGGCGTCCCTTGCATGGTTCAGGAATTCGCGTCGGGGTTCCCCGTGACGGCGGTGGGCGTCAACTTCTTGCGAACGGGAGCAAAACAGACCCTCCGGGTCTGGTTCCAGTGTGCTGTTTTGGCCCAATGGCGGAAGCTGATAGAAATGGCGGGATGAAAGCGGCGGCTCAACGGGCGCGCATGGCGAGAAAACTCAAGACCTATCAGACGTCGCTGGGCTTCTTCGATATGGCAATAGCGGCGCCATCGATGAAGGCGGCTCTGGAGGCGTGGGGTTCGAAGAGCAACCTGTTTCATCAGGGCTTCGCAACAGAAACTGACGATCCCGACGTGATCGCCGCCGCCATGTCAAAGCCCGGCGTTATTCTCAGACGCCCTGTCGGGTCTGATGGGCCGTTCAAGGTGGATGCGGACCTGCCCTCCGACCTCTCCCGCGAAAAGGTCAAAGACAGGCCAGGAAAGCATCGGCGAAGGCCCGGCAAATCGTCGGCTCGCGCGATAGACCATCAGGCAGCCCGCAAGGCCGCATCGGACTATGAGCGGGAGCAGAAGCAGCGCGAAAGCCGGCGGCGGAAGGAAGAAGCCGCCAGGACGAAAGAGCGGGATCTCCGCGAGCGGGCAATCGCGAAGGCCCAGGCTGCGATTGAAGCCGCCGAGCAGGCCCATGAACAAAGAACGGGCAAGATCGATACCGAGCGCGCCGCCCTCGAACAACGCGCGCAGGCGGAAGAGGATCGTTGGAAGAGGCAGAAGGAAAAGCTGGAGAAAGCCTTTCGCCGCGCGCGCGGCTGATGAGGGCCGCGGGCGCCCGGCATTCTCCGCGCCTTCCAGGACAAAACTGTATCAACGATTCGGGCGCTTCGCGCCGCGGCAGCAGACTCCATTCTCCGATCGTGCCTGCCCTGCGGCGTTTCGAAATGGCACATCTTTCTTGTAAACCACTTTCCTGATCCCCGTTGCTTTACGGATAGGCAGATTAACCGACGGTTCGCTCTTTTGTGACAATCATGCCGTGTGCGGTAGTGCCACCGCGTCTGAAATCAATCGATCCGGAGGGAAAACGTGAACAATTGGTCAACGAAGCTGCTCGTTTCTGGACTGACAGCCATGTTTGCATTCGCGGGCGCCGCCTCGGCCGCCGACGGTGCGAACAAGGACGAAGCCGTCGCGATGGTCAAGAAAGCCGTCAGCTTCATCAAGGAAAAGGGCGCCGACAAGGCCTACCCCGAATTCACCGGCAAGGCCCCCGGCTTTATCGATCGCGATTTGTATGTCGTGGTCTATCAGCTCGACGGCAAGGTGCTCGCCCACGGCTCCAACGCCAAGTTCGTCGGCAAGGATCTGATCGATGCGCAGGACGTCGACGGCAAGCTCTATGTCAAGGAGCGGGTCGAAATGGCCGCCAAGCAGCCTTCGTTCTGGCAGGATTACAAGTTCGTCAATCCCGTGACCAAGAAGGTCGAGCCGAAGCAGATGTACTGCGAGAAGGTCGAGAACACGGCGGTGTGTGCGGGCATCTACAAGCTCTGATGCACGCGACCATCGGTATTGCCAAGACGACCGCCGCCTCGAAGGATTGATATGCTCGGCTGGATCAAAAATATCGGGCTGTCCTGGAAAGTTCAGCTCGCGCCGGCGTTCCTGATCCTGGTCCTGATAGGTGTCGGCGCCTTTGCCTTGCAGGCGCTGCGGTCGAACCAGACCGCGGTCAATGCGCTGGTCGCGGGGCCGATACGGCAATCCGAATTGACGACCGAACTCAACACCATTGTGTGGACCGCGCACGCCAAGCTGTACCGTCTCGCGGCCATCGCGGCCAACGAAACCGACGAAAAGAAGATCCAGGCCTTCGCCAAGGAAGCTTCCGGCGCCGCCGCCAGGATCGCGGACGCCCTGAAGGCGCTCGAGGGTGCTCAGAACGGAATCAAGCCGGATGACCTGGCACGACTGAAGGCGGCCGTCGCGGGCTATCTCAAGCAGTCGAAAAACGCCATCGAGATGGCCGACGGCGATGCCGGATCGGCGCTGTTGTTCATCAAGGGCGCGGAACGCTATTTCGCCGATATCGAGAAGCTGACCGACGACCTGATCGCGCGCTCGAGCGACAGCAAGGATCTCGAGATCGCTCGCGCCGGAGTGACGCTCGAGCAGCAGCAGCTGACGCTGATGGCGGTGCTGCTGGTGGTGGCTCTCGTCGGAATCGTGGTTTCGTTCCTGATCGGCCGCGGTATTTCCCGCCCGGTGGTCGCGATGTCGAAGGCGATGCGCGAACTTGCGGTCGGGAATTTCGATGTCCAGCTGCCGGGCCTCGAGCGCCGCGACGAAGTCGGCCAGATGGCCCGTGCCGTCGAGGAATTCAAGGTGCAGGCCATCGGCAAGGCCGAACGCGAGACCGCCGAGCGCGAGGAAAAGAACCGCGAACTGGCCGTCGCCCGCCGCGCCGAACTGCATAACCTGGCAGAGAGTTTCGAGGCCACGGTCGGCAATATCATCGAAAACGTCGGCGCCGCATCGGGCGAACTGGAAAATTCGGCCGTCATCCTGACCAACAGCAGCACGGCAACCCAGGAGCTCTCGACCGTGGTCGCGGCGGCTTCGGAAGAGACCTCCGCCAACGTGCAGTCGGTCGCCTCGGCCACGGAAGAAATGGCTTCTTCCATCAATGAAATCGGGCGCCAAGTCGCGGATTCCAACCGCATCGCCAATGAAGCGGTCGAGCAGGCCGGAAAGACCGACGCGCGGATCGCCGAACTGTCGCTGGCCGCCAGCCGCATCGGCGATGTTACCCAATTGATCACCACCATCGCGGCGCAGACCAATCTGCTGGCGCTCAACGCCACCATCGAAGCCGCCCGTGCCGGCGAGGCCGGCCGCGGCTTTGCCGTGGTGGCGCAGGAGGTCAAGGCGCTGGCGTCGCAGACCGCCAAGGCCACCAGCGAGATATCGACCCAGATCGCCGGCATGCAATCGGCGACCCAGGATTCGGTGGTTGCGATCAAGGAGATCTACGGCACCATCGGGCAGGTCTCCGAGATCGCCTCGGCGATCGCGGCCGCCATCGAGCAGCAGGGCGCGGCGACCCAGGAAATCGCCCGCAACGTGCAGCAGGCGGCGGTCGGCTCCACCCAGGTTGCGACCTCGATCGCGGACGTCAACCGTGGCGCCGGCGACACCGGCACGGCCTCCTCGCAGGTGCTGGCGTCGGCGCAGTTGCTGTCCAACGAAAACAAGCGCCTCAAGGCCGAAGTGATCAAATTCCTCGCCACCGTACGGGCTGCGTAGCCTCAAATCCGGTGATAGTCTTCGAAAGTCGTCGCGCATTCAGGTGCTGACGGCTTCGGAGTAGTCATGATCTATCGACACGCCATCGATGCCACCAGCTACGTGTTCGATGATCTGCGCGATCTCCTCGCCAAGGCCACGCCGCCGCGTTCCGGCGACCGCCTTGCGGGGGTAGCGGCCGAAAGTGCCGCGCAAATGATCGCGGCGCGGATCGCGCTATCGGATGTTCCCCTGAAGCAGTTCCTGCAGGAAACCGTCGTGCCCTATGAGGACGATGAAGTTACCCGCCTGATCGTCGACAGCCACGACGCGGCCGCCTTCGCCGCGATATCCTCGCTGACCGTCGGCGGTTTCCGCGACTGGCTGCTTTCGGAGGCTGCGACGTCAGCCGTTCTCGCCAACCTGTCGTGTGGCATCACTCCCGAGATGGCCGCGGCGGTGTCGAAATTGATGCGCAACCAGGACCTGATCCAGGTGGCAAAAAAATGCCGGGTCACGTCGGCCTTTCGCAACACCATCGGCCTGCGCGGCCGGATGAGCGTACGGCTGCAGCCCAATCATCCCTTCGACGACGTCAAGGGCATCACCGCGTCGATCCTCGACGGCATCCTGCTGGGATCCGGCGATGCCTGTATCGGCATCAATCCGGCCAGCGACGATCCTTCCGTGATCGGGGGCCTGCTGCGGCTGCTCGACGATGTCATCGCGAGGCTGCAGATCCCGACGCAGGGCTGCGTGCTGACCCATGTCACGACCACGCTCGGATTGATCGACCGCGGCTTTCCGGTCGATCTGGTGTTTCAGTCGATCGCGGGCACCGAAGCGGCGAACCGCAGTTTCGGCATCGATCTCGCGCTGCTGCGCCAGGCCCACCAGGCCGGGCTGTCGTTGCGCCGCGGCAATGTCGGCAGCAACGTGATGTATTTCGAAACCGGGCAGGGGTCGGCGCTTTCGGCCAATGCCCATCACGGCGTCGACCAGCAGACCTGCGAGGTGCGGGCCTATGCGGTGGCGCGCGCCTTCGATCCGCTGCTGGTCAATAGCGTGGTCGGATTCATCGGCCCGGAATATCTCTATGACGGCAAGGAAATCATCCGCGCCGGGCTGGAGGACCATTTCTGCGGCAAGCTGCTCGGCCTGCCGCTTGGCGTCGACGTTTGCTACACCAACCACGCCGAGGCCGACCAGGACGACATGGACAATTTACTGACGCTGCTGGCCGCCGCCGGCGTTACCTTCATCATGGGGGTGCCCGGGGCCGACGATGTCATGCTGAACTACCAGTCCACCTCGTTCCATGACGCCCTTTACATCCGCGACCTGTTCGGCCTGAAACGGGCGCCGGAATTCGACGAATGGCTGTTGCGCGCCGGCCTGGCCGATGCCGACTTCCGGCTCGCCGGGAATCCGGGCCTGCTGCCTGATTTTGCATCGCGGTTGCTGGCCTGAGGCGCCGGACCGGCCGCCGCCGCAGCAGCTACGATGCAACCATCCGGCCGCTGGCGGGTTGGCAATGGCTGCCACAATATTGAAGAATTTGTAGCCCAGCGTCGATGTGCGTGCTTAACTTGGCGGCCGACAGGTTTTACGAGCGTTAGGAAGTTTGATGAGGGCTGAAGGCATCGAGACGGTTCGGCGCATCCTGTGCGTTTTCCCGCGCTATACCTCTTCTTTCGGCACGTTCGAATACGCCTACCCGCTGACGGACGGCGTCCAGGCCTTCATGCCGCCGCAAGGGCTGCTGCTGATCGCGGCCTATCTCCCCGAACACTGGCCGGTCCGCTTCATCGACGAGAATATCCGTGCCGCCTCAAGGGAGGATTTCGAGTGGGCGGAAGCGGTGTTCGTCAGCGGCATGCACATCCAGCGCCAGCAGATGAACGATATCTGCCGCCGCGCGCATGCGTTCGATCTGGCGGTCGCGATCGGCGGTCCATCGGTCTCGGCCTGCCCGGAATATTATCCCTCATTCGACTATCTCCATGTGGGCGAGCTCGGCGACGCCACCAATGAGTTGCTGACGCGGCTGGCGCGCGATCCGTCGCGACCGGAACAGCAGGTGGTGCTGAAGACCGCCGATCGTATCGCCATGACCGACTTCCCGATCCCGGCCTATGAGCTTGCCGAGGTCAGAAAGTATTTTCTCGGCAGCATCCAGTATTCGAGCGGTTGCCCGTACCAGTGCGAATTCTGCGATATCCCGGGCCTCTACGGCCGCAATCCGCGTCTGAAATCGCCGCAGCAAATCATCGCTGAACTCGACAAACTGCTCGAATGCGGGGTGACGGGATCGGTGTATTTCGTCGACGACAATTTCATCGGCAACCGCAAGGCGGCGCTCGATCTCCTGCCACATCTGGTCGAGTGGCAGAAGAAAACCGGCTACGTGATGCGGCTCGCCTGCGAGGCGACGCTCAACATCGCCAAGCGGCCAGAAATCCTCGAGAAGATGCGCGACGCCTTCTTCGTCACCGTATTCTGCGGCATCGAAACCCCCGATCCCGAAGCGCTGAAGGCGATGCAGAAGGACCACAACATGATGGTCCCGATCCTGGAGGGCATTCACACCATCAACAGCTACGGGATGGAGGTCGTCTCCGGCATCATCATGGGGCTCGACACCGACAAGCCGGAGACGGCCGACGCCTTGCTGGCCTTCGTCGATCAATCCCGGATCCCGTTGTTGACCATCAATCTGCTGCAGGCGCTGCCGCAGACGCCGCTGTGGGATCGGCTGGAACGCGAAGGCCGTCTGATCCATGACGACGGCCGCGATTCCAATGTCGATTTCCGCTTGCCCTACGACCAGGTCGTCAGTTCGTGGCGCAAATGCATGGAAGTCGCCTACCAGCCCGAAAAGCTCTATGCGCGCTATCAGTACCAGTGCGATTACACCTATGCCAACCGGATCAAGGTGCCGGTCACGCCGGAGCAGAAAAGCTGGTCCAATATCAGGCGCGCCCTGATCATGCTGCGCAACATCTTCTGGAAGATCGGCGTGCTCGGCGACTACCGAAAGGTATTCTGGAAGTTTGCGCTGGGCAGGCTGCGCCACGGCGACATCGAGGGCCTGATCGCCTCGACCATGATCGGACACCATTTGATCATGTTCGCGCGCGATGCCTCGGTCGGTGAGCAGAACGCCTCGAACTATTCGATCCGGCTGCGCGAGGCTTCGGTCCCTGCCGAGTAACCCGCGATGACTGTACCGGCGCCGCCGTCCCGTTCGCTGCGCGATTTGCGGGATCTGACCCCGGCGCGCGTCGGGCTCGGCCGCGCCGGTACCGGCCTGCCGACCCGGGCGTTGCTTGAATTCACGCTCGATCACGCGCGTGCCCGCGACGCGGTGCATGCCGCCCTCGATGTGCCCGGCTTGATCGCGGGCCTCGCCAGCCTCGGCCTCGAAGCGCCCGGAGTATCCAGCTGTACGCGCGACCGTCGGGAATATTTGAAACGTCCGGATCTCGGGCGAAAGCTCGATCAGGCGTCGCAGCAGCTGCTGGCGAGGCGCCATGGCGGTTCGTGCCGGCTTGCCCTCGTGGTCGGCGACGGCCTGTCGCCGGCGGCGGTCAACGCGCACGCCGTTGCGCTGGTCGGCAGCCTGATGCCGCGGCTCGCGGCGGAGCGCATCGACATCGGCTGCGCCGTGCTGGCTTCCGGGGCGCGGGTCGCACTGGGCGATGAGATCGGCGCCATTGTCGGCGCGCGCATGGTTGTGGTGTTGATCGGCGAGCGGCCGGGCCTTTCGGCGCCGGACAGCCTCGGCGCCTACCTGACCTTTGCGCCGAGGCCTGGTGTCACCGATGCAGAGCGCAATTGCGTATCCAACATTCACGGCGCGGGGCTCGGTTACGACGAAGCGGCCTTGCGGATTGCCTGGTTGATCCGCGAGGGCCTGGCCCGGGAAATCACCGGCATCGGGTTGAAGGATGAGAGCGGCGGTCCGACACATGAGCGCATCGAGAGCGATTCAGATCTGCATGACAAATCCGTGATTTGAAGGTCATTATGGGCCCCAGGCGCGCGATTTGGCGCCGGGGGTGCGCTTGCGAGATACCGGATAGACCTGCTACACCTCTCGCGGCTTATTTATCGCATGATTTCAAGGGCTAGCGCCGATCAGACGTGGCCGAGTCAGTCTCCTTCGCTCGCGACGAATATGGGCTGGACAGATTGAGCCGATGTGAGAACTGGACAGGGCATGCTGGAGAGAAAGACGGTCGGGGCTGATGCGAAGATGCCGGAAAAGCCGCCGGAAAAGCCGCCGGTAAGTATCGCATTCGGCCTGGAGCGCATGGGCCTGATCGCCATGCGCACGCCCATCCTGTCCTGCATCATCCTGTTCGCGATGGTGATCGGCGCCGTGTTCGGCATCCAGCGCATCAAGATCGACGATTCGCTCAGCCAGTTGTTCCGTTCCGACTCCAAGGAATACCGGCAATACGAAGAGGTCACCAAGCGCTTCCCCTCCACCGAATTCGACGTGTTGGTCGTGGTCGAGGGCAAGACGCTGCTGCGCCGGGACAACCTGGAAAAGATCCGGGACCTGGTCACGGACCTGCAACTGGTCGACGGCACGCGCGGCCTGATCTCGCTGTTCTCGGCGCGTCAGGCGCCGGCGCCGGGCAAGCTGCCCGCGGCGCTGTTCCCGGCCGACCTGCCTGAGGGCGCCGACTACGACAAGTTCATCGAAACCGTCAAAACCAACGAGATCATCCGCGGCAAGCTCTTGTCCGAAGACGGCACGCTGGCGCTGATCGTGCTTTCGCTGGAGCCATCGATCGTCGGCAACAACGGCTTGAAAAAGACGATCGACGAAATCCGCAAGATCATGGCCACGGATCTCGCCGATACCGGGCTCACCAGGGAGTTATCGGGCGTCCCGGTCATGCAGCTCGAGATCCGCAACGCGGTCGAGCGCGACGGCCTGATCTACAACGTCGCCGGTATCCTGGCGGGGTGCCTGATCGCGATCCTGTTCTTCCGCAAAGTGTCGTTCATGATCGTGGCGGCGTTCCCGCCGTTGCTCGCCATCCTGCTGTCGCTCGGCATTCTCGGCTGGGCGGGATTCAGCCTCAACATGTTCCTTAACGTGATGACGCCGCTGATCATGGTCATCAGTTTCTCCGATTCGATGCAGCTAACATTCGCCGCGCGCGACCGGCTGCTGGCCGGTGAGGACCGTTTCTCCGCCTTCCGCAACGCCGTTCTGGTGGTCGGGCCGGCCTGCGTGCTGACCCATGCCACCGCCGGAATCTCCTTTCTGGCACTGCAGTTCTCGGATTCGGATTTGATCCGCACCTTCGGCGAAGCCGGCCTTGCAGCCACCATCATCGCGTTGATCGCGGTGCTGTCGCTGGTTCCGGTGTTCGGCGTGCTGCTGGTCCGCAACGAGCAGGTCTTTGCCGCCAAGTTCCAGGCGGCCGATGTCGGCGTCAACGCGCTGCGCGCGTTCTGCTACTGGATCGCAGTGCGCATGGTCGGCCGGCCCGGACTGTTCAGCCTGATCGCGGTGGTGCTTGTCGGTGGTCTCGGCGTGATCTATGCCAATCTCGAACCACGCTATCGGCTGGCCGATCAGGTCCCTGACAAACAGCAGGCCGTCGCGGCCAGCGGACGGCTCGACGCCAAGCTGACCGGCGCCAACCCGATCGACATCCTGATTGAATTCCCCAAGGGCGCGTCACTGTATGCGCCCGAGACCCTGCAAGTCATTGCCGACGTTCATTCGATGGTCGAAGCCCAGGCCGGCGTCGGCAACGTCTGGTCGCTCGAGACGTTGCGGCGCTGGCTCGCCGAGAAGGCCGGCAGTTCCGACGTTGCGACCTTGAAAGAGTATGTCAGCGTGATTCCGGAGCATCTGGTCCGGCGCTTCATCTCGGCCAATCAGGATGCGGTGCTGGTGTCGGGCAGGGTGCCGGACCTCGATTCGAGTGCGATCCTGCCGGTGGTCGACAAGCTCGACGCCGCCCTGAACACGGTCCGCCAGAAGCATCCGGGCTATGAGATTGCCGTCACCGGCCTGTCGGCGATCGCGGCGCGCAACAGCGCCAACATGATCGAGAAGCTCAACCACGGACTGACCATTGAATTCGCCCTCGTTGCCATCTTCATCGGGCTGGCGTTCCGCTCCTGGGTCGTGATGTTCGCCTGCATCCTGCCCGGCATCTTTCCGGTGGTGCTTTCCGGCACGGTGCTGTGGGCGCTGGGAGAGGGGCTGCAATTCGCCAGCGTGGTCGCGCTGACGGTGTCGTTCGGCCTCGGTCTCAGTGCGACGATTCACTTCCTCAACCGGTTGCGGCTGGAAACTACGCCGGGCGTCGATGCGGCGCTGGCGGTCGAGCGCGCGACCGTGCTGGTCGGGCCGGCGCTGATCCTGACCACGCTGGTGCTGGCGTGCGGTCTCGGCGTGACGGTGTTTTCCGACCTGCCGTCGCTGCGCCTGTTCGGCTGGCTCAGTGCCTTCGCAATGGTCGCGGCGCTGGTCGCGGATCTCTTCATCCTGCGGCCGACGGCGATGTGGCTGATCAGTATGTCGCACCGGATTCGCGGAACCCGATAACGGTTTCAAGCAAGAAAAGATCAAGGCAAGAAAAGATAGAGCCCGGTTCTGACCAGAACCGGGCTCTATGGTGTTTTCGAACGAATCCGGATGGTGCGGCCGTCAGCCGCCCTTCGACATCGTGATGTTGACGCCCCTGATCTCGCCCTTGGAACTGATCTGCACCGTCTGCTTGTTGCCGCGAGTCTTCAAGTTCACGGTGGCGGCAAATCCTGCGGCCTCGACGAACACCTCGATCTCGCCACCACCCGCGGTACCCTGCAGATGGCCGAACAGGTTGCGACTTGCTTCGCTCCAGTTGCCGGAAATGCGGTCACCCTGGCTGGTCACGTCGGTGCTCAATTCGAATTTGTAACTGTCGCTGGCGCAACGGAGGGTTTGCTTCAGACCCATTCCGCTGCCGTTGACGTTGTAGCTGGCCCTGCATCGGATGCGCTCGATCGTTCCATCGGATAGCGCAACGGTGCCGTTGCCGGACCACGATCCGCTGAACCCGGTAAATGGCCCCGATTGGGCGTGGCCTGCTGACACCGACAGCATGAGGGCGGCGCCGATACCGGCAGCCTTGATCGCCTGTCCAAACAAGTCGGAACCAAACAAATTCATCGTGAATTTTCCCATCTAAAGTGACGTTCTGTTACCAGAATCGTCGCGCCGCATCGAAGATTTAGTGTCGCCGCAGTGTGTTAGGTTCAAATGACGGGCTGGCTGCTTCCCGCCATAGCGGCGGTTGCCCGTCACCGCCGGACCAGCCGCCGGGAAAATACACAAGCCCGCTAACACTGGCGAACCGCATTTTTCCGACTCGGCGAAATCAAAAAGCTGATGATATCGCCAAGATTAGCATTACTCCATGTAGTTATTCGACGGGGTCTCCTGCAACAGTCGATGGCGAAAAACATCTGCCAATAAATAAGGCATGAATATCAAGTGGTTACGCCTGCGCCTTGGTTCCATTAAGGCGGCCGCAATTCCGAACCGGCCGCCGCAAATTTGGCCGCAATTACCAGTGCTTCTGCCGCTTGATGCTGCGGTTCGCTACGCCTGCCAACCGTTCTTTCCGGACCCTGTACCAGTCGGGATCGGAATTTTCCATTTCCAGAATGAAGGAAGATGATGCCTAAATTTCTCTTTGCACTCGCACTCCTGTCGGTCTCGATTCCGGCCAGCGCCGTTGCCCGCAGCGGCACGCCGCAAGAGCAGGCGGCCTGTTCGCGCGACGTTCAGCGGTTCTGCCGTCCCGTCATCGATCAGGGCGACTTCACCATTCTGGCCTGCCTGCAGCAGCACCGTGCCAAACTGTCCAAGGCCTGCGATCAGGTGCTGAAGAACAACGGTCAATAAGGCCGCCCGCGACCACGCCCATCGCCGCCGCCCGCGGGGTCCCGTTTGGATGCGGTCGGAATTTGCGAGAAATCGCAGATGGCATTGGTTTTGGCATCGTATTCCCCTATATGGGGTCGCGATCGATACGCATGAGCCGGCCGCCGCCGGCGCGTGCGTCGTAACCATGCCCAGATGAATGTAGCCAGTTCCTGATGACCAGCGCGAGCGAACTGCGATCCGGCAAGACTCACCGCGACGAGAACTTTCCGGTGGCGTCATGGATCATTCACCCGCAGCACCGGGCGCTGATCCTTGCGTTCTACAATTTCGTGCGAACCGCCGACGACATTGCCGATCATGCGACGCTGGCTGCGCCGGAGAAACTTCGGCTTCTCGATCTGCTCGAAGCCGAATTGCTCGGCAAGGGCGATACCCAGCCGGAGGCCGTCAATCTGCGCCGCGCGCTTGCGGAGCGTTCGATGCCGCCGCGCCACGCGCTCGATGTTCTGATCGCCTTCCGGATGGACGTGACCAAGCTTCGCTATGAAAACTGGGATGAAGTGATTCACTATTGCCGGTATTCGGCGATGCCGGTCGGGCGCTTCATGCTCGACGTCCATGGCGAGAGCGCCTCGACCTGGGTGGCCTCGGACGCGCTCTGTGCAGGGCTACAGATCAACAACCACCTGCAGGACTGCGGCAAGGATTTTCGCGATCTCAACCGGGTCTATCTGCCGCGCGATGAGCTCGCCGCTGCCGGCGCTTCCGTCGAGGAGCTTGGACAGGCGCGGTCATCGCCGGCGCTGCTGCAATGCCTGCATGCGCTGGCGGTTCGGACCGAGGCGCTGCTCGACGAAAGCAAATCGCTCAGCGCCGAAATCAGGGATATCAGGCTCGGATGCGAAGTTTCCGTGATCCAGGCTTTCGCCGACAAGATCGTCGGCTTGCTGAAAGTGCGCGATCCCCTTAGCCAGAGGGTGCATCTCGGCGCGCTCGAACTGCTTGGCTATAGCTTCGGAGGGATCGCCAGCGAGATAGCTCGCCGCGCGGTGGGACGGCGGCCCGTGTCCAAACCGGCGGCCGGCGCATGACATCAGAGACCGCGGCAGCCAATGCGAGTGACGGGACATCCGCGTCCGGCAGTTCGTTCTACGCGGCGATGCGCATTCTGCCGCACGCGCAGCGCGAGGCGATGTTCCAGATCTATGATTTCTGCCGGCAGGTCGACGACATCGCGGATTCCGATGGTCCGCGCGATGCGCGGCTGGCCGCACTGCAGCAGTGGCGCGACGATATCGATGCGCTGTATCAGGGCCGGCCACCGGCGCGATTGCGCGACTATGCGGCGTCGGTTCAGCAATTTGACCTCAGGCGCGAGGATTTCCTGGCCATCGTCGATGGCATGGAGATGGACGTGCCGCAGGACATCAGGGCGCCGGATCTCGCGACGCTCGATTTGTACTGCGATCGCGTCGCCAGCGCGGTCGGGCGGCTGTCGGTGCGGGTGTTCGGCCTTGCAGAGGCCGACGGCATTCAGCTTGCGCATCATCTCGGCCGCGCGCTGCAATTGACCAATATCCTGCGCGATATCGATGAAGACGCCGGCATTGGCCGGCTCTATCTGCCGCTCGAGGGATTGCTGCACGCCGGCATCACGTCGACCGATCCGGCCAAGGTCACGGTCGATCCGGCGCTGCCGAAAGTATGCGTGTCGCTGGTGGCGCGCGCGCGCATGCATTTCGCGAAAGCCGACGAGATCATGCGCCGCAATCCGCGGCGGGTGGTGCGAGCGCCTCGGATCATGTCGAAATATTATGGCGCGATTCTGGAACTGCTCGTTGCCAGAGGGTTCGCCGCGCCGCGCGCACCGGTCCGCCTCAACAAGATGGCCCGCATCCTTATCCTCCTTCGTTACGCGTTCATCTGATGCAAAAGACCGTCCATATCATCGGTGCTGGAATCTCGGGCCTGGCGGCCGCGGTGCGGCTGGCGAACGCCAATTGCAGGGTGCACCTGCACGAGGCCACGCAGCAGGCCGGCGGTCGCTGCCGGTCCTATTTCGATGCGGCGACCAACCTCACCATCGACAACGGCAATCATCTGTTGCTCTCGGGCAACCGCGCCGCGGTGGAGTATGCGAGGTCGATCGGCACTGAAGCGGGGCTGGTCGGACCGAAGCGCGCGCAATTCCCCTTCGTCGATCTCGCCACCGGGCAGCGCTGGCAGCTCGATCTCGGCGAGAGCCGGCTGCCGCTGTGGATCTTCGACGAGGCGCGCCGTGTCCCCGACACCGGCGTGCTGGATTATCTGGCATTGATGCCGCTGATCTGGTCGGCGCGGCGCAGACTGGTCGGCGACGCGATCCCGTGTGAGGGGACGCTCTATCAGCGGCTGGTGCAGCCGCTGCTGCTGGCGGCGCTGAATGTCGATCCGCCGGAGGGGTCGGCGGGGCTTGCCGGCGCGGTGGTGCGCGAAACGCTGCTGGCGGGAGGACAAGCCTGCCGGCCGCTGATCGCGCGCGACGGCCTCAGCGCGGTGCTGGTCGAACCCGCGGTCAAGCTGTTGCAGAGCAAGGGCGCCAGCATCCGGTTCGGACATGAGCTGCGCGAATTCGGCGTCTCGGCAGACCGCCTCGGCGAACTGAAATTCGGCGACGACAATGTCGTGGTCCAGCCCGGCGACGCCGTGGTGATGGCGGTTCCGCCACGTCCTGCCGCCGCGATGCTGCCCGGCCTGAAAACTCCGACCAAATACCGCGCCATCGTCAATGCGCATTTCCGCTTCGATCCACCGAAGGGACAGCCGGCCCTCCTCGGCGTCGTCGGCGGACTGGTGGAATGGCTGTTCGCGTTTCCGCAGCGCCTGTCGGTCACCATCAGCAACGCCGACCGCCTGGTGGATATGCCGCGCGAGGAACTGGCGCAGGCGATCTGGCGGGATATCTGCATGGCTGCGGGCGTGGAGGGCGAACTGCCGCCGTGGCAGATCGTGCGCGAGCGCCGCGCCACCTTCGAGGCTACGCCGGAGCAGAACGCGCTGCGGCCGGGCGCTGTCACGGCCTATAAAAACCTGTTTCTTGCCGGCGACTGGACTGATACGGGGTTGCCAGCCACCATTGAGGGATCGGTACGGTCGGGCAACCGCGCCGCCGATCTTGTCCTCGCCATGCGTCAAGGCTGATCGGGAACAGCAATCGCGCGGTTTTCGGTGAAGCCGGGCAGGGCAATATTGAGGTCGAGCAACATGCGTTCCGGCAACAGATCAGTTGGACATGAAAGCGGTGGCGCCCTGGAGGCGAGCATCGCGTCGGCGACGGAGGGGTTGCTCGGCTACCGGCAACCTGACGGGCATCTGGTGTTCGAACTGGAAGCCGATTGCACCATCCCCTCCGAATATGTGCTGCTGCGCCACTACCTGGGCGAGCCCGTCGATTCCGTGCTCGAGGGCAAGATCGCCAATTATCTGCGCCGGGTTCAGGGCGCCCATGGCGGCTGGCCGCTGGTGCATGACGGTGCGTTCGACATGAGCGCCAGCGTGAAAGCCTATTTCGCGCTGAAGATGATCGGCGATTCACCCGACGCTCCGCACATGGCGCGGGCGCGGGAGGCGATCCGCTCGCGGGGCGGCGCCATCCACAGCAATGTCTTCACGCGTTTCATGCTGTCGATGTTCGGGGTGCTGACCTGGCGCAGCGTGCCGGTATTGCCGATCGAGATCATGCTGCTGCCGATGTGGTCGCCGTTCCACCTCAACAAGATTTCCTACTGGGCGCGGACCACCATCGTGCCGCTGATGGTGTTGGCGGCGCTGAAGCCGCGCGCCAAGAACGTCAGTGGCGTCGGCATCGACGAGCTGTTTCTGCAACCGCCGCATTCGATCGGGATGACCGCCAAGGCGCCGCATCAGAGCGCGGGCTGGTTCTATCTGTTCCGCGGTCTCGACAGCATCCTGCGGACGATCGAGCCGCTGTTTCCGAAGAAGCTGCGCGCCCGCGCGATCGATGCCGCGGTCGCCTTCATCGAAGAGCGACTGAACGGCGAAGACGGCCTCGGTGCCATCTATCCGCCGATGGCCAACACCGTGATGATGTATGAGGTGCTGGGCAAGGGGGCGGACTATCCGCCGCGCGCGATCACGCGCAGGGGAATCGACAAGCTTCTGGTGATCGGCGAGCACGAGGCCTATTGCCAGCCCTGCGTCTCGCCGGTGTGGGACACCGCGCTGAGCTGCCATGCCTTGATCGAAGCCGGCAGCGAAGCGGCGCTGGCGCCGGCCAGGCAGGGTCTGGACTGGCTGAAGCCCCGGCAGGTGCTGGACGTCAAGGGGGACTGGGCCGTCAAGCGACCCGACGTTCGACCCGGCGGCTGGGCCTTCCAGTACAACAACGACTACTATCCCGATCTCGACGATACCGCCGTCGTAGTGATGGCGATGGACCGCGCCCGGCGCGCCAGCCACGATCCGGAATACGATGTCGCGATCGCCCGCGGCCGCGAATGGATCGAGGGCATGCAGAGCCGCGATGGCGGCTGGGCCGCCTTCGACGTCAACAATCTGGAATACTATCTCAACAACATCCCGTTCTCCGATCACGGCGCGCTGCTGGATCCCCCGACCGAGGACGTCACCGCCCGCTGCGTCTCGATGCTGGCTCAGCTTGGTGAGACCGTGCAGACCAGCAAGGCGGTTGCGGACGGCGTCGACTATCTGCGTCGGACCCAGCTTGCGGAGGGATCGTGGTATGGCCGCTGGGGGCTCAATTACATCTATGGAACCTGGTCGGTATTGTGCGCGCTGAACGCCGCCGGCGTCGACCACCAGGACCCCGTGATCCGCAAGGCCGTGAGCTGGCTGCTCTCGATCCAGAACGCAGACGGGGGCTGGGGCGAGGACGCCATCAGCTACCGACTCGACTATAGGGGATTCGAGGGGGCTCCCACGACCGCCTCGCAAACGGCATGGGCCTTGCTTGGTCTGATGGCAGCGGGCGAGGTCGAACATCCGGCAGTCGCGCGCGGGGTGGAGTACCTAATAGGCACACAGACCGAAAAAGGGCTGTGGGACGAGCAACGCTACACGGCAACGGGCTTTCCTCGGGTGTTTTATCTGCGCTATCATGGTTATCCGAAGTTCTTTCCGCTCTGGGCGTTGGCGCGGTACCGGAATTTGCGGAACACCAACAGCAAGGTGGTAGGGGTCGGAATGTGATTTTGGGGGCGGGGGACGACACGTCCGCGGGGAATCCAATTGATTCGCGGCCGGTCCTGATTGTGACTGGATTGGTGCAGGAGGCCCGGATAGCGGCCGGGCCCGGCATGACCGTCATCTGCAGCAGTAGCGATCCCAAGCAATTGCGGGCGCTGCTGACGGTTTTTGACCCGTCGACGATTCGGGGCGTCATCAGCTTCGGGGTCGCGGGCGGGCTGGATCCGAGCCTGAAATCAGGCGACGTCGTGGTGGCGACCGAGGTGCTGTCAGGCGATACCCGCTGGCTGGCCGGTCTGGCGCTCAATGAAGAACTGATCTCCAGCGTGGCGCTTGGGCGCCGACGCGTGGTCAGGGGCGGTCTTGCCGGCGTGGAGCGGGTGGTTGCCGCGCGGGCCTGCAAAGCCGCGCTGCGCTCGGAGACGGGCGCTGCCGCCGTCGATATGGAAAGCCATATCGCGGCCGCCTATGCGGCCGAATCCGGTTTGCCCTTCGCAGCCCTGCGCGTCATCAGCGACCCCGCCAGCCGGGCCCTGCCGGCGCTGGCGATGGCCGCGATCAAGCCGAACGGCGATATCGATCTGCGCAAGGTGCTGCGCGGCGTGGCCCGCAACCCGCTGACGCTGCGCGCGCTGGTCTCCACCGGCATCGACTTCAACCGCGCGCTGAAGAGCCTGCGTGATACCAGGAGCTTTCTGCTCGGCGGCGAGGGCTTCGTCGCGGCGGAACTCTGAACAACCGAAATCCTGAAAAACGAAAACGGGGCGCGATCGGCATCGCGCCCCGATTTGTTTTTTCCGCGGCCGGCTCAGGCGGCGGTTGAAGCCTTCTGCTGCGCCTTGGCGGCAGCCGCGGCGGCTTCGTCCTTGCGGATATCCGACAGTCGCTTCTGCACTTCCGCCGAGAAGATGTACTGTGCCGGACGCTGGTTATCGAGACTGATCTCGGGCGCCATCGGACCGGTCGTCTTGACGCCGCGCAGCGCCACCCACATCGCCTTCAACGGATTGGCCAGCGCCGCGTTCGCCGCGGTCGGCTCGTAGCCGCAATGCGCCATGCAGTCGGCGCACTTCTCGTACTTGCCGGTGCCGTAGGTGTCCCAGTCGGTGGTCTCCATCAATTCCTTGAAGGTCTTGGTGTAGCCTTCGCCGAGCAGATAGCAGGGCTTCTGCCAGCCGAAAATGTTGCGCGCCGGCATGCCCCACGGGGTGCACTCATATTCCTGGTTGCCGGCAAGAAAATCCAGGAACAGACCGGAATGCATGAAGTTCCACTTCTTGCCCTTGCCGAGCGCGAACACGTCGCGGAACAGCTTCTTGGTCTTGGTGCGGTTGAGGAAGTGCTCCTGGTCGGGCGCCCGCTCATAGGCGTAGCCGGGCGACATCGAGACGCCGACCCCGAGCTCGGTGGTGAAGTCGAGGAACTTGGCGATGTCCTCGGCGGCATGACCGTCGAAGATGGTGGCATTGACGTTGACCGCGAACCCCTTGGCCTTGGCGGCCTTGATCGCCGAGACCGCGCGATCGAACACGCCCTTTTGCGACACCGCCTTGTCGTGATGGTCCTTCAGGCCGTCGAGATGCACCGAGAAGAACAGATAGGGCGACGGTTCGAACAGATCGAGCTTCTTTTCCAGGAGCAGCGCGTTGGTGCACAACGACACAAATTTCTTGCGCGCCACCAGGCCGCGGACGATCTCGCCGATTTCCTTGTGGATCAGCGGCTCGCCGCCGGGGATCGCCACCATCGGCGCGCCGCATTCTTCGGCGGCATCCCAGCATTCCTGCGCCGACATGCGGCGGTTGAGGATCGCATCGGGATAGTCGATCTTGCCGCAGCCGACGCAGGCGAGGTTGCAGCGAAACAACGGCTCGAGCATCAGCACCAGCGGATAGCGTTTTCGGCCAAGCAGCTTCTGCTTCATCATGTAGCCGCCGATACGCAACTCTTTGAAGAACGGTATTGCCATTGCCATTACAGGTTTCTTTCTGGACTCAAGTAGAGAAATTGATCAGCCCGCCGTCAGTTCGGCCGGAAGCCGGAATTCGATATTTTCTTCCCGGCCCGGCAGCACCGAGACCTTGACCGGTCCGATCCGCCGCAGGGCTTCGATCACGTCGTCGACCAGAACCTCGGGGGCCGAGGCGCCGGCGGTAATGCCGACTGCCTTGGCGTCCTTCAGCCATTCCGGGTTCAGCTCGCTGCCGTCGGCAATGAGATAACTCGCGACCCCGACCTCGGTGCCGATTTCGCGCAGCCTGTTTGAGTTGGAACTATTGGCGGCCCCCACCACCAGGATGACGTCCACAAGTTTGCTCAGATCCCTTACCGCAGATTGGCGGTTCTGTGTCGCATAGCAGATATCCCGGATATCCGGGCCTTGAATATCCGTAAATCGGGCCTGAAGGGCGGCAATAATATCTTTGGTGTCGTCCACGCTGAGCGTGGTCTGGGTGATATAGGCCACCGGGGTATCCGCCGGCAGCGTCAGGGAACCCACATCGTCGACGTTCTGGACCAGCGTGACGGGGCCGGGAACCTGGCCCATGGTTCCCTCGACCTCGGGATGGCCGGCATGGCCGATCAGGATCAGCGTCCGGCCTTTCGACATATAGCGCTTGCCCTGGTTGTGGACCTTGGTGACGAGGGGGCAGGTGGCGTTGAGCACCGGCAGGCCGCGCACCGCGGCTTCCTCCTCGACGCTCCTGGCCACGCCATGGGCACTGAATACCGTGACCGCCAGCGGCGGTACTTCCGACAGGTCCTCGACGAAGATCGCGCCCTTGTTCTTCAGGCTTTCGACCACGTATTTATTATGGACGATCTCGTGCCGGACATAGACCGGCGGTCCATACTTCTCGAGCGCGCGCTCGACGATCTCGATCGCGCGCACCACGCCCGCGCAAAAGCCTCGCGGCTGCGCTAGATAAACTTCCATGGGATGCCCGTTACGCAAAGTTGCACCAAAATCATTCTCTCTGTCCGGCCAGCCCGGATTCCGGTCCAATCTTACCGGATCTGCAATATCCGCACCACGCAGTTGGATCGCGTCCGCTCCGTCCAAGCCCATGGTAGGACAGGACTTTGTGACAAAAAACGGTCGGTTAGAAAAGGCGTATCGCAACACGATCGCGTAACGACCTTAAGCTGGAATCGGTATCATAGTACAGTAAGACTTCAGCTGCCGCGGGGATTCGTGCCCTGTTCCGCCTCCGTCGTCCGTCACTTTACCGCCTGATCAGGGGCACTATATCAGCCTGACAGCGCAGTTTCGGCGCATTTTGCGCTATCTGGTCGTGCACCCAAGTAAAAGCCCTCAAAAACAACATTAGATCGGCCTGCGGAACTCCGGTAGACAGCGGACGTTTCCGGCAAGCGGATAACATCAGAAAGAATAGATGTGCTTACAAGTATTGTCGTGTCGATTGTTAAGGCTTGCACGCGCTTTGCCCTACCAACTGTCCTGATTGCACTCGTCCTCGCGATCGCATCGGGCTTCTATACGGCCCGCAACTTCGCCATCAACACCGACATCAACACCCTTATTTCGCCCGACCTGGATTGGCGCAAGCGCGACAATCAGTTCCTTGCGGCGTTCGATCGGGACCGCACCATCCTGGCTGTCATCGAGGCGCCGACGCCGGAACTTACCAGCACGGCAAGCGCGGCGATGGCGCGGAAGCTCGCGGGCGATAGCAAGAACTTCGAATCGATTCAGCCGCTCGGCTCCGGGGAGTTTTTCGAGAGGAACGGGCTGCTGTTCCTCCCCACGGAAGAGGTCGGCAAGCTGACCGGGCAACTCGCTTCCGCGGCTCCCCTGATCGAGATCATGGCCGGCGATCCCAGCATTCGCGGCCTGACCGGCGCGCTGGAAACCGGCCTTGCCGGCGTCAAGCGCGGACAGTTCAAGCTCGACAGCACCGAACGGCCATTCAACCTGATCGCCCAGACGGTCGAGAACGCGTTGGACAAGGGCACCGCGACATTCTCGTGGCGCGAACTCACGAGCGACACGCCGCTTACCGATTCGGACAAGCGCGCCTTCATCGAATTCAAGCCGATCCTCGATTTCAATGCGCTGGAACCCGGCAAGACCGCGACCGACGCGATCCGGCAGGCGGCCGCCGACCTCAATCTCGCGGGTGAGTATGGCGCCAGGGTCAGGCTGACCGGTCCGGTTCCGATCGCCAACGAGGAGTTCGCCACCGTTCAGGACGGCGCCATCGTCAACGCCATCGGCACCGTGCTCGTCGTGCTCGTCATTCTCTGGATGGCGCTGCATTCGTCGAAAATCATCTTCGCCGTGTTTCTGAATCTCTTCATCGGGCTTGCGATCACCACGGCGGCGGGTCTGCTGATGGTGGGTTCGCTGAACCTGCTCTCGATCGCCTTTGCCGTGCTGTTCGTCGGGCTCGGCGTGGATTTCGGTATCCAGTTCAGCGTCCGCTACCGCTCCGAGCGCTTCAAGAACGACGACATGACGCAGGCGCTGGCAAATGCCGCCGAACGTTCCGCGGTTCCGTTGTCGCTCGCCGCGATGGCGACCGCGGCCGGGTTCCTGTGCTTCCTGCCGACCGACTACAAGGGCATCTCGGAACTCGGCATGATCGCCGGCGTGGGCATGATTATTGCGTATTTGAGCAGCATCACGGTGCTGCCGGCGTTGCTGAAGATGCTCAATCCGCCCGGCGAAATGGAGCCGGTCGGCTACGCCTTCCTGGCGCCGCTCGATCACTTCCTGGAAAAGCACCGCGTCATCATCATCGTCGCCACGCTATCGCTCGTGGTGGCCGGCCTGCCGCTGTTGTATTTCCTGAAGTTCGATTTCAACCCGATCAATCTGCGTAGTTCGCAGGTCGAATCGATCGCGACGTTCCTCGATCTGCGCAAGGATCCGAACACCGGCGCCAACGCCATCGACGTGATGACGAATTCGGAAGCTGAAGCCAGGAAGATCGAAGCCAGGCTCGAAAAGGTCCCGGAAGTGCTTCGCGTGATGTCGCTGGACAGTTTCGTGCCCGAGGATCAACCGGCCAAGCTGAAGCTGATCGCGCAGGCGGCGAAGGTCCTGCTTCCCGCGCTCAATCCCGATTCGATTGATGCCGCGCCTTCCGACGAGGAGAACGTTGCGTCCCTGAAGGGATCGGCGGAAGCCCTGCGCAGGGCCGCCGGCGACGGTACGGGGCCGGGCGCGGTGGCATCGCGGCGGCTGGCCGACGCGCTGTCGAAACTCGCCGAATCGAACGAGGCGACGCGCAACAAGGTCCAGGCCATTTTCGTCACGCCGCTGAAGGTGGTGCTCGACCAGCTCAAGAGTTCGCTTCAGGCGGAGCCGGTCAGCCTGAAGACCCTGCCGGCCAATCTGGTGGCCGGCTGGAAGACCAAGGATGGCCTGATGCGCGTCGAGGCACTGCCGCGCGGCGACCCCAACGACAACGAAACCTTGCGCACTTTTGCCAACGCGGTGCTGGCGGCCGAGCCCAATGCAGTCGGCGGACCGATATCGATTCTCAAGTCGGGCGAAACGATCGTGAAGGCGTTCATTCACGCCGGCATCGGGGCGCTTGTGGTGATCAGCTTGCTGCTCTGGCTGGCCTTGCGGCGCGTCACCGACGTGCTCAATACCATGGTGCCGCTGTTGGTGGCGGGAGCGGTGACGCTGGAAATCTGCGTGCTGATCGGGCTGCCGCTCAACTTCGCCAACATTGTCGCGCTGCCGCTGCTGCTCGGCGTCGGCGTCGCTTTCAAGATCTATTACGTAACGGCCTGGCGGGCGGGCCGAACCAATCTGCTGCAGACCAGCCTGACGCGCGCGATCTTCTTCAGCGCGCTGACGACAGCCACGGCGTTCGGAAGCCTGTGGCTATCGAGTCATCCGGGAACGGCCAGCATGGGCAAACTGCTGGCGATCTCGTTCGTCATCACGTTGGCCGCGGTGCTGCTGTTCCAGCCGGCGCTAATGGGCAAACCGCGCGATGTCGGGGAGTAGGCAGATATCGCCGATGTCGCCGGGCTGGCCGGCGGCCTGCTTCTGACCGGGTTTTGAAGCAGTGCTGGCGGCGCCCGTGGTCTTGGCTGCGGTTGTCGTCGCTTGCTGCGAGGGGCGTGTCGCCGGCTGCGCGGTGGTCGCCTTGCGAGGCGCTCCCGGGCCCTTCGGCGCGCCCTTGGCCATGCTGTTGGTGGGGCTCGAGGGGATCGGGTCCGAGACGCGGGTCCAGGTCTCGCCGCCGCAGAGGAAGCCCAGCACGCAGCCTTGAATCTCCATCTGATCGGAGCCGACCGGCTTGATCGTCGTGTCGTACATCTGGCCGTCCTTGGCGTTGTAGACTTGGCCTTCCCATTGATCGACGGCCGGCTTCTTCTTCATGTCGATCAGGATCGGCATCCCCAAAGTAGGCCTGCTCTGTTTTGAGACGTCGGGATTGTTCTTGTCGCGGCCGCCGGGGGTCTTCTCCCAGGCCACCACGCCCCACATGCTGCCATTGCATTCGGCGACCCTGATGTTGGCGACACCGTCCGCCACCCGCCAGTCCCCGGTCGGATCCGCGGCCTGGGCGGATGCAATGCCCGTCGCTATAAAAACAGCTGCAAATGCTACGGTGCGCATGGTATTTCCTTGATAGTGCAACATGGTTCCAGCCTGTGTGCCAAAATAGAGATGATTCGAGCGGGTCAAAACGCCACAAGGGGCGTTTTCAGTTGACGAAATGCCTTCCAACCGACGTATGTAACTAATGCTATATCCGAATCTAGACGTTTCCGAGATGTTTGTGGACCGCCAGGCGCAGCGCAGTTCCATGCATACGCGCCATTTGAACGAGCAACTCGTACGGGTTCTCAAGACCATCGGCTATGACGTCGGTTTTCAGAAAGGGCAGGGCCAGTACCTGTTCGATCGCGACGGCGCGCGCTATCTCGATCTACTGAGCGGATTTGGCGTTTTTGCGATTGGCCGCAATCACCCGGTGCTGCGCCAGGCCTTGAAGAGCGTGCTCGACGCCGACCTGCCGAATCTCGTGCAGCTCGACGTCTCGACGCTGGCCGGCGTGCTGGCGGAGCGCCTGCTCAAGCATGTACCCTGGCTGGACAAGGTGTTCTTTGCGAATTCCGGCGCGGAGTGCGTCGAGGCCGCGATCAAGTTTGCGCGCGGCGCCACCGGCCGGCCGGGCATCGTGTACTGCGAGCATGCATTCCACGGTCTTTCCTATGGCGCGTTGTCGCTTACCGACGATCCCAACTTCCGCGCCGGGTTCGAACCGCTGCTGCCCGGATGCACCCCGATCCCCTTCAACGATCTCGCCGCCCTCGAACAGGCGCTGTCGTCGCGCCAGGTCGCGGCCTTCATCGTCGAGCCGATCCAGGGCAAGGGCGTCAACATCCCCGGCGATGACTTCCTGCCGGGCGCGGCCGCGCTGTGCCGCAAATACGGCACGCTGTTCATCGCCGACGAAATCCAGACCGGCATCGGCCGCACCGGAAAATTCCTCGCGGTCGAGCACTGGAATGTCGAACCCGACATGGTGCTGCTGGCGAAGGCGCTGTCGGGCGGCCATGTTCCGATC
>JAUXWH010000131.1 GCA_030681365.1 Bradyrhizobium sp.
CGGAACACGCCGGCGGGCATGCCGCCATTGCCCCAGGTGCCGCGCCGCGGCGGGGTCTGGCCGTTGACGAGGAAGATCTGGGCGTAATGCGACAGCGAGGCGATCACGGTGTCGAACAGGCAGACGTCGACATGCTGTCCCGCCCCGCCATTGGCCTTGCGGTGATAGAGTGCTGCCAGAATGCCGATCGACGAGTTCATGCCGGTCATGTAGTCGACGATGGAGGGCCCGACCTTCATCGGCCCCTCGCCGGGTTCGCCGTCGAGATGGCCGGTGACGCTCATCAGACCGCCCATCGCCTGCAGGATGGCGTCGTAGCCGGCGCGCGGCGCGTAAGGTCCGGTCTGCCCGAAGCCGGTCACCGAGCAATAGATGATGCCGGGGTTGATCGCCTTAATCGATTCATAGTCCAGCCGGTAGCGCTTGAGATCGCCGACCTTGTAGTTCTCCATCATGACGTCGCAGGTTTTCGCCAGCTCGCGGACGATGTCCTGGCCTTCCGGGGTCGCGATGTTGACGGTGACCGATTTCTTGTTGCGGTTGGCGCACAGATAGAACGAGTTGTTGTTGTTCGCCTTGCCGTCGGGATCGGTGAGATAGGGCGGGCCGAAGGCGCGCGCGTCGTCGCCGCCGCCCGGCCGCTCGATCTTGATTACCTCGGCGCCGAGATCGCCCAGCATCTGCGCCGACAACGGCCCCGCCAGCACGCGCGTCAGATCGAGAATTTTGATGCCTTGAAGCGGCAGAGCCGACATAGAGATTCCTCCGGAGTTCTTGGTCTTGTCGCGCGGGAGCACGCACCCGGCGAAACGTGAATCAGCGGATACACTATTTTTCGCGCGCCAAGCACTGCGCTCAGGACATGAAGCTATCCGCCCGCTGCGGCGCGCGATTTATTGACCTGGACCATTAAATGGTCCATTATTTTGCAGCCCGCTCAAAGGAAAAACCCGTGCGGATATCCGTCACCGAAGCCAAGGGACAATTGGCCGAACTGGTGCGGCGCGCCGAAGCCGGCGACGAGGTGATCCTGACCCGGCACGGGCACGAAGCCGTGCGACTGGTTCCGGTCATGGCCGTGCTGGAGCCCAAGGACCGACGCGCGTTGCTCGAACAAGCGCGGAGGCGCGGTTCGGCCAAGGCAACGGTCGGCCCCGATGCGGCGCGAAGCCAGGACTTTCTCTATGGCGACGACGGCCTGCCCTCTTGATCGCCGTCGACACCTCCGCGCTGATGGCGATCGTGCTCGACGAGGCGGAGGCCGATGCCTGCATCGCCGCGCTGGAGACGGAAGACAATGTCCTGATCTCGGTCGGCACCATCGCGGAGGCGTTGATTGTAGCGGCGCGGCGCAATGTCAGCGAAGAGATTGCCAGCCTGATCGACGGCCTCGGCTTCAACGCCGTCGCGGTCACCCCCGCTTCAGCGCGACGGATTGCATCGGCCCATGGCCGCTGGGGAAAAGGCATCGATGCCGGGCTGAATTTCGGCGACTGTTTTGCTTATGAAGTCGCGAAAGAGCACGACTGTCCCCTGCTCTATGTCGGTGATGATTTCGCAAGGACCGACGTCAAGGGCGTGTTGTGAGTTCGCGGCTACCGCTTCACGGCTGATCCACGATGGTCGGACGCGATACGACGTAAGCCGCACAGGCCAGCAGCAGCGCCGCGACGCCGGCGGCCAGCAACAGCGACGGATTGGCGCTGTACCAGAACGCAAAAAATCCGAACGTCATCCCCGCGCAGGCCGTGATCTTGGCCGGACGCGAGATCGCCCCCTCGGAGCGCCAGTCGCGCAGGGGTTTGCCGAATTGGGGATGATGGAGCAGCCAGGCTTCAAGACGGGGTGACGAGCGCGCAAAACAGCCTGCGGCACCGATCAGGAAGATCGTCGTCGGCAACAGCGGCGTCACCGCGCCAATCACGCCGAGCGCGACCAACACCCATCCCAGGCAGAAGTAGAAAACCCGCATTGTCTACAGCCGAGAATACCAGCTTTGCGCGGCCCGGTGAATGGTTTGGAGCGGGTGAAGGGAATCGAACCCTCGTATTCAGCTTGGAAGGCTGCTGCTCTACCATTGAGCTACACCCGCATCTGGCGATGACCTATCACGCCGGTCCGGCAGCCTCAACCGCTGGCAGTGGATTTGGTCCGGTAAACGACATTTGTTCCGCCGGCGCCACCCCTTAACATCGGCCGAATCCGTGCCTATACTGATGTTTCCATCAACGCAACGAAAGGAGGTGATCCAGTGTCTCTTACCAAGCGCTGTCACCTCGCTGGGATCGCCCGCTAGGCTCTAAACGGCCTGGCATCGGGGCGCTCTCAGCCCTGGACCAGCGAGTTCAAAAGTTGGAGCGCGACGGGAGCCATCCCGTCGCGCTTTTTTATTGCCGGTTCATCGCCTGGAATTTGCAGGGATCAGAAGCCGCAGACATTGACCGATCGCGGCCGCGGCCCGCGGCGGTTTTCGATCATCCGCTCGCCGCCATTGCAGGCCGAGCTGCCATAGTAGCGGTGATGGCCGGCGACATCGTGCCAATCGCCCGCCTGAGATGTCGCAGGAGCCCGCACGCGATCGCTGATGATGGAAGCTGGCTTGCGTAACATGACCGTCTCCGTTGGTGGGCGCGCAATTGCTGCGTTCTGCTCATCAGTCGCGAGGTCCGAGAGGCGCGTTCAAGGGCGGTTTCAACTATCGTGTTTCGGGAATGTTTCGTCGCTGCCTGCCCCAACTTGCGACAAAGCCGCCGGCGGGGCAGAATTTCCTGCGAAACGCCGGTTGTCGGGATTGCCCCTGGCCAAACGTCCTCCGGCTGGACGCAACCGCGTCCAGGTGCCCCAGAACAGCCGATCCCGCAACCAAGGAAACAGCGATGCTTTATGCCCTCCTGGCCTATCACGTTGAAACCGAGGTCACGTCCTGGACGCCGGAGGAAGACGCGGCGCTGATGGTCGACTTGCATCGGGTCCATGACCGGCTGCACCAGGACGGACGGCTCGGGCCGGCGGCGCGGCTGGGGGCGACCAAAAAGGCCCGCACCCTGCGCGGCCCGGGCGCCGGAACCGTCATCGATGGTCCGTTTGCCGAGACCAAGGAGCAGTTGCTGGGCCTTTATGTCCTCGACTGCGCCAGCGAGGAAGCCGCCATCGAGGCCGCCCGCGACCTGCGTCGCGTCAATCCCAGCGCGGTTTACGAGATCCGCCCGGTGCAGCTCTATCTGCCCGGCGTGCCGTTTCCGGTGACGGAGGCTGCGGGCGACGAGGGGTAATCAGGACGGCCTTGTCGCGGCGGCCGCGTGCGGTTTCAGCCGGGCAAGCCTTCCCGCTGGCGGGCTGAAGCTGGTGGGGGAAGAAGGACTCGAACCTTCGAAGTCGTAAGACGGCTGATTTACAGTCAGCTCCCTTTGCCACTCGGGACACTCCCCCGCTCAACAGCATCGGACCCCACCCGCCGAAACTGGCGGCAGAAAGGTCAACCGATGACGTTAAAACCGGGCGCCGATGGCGAGCTCCCGGTTGGCGCGTTTATGACGGAATCGACCCGGCAAAGTCAACCAAGGCGCCCCCCTTATTCCGGGCCGCCAGGGGCTCAAATTGCCATTATTCGGAACCCGTGACACAAGCCTGCCATGAGCGATCGTGATCGAAAACCGCGCTTTCAGCGCGGAGGCGGCAAGGGACCCGACAAAGGGCGCCAATCCGGCCGCCGGAGCGGCGGGCGCGACCGCGAGGCCAGCCCCGACGGGGCGGTCATTCTATACGGCTGGCACACCGTGGCGGCGGCGCTGGCCAACCCGCGGCGCCGGATTCGCAAGCTGTGGCTGACGGAAAACGCCGCAAGGCGGCTGGCCGACGACCGGATCGAGCTGCGCGTCACCCCGGAAATCGTGCGGCCGGACCTGATCGACATCAAGCTTGGCCCCGACGCCGTACACCAGGGCCTGCTGGCGGAGGCCGAACCGCTGGATCAGCCCGATATCGGCGACCTGCCGCAGCAGGGAATCGTGCTGGTGCTCGACCAGATCACCGATCCGCACAATGTCGGCGCCATCCTGCGCTCGGCGGCGGCCTTCGCGGTCAAGGCCATCGTCACCACGGCGCGGCACAGCCCCGAAGCCACAGGGGTGCTGGCGAAATCCGCCTCCGGGGCGCTGGAACTGGTGCCAATGGTGACCGTGACGAACCTGGCGCGCGCCCTGAACGAGCTGAACGACCAGGGTTTCATGACCGTCGGGCTCGATAGCGAGGGCAGCGAGGATCTCGGCGCGATGACGTTGCAGCAGCCGCTGGCGCTGGTGCTGGGCGCCGAGGGTCAGGGCTTGCGGAGATTGACCCGCGAGACCTGCAGCGCGGTGGCGCGGCTCGACATGCCCGGCGAGATCAAGAGCCTCAACGTGTCGAACGCGGCGGTGCTGGCGCTTTACATCGGTGCCAGCAGGCTCGGCCTGATGGGCAAGTAATTTCAAAGTAATTTACAGCACAACGCCCGCTCGCGTGATGCGAACGGGCGCCGGTATTTTTCGCTTGTCGGATCAGTGGTAGCGGCGCAGCGCGTGGCCATGGTGACGGTGGCCGTAGTGACGATGCATCACCGGGCCACCGTGGTGGCGCATGCTGTGACGCGGCGCGTAGCCGTGACGCGAGGCGTAGCCAACCCGCGGAGCGTAGACACGCGGCGCGTAGCCGTAGCGGATGCCCGGGCGGACCGAATAACGGTGGCCGTAGTAGCGGTGGGTGCGATAGCCGTAATAGGGTCGACCGTAAGACACCGAGGTTTCCTGGTAGACCGGGCGCGGCGCCCAGTTGCCCGGACCGGTATAGGTCGGGCCCTGGTTGACGTAATAATACTGGTGCACCGGATCGGGCAGCCGCTCGCGGGCCCAGCCGCAGCCGGTGTAGCAACCCGAATAGACCGGCGCCGGGGCAACGTAGACCGGGGCCGGCGCGCAACCGGTGTAGCACGCCATCGCGGGCGCGGCGCCCATCGTCATCATCACGGCAACAGCCGCTACCATTCCTGAAATCGTCTTACGCATTGCGCTCTCTCCTGTGGATCTGCTTTTTTGTTGGCGTGGACTCTTGGTGTGGAAATTCGCGTGGAAGATGCCGGCGTGATCAGCGCCGGAAATCCCGCCGCGGGACGTCGATTTGCGGCGCGACGATCACCGGCGGCGGATCGAACGGCACGTCGGCCTGCGGTTGCGGCGGATTGGATTGCGCCGACCACGACTGATGATAGCTCTCCGCGGGCTGCGGCAGCTTGCGGTTGGCCGGCGGCTGAATTTCGAGGCGTCCGTAGGCCGGCAGCAGGCCGGCGCTCGGATAGTAATGGCCGACATTGGGTACGGGATCGACATAGCGGCCGCCATAGACCTTGGTCTGCACCTGCCCACCCTTGCCGAGACCCCAATCGCCTTCGACCACGGCATAGGATGCATCGACGCCGTTGATGATGATGGGTACCCCGTGGCGGCCGGGAATCACGATCTCGAAACCGCCTCCGGCAAATGCCGTCGCAGTCGTTCCGATCAAGATGGCCAGTGCGATTGCAGCGCGCATGGTCGCGGCTCCCTGTTATGAGGGGCAACCTATCCGAACAAGCGAGCCCAAGGGTTAAAGCCGCCGGCCAAACTGCCAGTAAGCCTAACGCGTAAGCATCCGTAACAGTTCAAATCCGAAACAGCGCGATCAGGAAACGTTAACGGGCGCGAACGGCCTCAACCGAACGCCGTTTCGACGATGGTAGTGACGCCGATGGCGATGGTGAAGGCGCCGACCGCGCCCTGCAGGCCGCGATTGGCCCAGGTGAGCCAGCGCGCGGAGACCGCGAGCGGCACCGCGATCACCATCGACAAGACAGCCATGCCGATCATCGAACCGATTCCGAACAGCGCGACGTAGCCGAGCCCGATGGCCGGACTGACGGCCTGCGACACCGCGAGCACCAGCAGCGCCGCCGAGCCGGCCATGCCGTGGATCAGGCCGACCAGCAGCGTGCGCCAGCGAAAGCCGTGTTCGTGGGCATGAGCCGCGCGGGAATGCGGCCGGGTTTCGCCGGCATGGCTGTGGGCGTGGATGTGGACCGTGCCGTCGTCATGGCCGTGACGGTGAAAATGCACGCGGTCGCGCCAGAGACGCCAGAGCACGTGAGCGCCCAGCCCGACCAGCATGACGCCGACGGCGGTCTCCAGCGGACTCGCGACATGCTCGGGGATCGCGTGGCCGAGCAGCAACGCCGCGCCGGCAAAGGCGAACAGGGTCAGCGTATGGCCGAGACCCCAGGTCAGGCCATGGCGGACGATATCGCCGACACGGCTGCGGCGCGCGGCGATGCTCGACACCGCCGCGATATGGTCGGCTTCCAGCGCGTGCTGCATGCCCAACAGAAACCCCAGCCCCAGAATTCCGAACATGTAATCCCCTACTCGCTTCACCCGTCATTGCGAGCGCAGCGAAGCAATCCAGCTTCTTTCTTGACATGGCAAAGCTGGATTGCTTGTCGATGCGCTCCTCGCAATGACGCTTTTGAAATCTCTTATGGCATCAGCCATCGCATCTGTCAGAGCAAAGTTCGGGCCGGAACACCAACCCTCACAGCACCTCCTCAAAAAGCCCCAGCATCGACGCCCAGGAGCGGCGGTCGGCCCGTGCGCTGTAGAGCGCGGTGCGCAGCATCGAACCGTCGGCGGCCGGATTGGTGAAACCATGCAGCGTATTGCCGTAGGAGATCAGCTGCCAGTCCGGCACCTGCGCGGCGCGCATCTCGGCCTCGAACGCGGCGACCTGCTCGGGCGGCGCCAGTGGATCGTCGGCGCCGGTCAGCACCAGCACGCTGGCTTTTACCCTGCCCGGTTCGGCGGGCATTCGGGTGGTGAGGACGCCGTGGAAGCTGACAGCGGCCGCAAGATCGGCGCCGTCGCGGGCGAGCTCCAGCACCACCGAGCCGCCGAAGCAGAAACCGATCGCCGCGATTCGCTCCGTATCGACTTGCGGCATTGCTTTGAGCGTCGCCAGCGCGGCGTGGCCGCGGGCACGGAGCGTTTCCGGCTGGCTGCGGAGGTCGCCGACCAGTTTTGCCACTTCCTGCAGGTTACGCGCCTGCCGACGCTCGCCGAACATGTCGGCGGCGAACGCGACATAGCCGAGTTCGGCCAGCATCCGTGCCCGCGCCATCGCGAACTCGCCGAGGCCCAGCCCCTCGTGAAACACCAGCACGCCAGGCCGCGGCCCGGCTTTGGCTTCATCGAAGGCGAGATAGCCGCGCATGACCGCGTCGGCGCGGTAGTCGACGTCCTGCATCTGCATCGGCGTTCGCTCAATCCCGGAAAAACCACAGAAGGGGAACTTCACATCGGTTTGATGCCGGCACAACCCGGATTGGAACATCCGGTCGACGAGATCGTTACGCCCGCACATCCAATGAGCGGAGAGATATCTAATGACGAAATCAGGCCTTCTGGGCGCCGCGGCAGTCGTTGTCGCCATGGTCGCAACGCCCGCACTGGCGCAGCAGCGTCCGATGCATCAGCACGGCGCCTACACGCAAAATCATGGCTGGGCGAACGATCGCCATTATCGCCACGGACGCAGCGGCTTCTGGCCGGGAGCGGTCGCGGCGGGCGTGGTCGGCGGCGCCCTTGGCACCGCGGCCGCTATCGCCTCGTCGCCGTATCGCGGCGGCAATTCCTACGCCTATTACGGCAGCGGTCCGCAGTATGACGACTCCTATGCCTATTACGGCGCCCGGCGCGGAATGACGACCTGCGGCGTGGAACCCTATGCCACCTATATGGGCCCGGACGGCCGCTGGTATCCCTGCTAGGCGAGCAGAGGCGTCAGGATCGAAGGGGCGGCCGCGGGCCGCCTCTTCTTGTTATGCCTTTTGCGGCGGGCCTAGCGCCTGTTGCAACGAAGGCGACCCAACTGGTCCCAAAGCTACGCCCAGGCGCAACGGCTCTCAGCCCGGGGACCTGGTTCCGCGGCGAAGACGGCCGGCATATCTGCCAGCAAACGGCAGCATGACAGTTGCGAAAAAGGCGGCCGCGAGGCCGTCTTTTTCGTGCTTTAGCCTGCGCGGAAAGGTCTTTCGCCGGCTGGCCCTTTGCGGGCAAGTCTGGTATTCGAGCGGCCGAACGATCAGCGGGATTTCGTCGGTCCCTGATGCTTTCAATTCGCCGGTTTAGCTCAGCGGTAGAGCAGCGGTTTTGTAAACCGAAGGTCGGGAGTTCAATCCTCTCAACCGGCACCAGGAAACCCTTGCAATAGGCTTTTTCCGCACTTCCCGCGCGCCGCCGCAAAGTCGGCCAAAACGCAACGCGCGCATCCGAAATCCGGTACCCGCAGTGTCTGCGAATCTCGCCGAAACGATCTGAAACCCGCCTCCGCATCTTGCCAAGGTGCCGAGACGCTGCCGACAGGCTGAGGCCTTACTGCGAGATTTCGTGGACGGGCGTGCGCATGACGGGCGCGGCCGGACTCGCTACATTCCTGTCAACAATATAATGCGTCACAATCGCTCCCGCCCACATGGCGGCCAACGCGATCCAGGCCGTCAAGGCGAAGATCGCCCCTCCCGTGACTCCCGCACCAACGGCACATCCCCCGGCGAGCATGCCGCCAAAACCCATCAGTGACGCGCCAAGCAAATAGCGTCGCATACCTGGGCCGTCGTGAAATCCCAGAACTTTCCATTCCCGAGCCATCAAGGCCGCAAGCATCGAACCAGCAAAGACACCCGGCACCAGGCCAGTATCGAATCCCAGCGGCATGGACGGCGAATTGATCAGGCCCATCAGCGTATCCGCCGACGGCCCGGTGAAGCTGATGCTCTTGACTTGCGGTCCGGAGAACGACACCTGGGATATACGGAATGTGAACAGCCAGCCCGCGGCGATCGAGAGCCCTACGCCAAGCGCGCTTGCTGCAACGAGACCACCGATGCGCGCGCGCCGCGCCAGCCACAGCGCCAACCCCAATCCCAATGCGCCGAGACACGCCCCCGCCACCGGTCCCGCGTTCAGCACCGAAAGCAGACTGCGCGATGCCCCGCCTTCGACTGTCCACAATTGCGAGAGTGTTTCCCTGGCCGGCGACAGCACGCCCCTCAACGAGGCCTGGGCCACCACCGTCAGCACCAGCCCGGAAACCAGCGCGCGCAGGTTTCCCGTCGCCGACAGGACCAGGAGCCGGCTTGCGCAACCTCGCGCCAGAATCATTCCGGCACCGAACAGCAGGCCTCCGATGATGCTGCCGGAAAGACTGCCGCGCGCAGCGAGCTGACGGGCACCGTCGACGTCAAGCAGTCCGAGGCCGATCAAGGCCTGGGTCGCCGCGACCGCCGCCGAAAACGTCAACAGCCAAATGGCAACCTTCGCGCCGAATACGCCGCCCGAGAATTCGATCACCGCGGAGCGCAGGCAGAATCGGCTCGTTTGCGCGAAGGCGCCGAACAACATTCCGATCAGCAGGCCGCCCGCCGCCAGAACCGCCGCCTCGCCGACAAACTCCATCAACGATTCGAGATTCAAGGCCATCCGTCCCCCACGGCGATCCCGGAACCGGGCAACATGCAATACCGGAACGTCGCGAGAATCTCGTCGACCGAAACCGCGCCGTCATTGATCTCGCGCAATCGCGTCCCGTCGGGCCAGGTTTTGACCGCGGATCAATTGCTCTTCTTGCCGTCGGTACCGAACTGCTTCAGGAACGCCGTGAGATCCTTGATCTCCTGCTCGTTCTTGATGCCCGCGAACGTCATTTTCGTGCCGGGAATTTTCGCCTTGGGATCCTTGATGTAATCGGCAAACACCGCCTCGTCCCACGTGATGCCGGAATTCTTGTTGGCATCCGAGTAATTGTAGCCCGCGATCGTTCCGGATTTGCGGCCGAACAGGCCATTGAGGACGGGGCCGACGACGTTCTTCGCCGTCTCACCCACCTGATGGCAGGCGCGGCATTTGTTGAGCGATTTCTCTCCCGCCGCGGCGTCCTGCGCGTTGGCGCCTGCCGTCATGGCCACAAGCGAGGCTGCCACCAATATCGAACGAACGATCATGTTTCCTCTTCCCCGGAGTCGGTACGGATTTCACGCCCGTCAGGGCGCCGGAAGCGGCGATTGCCGCGATCGACGCTTCCGGCGGCCCCTGTCGGCTTCTGCTGATGACGATTCGCCGGTGCCCTACCCGAACATGTCGGCCGTGATGCCGGCATACCATCCCATATTCTCGGCCTGCTGTTGCTTGCGCATTTCCGCTGTTTCGCCCGTCTTCGAAACGAAGGTCGAGGATGCCGCGATCTTGCCGTCCTTGGCCTCGTAGGCGCCTCCGACTTTCACGCAATCGTCGGTTTCGATCAGGCTCCAGCAGGTGTTGGTGTAGCGGGCCGGAAAGGTCCGCGCAGCGACAAGCTCGCCCCTGATCATCATGGCCGCGACCTTGGCCTGGCTGTTGGCGGAGAATGCCGATTTCGGCATGTCGCCCGCGATGCAGGCGTCGCCGAGCACGTAGATATTGGCATCGACCGCCGACTTCATGCTGGTGGGATCGATGGCGCAGAATCCACTCGCATTTGCCAGCCCCGAATCCCGCGCGATCGCTCCGGCCATTTGCGCCGGGATGACGTTGACCAATGCGGCATTCTTGTAGGTCTCGAAGCCGGTCACGACGGTTCCGCTCGCCGGATCGACCGATTTCAGGCCGTCATGAACCTTCGGGCCGAGCCATTCGACCATGCCCTTGTAATGCTTTTCCCATCCCTCCTGAAACAGGCCCTGCTTGGAAAAGCTTTCCTTCGGGTCGATCACGAAGATCTTGCTGCGATCCTTGCCGGCGGCCTTCAACGAATGAGCCATCATCGAGACACGCTCATAGGGACCCGGCGGACAGCGATAGGGATTGGGCGGGGCAATCATTACGATCACGCCGCCGTTCGGGACGGCATCGAGGCGCTTGCGCAGCAGCAGCGTCTGGGCGCCCGGCTTCCAGGCATGCGGCATCGCCTCTTCGGCCGCCTGCGACCATCCCGGAACGGAATCGTATTTCAGATCGATGCCCGGAGACACCACGAGGCGGTCGTAGGGCAGCCGCCGGCCGCCGGCGAGAACCACTTCCTTCTTGTCGCGGTCGATCATGCTGGCGCTGTCGCGCACGATCTCGATTCCGGCGATTTTGGCCAATCCGGTGTACTCGTGGGTGATGGAGGCGTAGTCGCGCACCCCCCCGAGATAGAGATTGCTGTGAAAGCAGGTCTGATACTTGGCATTGGGCTCGACCAGGGTCACCGCAATGGCGCCGGCGCTGTCCTTGGCGATGTATTTCGCCGCCGTCGCACCACCCGCTCCCCCGCCAATCACCACGACCCGTGGTTTGGCCTGGGCGAGAGTCGCGGGTGAACCCAGCATCATCGCGCCAGTGACCGCTGCAGTTCCTGTCAGTAATTGCCTACGATTGAAGTCCATTTATCCCTCCCGCTGGTTTTGACTTTCCGACATCAGGCCCGAGCGCTGGCCGCCTTCTGCCGGGCGGATGCGCTCGCCTTCACCAAACCGATAGCTTCGTCGAATTTGCCGGCTCGACCGGACAAGATTCTCCTGAATGCGCGCGTCATTTTGCGCTGGATTGTGACGTCACCGCCCCGAAATAGGCCGCGAGCGCGGCAATCTCGTCGTCCGCAAGCCGGCCCGCAATGGTCTGCATGATGGGATTGTCCCGGTGCTTGTCCTTGTAGGAGTTCATCACCGCGATAAAATTTTCTTCGGGCCACCCGGTGATCCGTGGAACCCCTCCGGTGACATGGCCTGAAATTTGATGGCAGGCCACGCACTCGTTGGACAGGTATGCGCCGAGCTCGCGGTCTCCGGCACAGGCGCCAGTGAACGAACTCGCCGCCAGGAAACCGACCGATGCTGCCAGGCGCCGGGACATGTCCATCAATCCACTTTTGGTCCGGCTTTGCTGTCAGGCGTGACGTCCACCGAAACGGCGCGGCCGATCACTTTGGGTGCCGTGCGGCAATCCTTCATGCAAGGGTCCTTCTTCCAGAAGTGCTTTTCAGCGGTTTCGCGATCGTCCGGATAGAATGCCGCGGCGTTCGGCATTTTGATAGAAGTGAAATTCTTTTCGTTAAGCTCGAAGTTCTCGTCCTTGACGATGTCGTTCATGCTGAGGACATAGGCAGTGAGGGCGTAGACTTCGTCGTCCGTCAAGGATTGTGCGTTGCCAAAAGGCATTGCGCGCTTAACATAGTCGAAGAACGTCGACACGTCCGGCCAAAAAGAGCCGACGGTCTTGTCCGGCCGGTCAGCCTTCAGCGTACCTCGTCCTCCGGCAAGCACGGGGTATCGACCGGCGCCCTCGCCGAACTCGCCGTGGCAGGAGGCACATTTCTCCTGAAAAACCACGTCTCCCTGTTTTGCCGTGCCCTTGCCGGCCGGAAGGCCCTTGCCGTCCGACCGAACATCCGTGTCCCAGGCCTTGATTTCCTCCGGCAAGGCCGGGCGGCCAAGACCGAGCTTGGCAGAGGATTTTGCGGCAACCTGCTGTGCCAAAACCTCAGCGATCGGCGTCGTGGCCAAGGTCCCGCCAAGGAGACCGGCGAACAGAAACCTAGCCAATCTCGACATTTTCAGTCTCCCCGTCCGCACGCACCAGCCAGGTCTGGATTCCGTTGTTGTGGTAGATCGAATTGACGCCCCTGACCTTGCGCAGTTCTTCCTTGGACGGCTGGACGTAACCGGTCGAATCGATGGCCCGGGACTGGATCATCATCTCCTGCCCATTCCAGTCGAGGTCGACGTAGAAGCGCACCAGCGATTTGTCGAGCACCGGGCCGTCGATGCGCGCGGACTGCCAGTTGCGGCCGCCGTCGAGAGTCACATCGACCCGCCTGATCGTTCCGCGGCCGGACCAGGCGACGCCGGTCAGAACGTTGCGCCCCTTGTGCCGGAGCGGCGCCTGCGGCGACGGATTCGTCACCACCGACTTCGCATCCATGGCGAATGTCAGTTTGCGCGAGCGGCCGTCGGCCATCAAGTCGGTATATTTCGACGTCTCTTCGCGGGTCTGCCAGGGCTGGTCGCCGGCCTCGATCCGCCGCAGCCACTTCACCCACAAATTGCCTTCCCAGCCCGGGATCACCGCCCGCAACGGATAGCCCTGCTCCGGCCGCAGCGCTTCTCCGTTCATTGCAAATGCGATCAGGACGTCGTTCAGCGCCTTCTCGATCGGCAGCGACCGGTTCATTCCGGCTGAATCCGCTCCTTCGAGCATCAGCCATTTGGCATTCGGCTTCAGTCCGGCTTCATCCAGCAAGGCCTTGAGCGGCACGCCGGTATACATGACGTTGTGGATCATGCCGTGCGTGAACTGACAGCCGTTGAGCTGCGCGCCGCGCCATTCCATGCCGGAATTCGCCGCGCATTCGAGGAAATAGATCCTGTTCACCCGCGGCATGCGCCTGATGTCTTCCATCGTGAAGACAAGCGGCTTGTCCACGAGCCCATTGATCATCAGCCGGTGGTCGGCAGGATCGATCTCGGCAATGCCGCCGTGATGGCGTTCGAAGCACAGGCCGGACGGCGTGATAATTCCGTCCAGTCGATGAAGCGGCGTGAAGTTCACCGACGATTCCGGGGAGGCCGTCAGCCACGCGACGTCGCGCCGCACCACATCCTTTTCGAACTTCGATGGCGAGCCGTAGGGCCGCGATTGAACCCCGTCGCCAAGATAGCGGTTCCAGTCCTGCACCTCGGTGATCAAGGGATCGGGTTTCCCGGCCTCCGTGGCAATGGCCGGGACGGCGGCGAAAGCCGCGCCAGCGCCCGCAAGCCCCGCGGCTCCGAGAAATCGGCGACGATTGAGAATATCCGCTGAAGGCTTGTCACTCATGCGGGCATCCTTTCTTTCTATTTATTTCGATACATGAATATGTTGGAGGCAACAGTGCACCGTCATGGCAGGCTTTCAGGTCCCCGTGACCTTGACCGCCGTGTTCGGTTCGATTTTCACCGAGCCAAGTTTTGACACGTGGGCCGCAACAACATCCCAGATCGGCGGTCCTTGCGTGTTCTGGTTGATGCTGGCCCAGCCCGCGACCGTATAGGCCTTCGACGCCTCGATCGGCTGGCCCGACTTCAGATGCGTGAGCTTCGAGACGCGCGAGCCCGCAGGCTTGGCGATATCGATCGCATAGCCCATGCCCCCGATCCGGACCATGTCGCCGCCGCCCTGGAAATAGGGATCCGGGTGGAAGATGTTGTCGGCGATGTCTTCCAGAATTTCCTTGAGCTGCGCGCCGGTCATCTGGTTGCGGTAACAGTTCGGGTAGGTGATCGCGGTCGCGTTCGTCACATGCTCCCAGGTGATGGTGTCTCCCGGAACCAACGTACCGCCCCAGCGGAAGCCCGGCGACAGCGCAATTTCGACGTCGCGCTCGGCAAGCATGGCGTTGCAGATCAAATCGTCGAAGGTGCCGTTGAAGTTGCCGCGGCGGTAGAGCAGGGAGTCGGTCTTGCCGATCGTGCGCGCGAGATCCTTTGCGAAGGGCGCCCTCACCTTCTCGACCAGGGCGGTCATCGCCGGATCGGGCGCGATGGCGTCCGCGAAAACGGGCATCAGCTTGAAGCGGATACCGGCAACCTTCTTGTCCTTCACCTCGATGTCGAGACGCGAGACGAATTTGCCGTGCGAACCGGAGGCGACCAGAACGGTATCGCCGACGCGGATGAGGCCCGGCATCGCGTCATGCGTATGCGCGGTCAATATGACGTCGAGCCCTTTCACCCGGCTTGCGAGCTTGCGATCGACGTCGAAGCCGTTATGCGAGAGAAGAACGACGATCGAGGCTCCCTCGGCCCGCGCCTCGTCAACCTGCTTTTGCATGTCCTCTTCGCGGATGCCGAATTCCCACTTCGGGAACATCCAGCGAGGATTGGCAACGGCGGTGCGCGGCAATGCCTGGCCGATCACGGCGATCTTCGCGCCACCCCGCTCGAACGTCTTGCGGGCCTCGAAGACGGGTTCCTGCCACTCATTGTCGCGGATATTCTGGGCCAGAAATGCGAACGGCGCCTTGTCGACGATTTGCCTGACGCGGTCGGCGCCGTAGGTGAATTCCCAATGACCGACCATGGCGTCGACCTTCAGCGCCGACATGATGTCGACCATGTCCTGCGCCTTGGTCTGCAACGAAGTCCAGCTGCCCTGCCAGTTGTCGCCGCCGTCCAGCAACAGCACCTTGTCTTCGCCGCGCTCGGCTCGCACGGCCCGGATCAATGCAGCGATGCGATCCATGCCGCCCATGCGGCCATAGTTGCGGGCCAACGAAACGAAATCGTCGGACGTCAGGGCGAAGGCGTCGGCTGAACCGGTCGCGATCTTGAAGTACTTGCGGAACTCGGCATCGGAAATATGCGGCGGAAGTCCCTTTGCTTCACCGGCGCCGAGATTGACGGAGGGCTCGCGGAAGTGCAGCGGCATCAACTGAGCGTGGATATCCGTCACATGCAGAATCGTGACGGTCCCCAACGGGTCGAAGCGCATGATGTCGGCCTGCGACAGGCGCTGCTGGGCAGCGACTCTTCCGAGATCGCCGAGCCCGCTGCCGAGCAGCAACGCCGACGCAGCCGACGTCGCCTGCAGGAATTCCCGCCTCGATATCATCGATCCACCCTTACTTGTCTATCGTTGGGCTCAGAACGTTACCGGGGGCCTCGCGAGGCCCCCTTGGGCCCGACCACTCGCGCCTGCAGATTACGCCGCGACGGTCAGCTTGTTCTTGGAGACGTAATCCGAACCGTCATCGTCCTTCCAGGTGAAGGTGAACTCACCGCTTTCGACAGCCTTGTAGAAAAACGACTGATAGGGATTGGCCGAAATCGCAGGATTCCAGTCGGCTTCGAAAACCGTCTTGCCGTTGAATTGCGCGACGAACTTGTTGATGATCTTGCGCGGCACGACTTTGCCGGAGGAGTCCTTGCGCTGACCCGACTCCATCTCGTGCGAGATCAGGGTCTTGATTTCAAAGATTTCGCCGGGCTTGACCTGGGCGGGAACGCGAACACGCGGGGTTGGCTTTGTGGCCATGGAAAACTCCTCACCTTGATTTTATGATTCTTGCCGCGACAGATCAGCCGCCGCAGCCGCCGATGGTCACCTTCACATTGGCCTTCGCCATATGCAGATTGCCGTTCGACATTTCCGCGACGCAGATGATGTTCTGGGTTTGCGCCAGCCGCATGCGCGTCGACGCTGAAGCCTTGCCGCAGGCAGGCGTGAACTTGTAGCTGACGATACCCGGCAGCGGATTGCCGTCGGCGAAGACATGCACCGCCTTGACGTAATCCGCATCCGTCATGGGGCTTTCGACCTCCACGTTGACCGGCACGACGAGGCCGTTTTCCGCGATTTCCGGCACGTCGAGCTTGATCTTGCCGCTCTCCAGCTTCTTGTCGCCGTACAATTTCTTGATTTCCGCGGCGACGGTCTGCTCGTCCGCGAAGGACATCCTGGGGGCGAGAAGAGCCGCAAATCCCAGGATCGAGGCAAGACCGAGCGCCTCACGACGGGTCGTTTCAATCGAATTCCAAACCATATGGGTATCCTCCCGCGGGATCTCTTTGCTGCATCCCTAGACGATGAAATCTCTTGACGATTCCAACTTTGATCTATCATGATCCGCAAATATCATTATATTGATTTTTTTGAATGTAAAGATACCGCGTCAAAGTTAAAGGCCTTAAGGACCGCAAAAGACGGTCGTCGAGTGGGAGGATGAGGGATGAGACGAGCCGCAATCGGTTCCGTGCTGACGGTTATGTTGCTGTGCACAATTTCTTTTGGTGCTGTTGCCGAAGACAAGAGTGAGAAGGAGATCGAGCGCTATCGTGCGATGATCTCCGATCCCATGTCCAATCCGGGATTTCTCGCGGTCGATCGCGGAGAAGTCCTGTGGAGTGAAAAGCGCGGCAGCAAGAACGTGTCCCTCGAAGGATGCGACCTCGGTCTCGGCGCGGGAAAGCTGGAAGGCGCCTTTGCGAAGCTTCCCCGGTTCTTCAAGGATGCCGACAAGGTCATGGACCTGGAGCAGCGGCTGCTGTGGTGCATGCAGAACCTCCAGGGGCTCGACACCAAGGACGTGATCGCGCGCCGGTTTTCAGGACCGGGGCGAGCCTCCGACCTGGAGGATCTGGTCGCCTATATCGCCAACAAGTCGAATGGCATGAAGATCGACGTGCAACTCAGCCATCCCAAGGAAATGGAGATGGCGGCCGTCGGCGAGGAATTGTTCTTCAGGCGTGGTGGCGTGATGGATTTCTCCTGCGCGACCTGCCATGGCGATGAAGGCAAGCGAATCCGCCTGCAGGGCCTGCCGAACCTGTCGAAGGCCGGCAAGCAGTCCCAGGAGACCATGGGTTCCTGGCCAACCTATCGCGTGTCGCAGGGTGCGTTGCGCACGATGCAGCATCGTCTTTGGGATTGCTACCGACAGCAACGCTGGCCGGTCCCGGAATATGCTTCCGACAGCATCACCGCATTGACCGTCTTCCTGAACAAGCAGGCGCTCGGCGGTGAAATCAACGTACCGTCGATCAAACGCTGAGGGAGCGCGCCATGAAAACGATTCTTAAAACTGCTGCGCTTGCTCTCGTCGTTGCCGCCGGGACAGCACTACCCCTGACGGCCTCTGCGCAAACAGCGAATACCGCCGCCATCAAACATCCGGACGCTGCCGTGGTCGACGCCTATCTGAAGTCGACCTTCGGCAAGGCGCCGCCGGAATGGCAGGCGAGAATCGAGCCCGATGAAACCCTGAAGACCTGCAATCATTTCCGCAACGACGTGCCGTCGGCCGAAGCCGACAAGATCATCAAGCGCGAACTCGCCAAGGTCGTGTTTCCGGCCGATGGGAAGCTGCTCGGCGACTGGAAGGAAGGCAAGAAGGTCGCCAACAACGGCCGCGGCGGACAGTTCTCCGACAACGAGAAAACCGTAAGCGGCGGCAATTGCTATGCCTGCCACCAGCTGGAGCTCGCCGAAGTCAGCTACGGCACCTTGGGACCGAGCCTCACGTCGTACGGCAAGGACCGTAAATTCGACCCGGAGGAAGCCAAACAGGCTTACACCAAGATCTACAATTCGCAGGCTGTGGTGGCATGTTCGAACATGCCGCGCTTCGGCGCGAACAAGTTCCTGACGGAAAAGCAGATCAAGGACATCGTCGCGTTGCTGTTCGATCCCGAGTCACCGGTCAACAAATAGCCGCCGCCGGGCGCTCAACCCGCTCGGGCATACGGTGGCGCGTGGAGGAGGAATGTCATGGCATTGCGGAGTCTGTTGGCGGCTTCGGCCATCCTCGCGTTGACGGCCATTCCCGGCAACGCGCAGGAATCTCTCGTCACCTATAAATTGCTGAGCCCGGAACTTGCGCTGGATTCCGCCCGTGCCGCCCTCGCTGAATGCCGCAAGCGCGGATATCAGGTGGCGGTCGCGGTGGTCGATCGCTTTGGCGTGACCCAGGTCATGCTGCGCGACCGCTTTGCCGGCGCGCACACTCCCACGACAGCCGCCGGCAAGGCCTGGACTGCGGCGTCCTTCCGCACCGGCACGACCGCGCTGATGGCGATCAGCCAGCCGGGCATGCCGCAAGCCGGCCTGCGCGATCTGCCGGGCGCCGTCATCCTCGGCGGCGGCATGGTCATCGAGGGTGGAGGTTCGATGGTCGGCGCCATCGGCGTTTCAGGCGCGCCAGGAGGCGACGCCGACGATGCCTGCGCCAAGGCCGGGATCGACGCGATCAGGGACAAGCTGGATTTCTGAACCGCCCGCGCGGTCGGGAGCTTTGCTCAGGCCTGCTTCCTGAGCCAGTCGGGGAACGACAAGGTTTCATAACCCCTCTCCCGCACATAACGGAACATGGCGAGAAACTCCGGAGGCTCGAGCAGTCCGGGCATGCGGACGACCTCTCGCGCCTGCCCGCGCAAGGCGGAAAGACCGGCCGGCTTCTCGGGAAAAAACTGGATCGTCGGCGTGAAGCGAACTCCATATGCTTCGCCGAGCGCCTTTTCACCCAGCTTGCGCCCATCGAAGTCCGTGACCATGCGCGATCCGATGTGGTTGAGATGCAGAATCTCGAAATTGTCGCGGATGTAACTTTCGATCTTCGGATCAGCCAGATGGACCTCGTGCATCTTCTTGCAGGAGGGGCATCCCTTGAGACCCCACATGATCGCGAAGCGCTTGCCCTTTTCGGCAGCGCCGGCGAGATCTTCGGAAAGATCGAGGAAGCTCTCCAGATACCAATCCATCTGATAGAGCCCGTCATCGCCCAGCCTGGCTTTCGCGTGACCGGGTGCGGCACTCGAGCCGAGCATCGCAAAACCAAAAGCAGCAATGGCGTGTCTTCGCGTAAGAGCGCCTTTTTGCGTCTTCAATGAAGCCTCCCCTTCACAATCCGTTTCAACCAATCGATCCGAAGGCGGGGAATGTCTGCAGCAGCCAGCCCGCGATGCGCGGCATTGCGCCAGTCAAAAACAGAACACCGGTGAGCACAAGACCTGAGCCGATCACCTTCTCGACAAGGTTCATATGGTCGCGCATACGCGACATCAATCGAACGAAGCGGCCGGCGAACAGCGCCGCGAGCACGAAGGGAATCCCGATGCCCAGCGCATAGAAGCCGAGCAGCGTGGCCCCGCGCGCCGCCGATCCTTCGACGCCGGCGACGATGAGGATTGCTGCGAGCACCGGCCCGACGCACGGGGTCCAGCCGAAGGCAAAAGCGAGACCCACCACATACGCACCGAGATGGCCGCCCCCCTTGCGCGAAGTCTGAAAACGGGCTTCGCGAAACAGCAGGCCGATCCTGAACACGCCAAGGAAATGCAGGCCAAGGATGAGGATGACCAGGCCGGCGATCATTCCGAGCGTTTCGAAATGCGCGGTGACGGCCTTTCCAATCAGCGAGGCGGAAGCGCCGAGCGCGACAAATACGGTGGCAAAGCCGAGCACGAAGGCAATGGACAAACCCACCACGCGCCAATTCTGCCGCGCGACCTGTCCTTGTCCGGTTCGCGTCAGGTCGTCGAGGCTGATCCCTGCCAGAAAGCAAAGATAGGGCGGCACCAAGGGCAGGATGCAGGGCGAGAGAAACGACAGCAGCCCCGCTCCCAATGCGCTCACCAGGGAAATATTTGAAATCACAGCGTTACCGGCTCTGGCCTATACATGCGAATTCGTCTATATGTAGCATATGTTTTCAGAAGCGCTCCTGAAATTTCTCCCCCTTCACCTGTTCGTGCTGGCGGCAGTGCTTTGGCCGGCGAGGTCGGATGCGGCCGAACTCCTGGTGTTCGGGCGCGATGGCTGCGTCTGGTGTCAAAGGTGGGATCGAGACGTCGGATCCAGCTATGGCAAGACCGCCGAAGCCAAGGTGCTTCCGCTACGTCACGTCAACATCGACAGGCAGGCGACATCCAGCGTCGCGCTCGCTTCGCCAGTGCGCTACACGCCAACTTTCGTGGTGGTGGACAATGGCCGCGAGATCGGACGCATCACCGGCTACATCAACGACGACGCATTCTGGGGATTGCTGGGCACATTCGTGAGCCGGATTGAAGTTCCGCCGCTCAAGAACAATCCCAGCCAGGCAATTTCATCTTTGGACAAGTCGAAAGTACGCTGACGCCATGACCTCGATCCTTCCAAGCGACCTCGAAACCGAATTTCGCGACGGTGCGGAGTATTCGCCCGAGCTCGATCAATTGATGCGCAAGGCGCGAAAGGCCAGCAATTTCCTGAAGGCGCTCTCGCACGAGAACCGCCTTCTGCTGCTTTGCCTGCTCGCAGAGCGCGAACGTTCGGTAACGGAGCTTGAGAACATTCTTTCCTTGCGGCAGTCCGCCGTTTCGCAGCAACTGGCGCGCCTCCGCTACGACGGCATGGTCGACACACGACGCGACGGCAAGACGATTTACTACAGTCTTGCCAACGAGGACGTGCGTCGCGTGATTTCGGTCGTTTACGACATCTTTTGCGCGACGGCGGTTGCCGACGCCAGGAAATAGACTGCCGCGAAGCAGACGGGTGACATGGCAACTCGGCAATTAGCCGGGCAAGTCCTGCGCCTGACCGGGAGAGACGCCATGCAGAATCTGTCTGGCTGGATGCTCGCGCTGGCTGGCTTTGCCATCGGCGCGACCGCAGGATTTGCCGTACGGCACGCCAAACTGTGTTCGTTTGGGGCCATCGAAGACGCCCTGATGGGCGGCGACAGCCGTCGCTTGCGAATTTTCGGGCTGGCGCTCGGGATCGCGATCCTCGGAACACAGGCGCTGATCATCGGCGGCCTTCTCGACCCCGAACAAACAACCTACACGCTCCCGGCCCTTCCCCTGGTCGCGATCGTGATCGGCAGCGTGATGTTCGGGACCGGGATGGCGATGGTCGGGACCTGCGGCTTCGGTTCGCTGGTGCGGCTGGGGACGGGAGACCTGCGCAGCCTGATTGTGATCCTGATCCTCGGCGTGTGCGCCTATGCGACGCTGCGCGGCGCATTCGCCAGCTTTCGCATCACGGTCCTGGAAAGCATCTCCATTGCCATGCCGGACGGCGTGCGATCCGACATGGCATCGCTTTCAATGCACGCTTTGGGATGGGATGTGCGCAGCGCGATCGCAGCGACCGCAGGAGGCGCGCTTTGCTGGCTCGCACTGGGCGACCAGAGACTCAGGCGCGCGCCACGCCTGCTGACGGCCGGAATCGTGCTTGGCCTCCTGACCATTGCAGGCTGGTTCGTGACATCGTCGTTTGCTGACGATTTCTCCGGCCCGGTCCGCCCGCAAAGCCTGACGTTCGTGTCGACGGTCGGAAAAGCGATCTATGCGGGACTTCTGAACGTCGCGAATCTCGCGGATTTCGGTGTCGGCAGCGTGTTCGGCGTCGTCGCCGGCTCCTGGCTCGCGGCGTGGCGCGCAGACGAATTGCGATGGGAGGCCTTCGACGATGACCACGAAATGCGGCGCCATCTTAGCGGCGCCGCTCTGATGGGAATTGGTGGAATCCTTGCCGGCGGCTGCACTATCGGTCAAGGCATCACGGCCGGATCGATGCTGTCGCTGTCCTGGCCGTTTGCCGTAGGCAGCATGGTCCTCGGCGCATGGCTCGGCATCGCGACGCTGGTCGACAGCACGCCGAAAGAAATGCTTCGACGCGGCTGGGCTCACTTGCGCGGCAGAAACTATTTGCCGAAATAGGAACTGCTCATGGCGACAGCCGGGCGTTTTCGACCAAGGCAGCGGCCCCTTCACGAAGGTCTGCCGTCTGGGCCGGCATCCTGCGTCCGAACGGCCGCTACAGGGAGCGCGCGATCAGCAGCTTCATGATTTCGTTGGTACCGCCGTAAATCTTCTGAATGCGCGCGTCGACGAACATCCGCGATATCGGATATTCCTGCATGTAGCCGTATCCGCCGTGAAGTTGCAGGCACTCGTCGGCGGTCTCCACCTGCTTCTGCGAACACCACCACTTCGCCATCGACGCGGTGACGGTGTCGAGTTCACGGGCGATGAGACGCTCGATGCACCAGTCGACGAACACCCGCGCGATGGTGGCTTCCGTCTTGCGCTCGGCGAGGGTGAAGGCGGTGTTCTGGAACTCGATGATCGGCTGACCGAATGCCTTGCGCTCTTTCGTGTAGTCGGTCGTCAGCCGCACCGCGCGCTCCATCGAGGCCACGGCGCCGATCGCGAGCAACAGCCGCTCCTGCGGCAATTGCTGCATCAGCTGGGCGAAGCCGCTTCCCTCCTCGCCGCCTAGCAAATTTTCGGGCGGAGCCACCGCGTTGTCGAAAAACAGCTCGGAGGTGTCGGACGCCTGCAGACCGATCTTGTCGAGGTTGCGCCCGCGCCGGAAGCCGTCATTGCCCGCGGTCTCGACCACGATCAGGGAAAGACCCTTGGCGCCCGGCCCGCCGGTGCGCGCCACCACGATGATGAGGTCGGCGGCCTGGCCGTTGGTGATGAAGGTCTTCTGGCCGTTGATCACATAATTGTTGCCCTGCTTCTTGGCGGTCGTCCGCACGCCCTGCAGGTCGGACCCGGTGCCGGGCTCGGTCATGGCGATGGCGCCGACGAACTCGCCGCTGGCCATTTTCGGCAGCCAGCGCAATTTCTGTTCCTCGGAACCGTAGTTCAGGATGTAGTGGGCGACGATGCCGCTGTGCACCGAAACCCCGGTTGTGGCTTCCGGCACCACGCTTTCGAGGTCCTCGATCACGGCGGCGTCGTAGGCGAAGCTGGCGCCAAGGCCGCCATAGGCTTCCGGCACGCTCGGCAGCAAGGCGCCCATCTCGCCCAGGGCCCGCCATGCCGAGCGATCGACCAATTTCTGCTGACGCCATTTGTCGGCGTGCGGAGCCAGATCCCTGGCGAGAAATCTGCGGAACTGATCGCGAAAAACGTCCAGCTCTTCGGTCATCCAGGAGGAACGGTAGGTCATTCGGTGTCGCCTCGCACGAGAGAATGGATGCAACAACGCGTTGCACGTCCGCAAGCCCATGTAGCGCCAGTATCCGGGGCGAGACCAGAGCTTACGACTGGATGCATCCCTGCCTTAAATCAGGAGGCCGCCGCCGGCGACCACGACCTGGCCGCTGATGTAGTTCGATTCCGGACTGCAGAACAGATAGACCGCGTCCGCCGCCTCCTCCGGCGTGCCGCCGCGGCCGAGCGGAATCATTCTGGCCATGTTCTCTAGCATCTGCGGCTGGACACCGACCTTGATGTCGCGCCCCGCGACATCGATGGTCTTTTGCTGGGCCTCGATCGGCTGGGTCAGCCGGGTGTTGATCAGGCCAAAGGCCACGCAATTGACGTTGACCTTGTAGCGTCCCCACTCCTTGCACATCGTCCGCGTCAATCCGACCAGCGACGCCTTGGCCGACGAGTAGCTCGCCTGCCCGGCATTGCCGTAGAGCCCCGCGATCGACGAGATGTTGACGACCTTGCGGAACACCTCGCGGCCGGCCTCGGCTTCCTTCTTGGCCATGATCCGGATCGGCTCCGCCGCGGCGCGCAGGATGCGGAACGGCGCGACCAGATGCACATCGAGCATGGCCTGGAACTGTTCGTCGGTCATCTTCTGGATCGTCGAGTCCCAAGTGTAACCGGCGTTGTTGACGATGATATCGAGGCCACCGAATGTCTCCATGGCGGCGCCGACGAAGCGATCGGCAAAGCCAGTCTCGGACACGCTGCCGTTGACCGCGACCGCCTCACCGCCGGCCGCTTTGATTTCGGCGGCGACCGCGTCGCCCGGCGCGGCATCGAGGTCGTTGACCACGATCCTTGCGCCCTCGCTTGCGAGCTTCATGGCAATGGCGCGGCCGATACCGCGCCCCGATCCGGTGACGAGCGCGACTTTTCCCTTGAGTTTTGACATTCGATGTTCCTGGTCAGAGCGCGATGATGGCTTCACCTGCGAGCTTGACCTCGCCGGTTTCGTCCTTGGTGGTCAGAGCGAGCCTGGCCCGCTTCTCGCCCTTGTCCTCGATCAGCTCGGTCACATGCCCCTCGCAGGTCAGGCGCGCGCCGAGTTGCGTGATCGCGGCGAAGCGCGTCGAGAAGGAGCGAATACGGTTCGGCGGAACCGAATCGGTCAGCGCCTGACCGAGATAGCCCATCACCAGCATGCCGTGCGAAAACACATCCGGAAAACCCGCCGCCCTGGCGAAATCGATATCGACATGCATCGGATTATGATCACCGGAAGCACCGCAATACAGTGCCAGCGTATGACGCGTGACCGGCGGAAACGTCTTGTGAACCAGGCGGTCGCCGACCGCCGGATGGCTTGTTGCCGTGGCACTCATGCTGGCTCCTGGTTCCGCACGACGATGGTGCGCGCGGTATCGGCGACGCGAACGCCGTCCTGGTTGGTGACTTCGGTTTCGACCGCCACCATCGTCATCGCGCCGCCCTTCTTGTCGGTGACGCCGGTGACGCGCGACTTGAAGGTCAGGGTGTCGCCGACGACGACGGGAGCATGGTAGGTAAAGCGCTGTTCGCCATGCAGGACGCGGGCAAGATCGATCTTCAATTCGGTCAGGAACTCGAATGGACGCTCGTTGTCCATCATCTCCAGACAGAACAGATAGGTCGGCGGCACCGGCGTGCCGGCATAGCCATGCGCCCGCGCGGCCTGCTCGTCGCGGTAGATAGGATTCTGCTCGGCGAGCGTGTTGAGGAAGTAGCGCAGGCGCCCGGGCTCGACGCGCGCGGTGACCGGCGTAAAGCTACGCCCGACGGCGGATTGATCGACCATGGTGCTTCCTTACGCGCGCTCGTACAGCGTCACCACGCAGGCGCCGCCGAGGCCGAGATTATGCTGCAATCCCAATCGCGCGCCATCGACCTGGGTGGCGTCTGCGGTGCCCCGCAATTGACGGGTCAGCTCGTAGCATTGCGCCAATCCAGTAGCGCCCAGCGGATGCCCCTTCGACAGCAGCCCGCCGGAGGGATTGGTGACGAACCTGCCGCCATAGGTGTTGTCGCCATCCTCGATGAATTTCGCAGCGCCGCCCTCGGGACAGAGTCCCAGGGCCTCGTAGGTGATCAGCTCGTTCTGCGCGAAGCAGTCGTGCAGCTCGACCACGTCGAGATCCTGCGGGCCGACACCGGCGGCCTCGTAGACGCTGTTCGCCGCGGCGCGCGCCATGTCGAAGCCGACGACCTGCATCATGTCGCCGGCGCCGAAGGTGGAAGGCGTGTCCGTCGTCATCGCCTGGGCGGCGATGCGAACGTCTTTGCGCAACCCGTGCCGGCTGGCAAACTTCCCAGAAACGAGCACCGCGGCCGCGCCGCCGCAGGTCGGCGGACACGCCATCAGCCGCGTCATCACGCCCGGCCAGATCACCTGATCGTTCATGACGTCATCGGCTGTGACTTCCTTCCGAAACAACGCCAGCGGATTGTTCTTGGCATGGCGGCTCGCCTTGGCGCGGACCTTGGCAAAGGCCTGCAGCGGAGTGCCATGCTTCTTCATGTGACTGAGGCCGGCGCCGCCGAAATAGCGCAGGGCCAATGGAATGCCGGGCGCATCGACGAGCTGGTCGGCGGCCGCATCGAAATCATCGAACGCGCTCGGCCGGTCGGTAAAGACGGCGCCCAGCGCGCCTGGCTTCATTTGCTCGAAACCGAGCGCCAGCACGCAATCGGCGGCGCCGGATTCGATGGCCTGCCGCGCCAGAAACAACGCCGTCGAACCGGTGGAGCAGTTGTTATTGACGTTGACGATCGGAATGCCGGTCATGCCGACCGGGTACAGCGCGCGCTGCCCGCAGGTGGAATCGCCGTAGACGTAACCGACATAGGCCTGCTGGATCAGACTGTAATCCAGTCCGGCATCGCCGAGCGCCAGCTTCACCGCCTCGGCACCCATCACATGATACGGCGCGTTGGCGCCCGGCTTGGCGAACGGGATCATGCCGACACCGGCAACATAGGCGCGAGATGACATGGGAGCCTCCGTACATTACCAATTGGACTTTATCTTTCCGACGGGTAATATACGTCGAAGCAGGCTCGAGTCAACGCAAGCCAATGCAGGACAGACGGAAGACGATATGGATGCCCGGCCCCCCTCCTCCGATTCTTCCCCCTGGCTGCCGTTCGAAAGCCGTCGCCGCGCACGCGACGAGAAGCGCGACGCCGTGCTGCGGACCGCGGTGCAATTGTTTCTCGAGCAGGGCTATCATCGCGCCACCCTGAACGAGGTTGCCGAGCGGCTGAACATCACCAAGCCGGCGCTCTACAATTACTTCCGCAGCAAGGAAGAAATCCTGTTCGAGTGCTGGGCCGTCGGGCAGGAGCGGGTCGACGGCTTCATCGCCGGGATCAACGCCCGCGGCGGCACCGGCCTCGTCAAGCTGCGGCAGTTGGTGCACGCCTATGCCGAGAACATGGCGACCGACCACGGCGCCAGCCTGGTGCGGTTCGACCAGCGCGACCTCTCCGAGAAGAACCGGAAGATCGTACGCGCCGGCAAGAAAAGCATCGACCGGACATTTCGAAAATACATCGCCGACGGAATTGCCGACGGATCGATCAAACCGTGCGATCCCAAGATGACCGCTTTCGCCATTGCCGGCTCCCTGAACTGGATCGGTCACTGGTTCCAGCCCGACGGGGCGATGTCGGCAACAGCGATCGCAGACGAATTCACCGACCGGCTCACCGAGGGGCTGGCGGCGCGACCACTGAAGAAGACGGCCTCAGCCGTCGCGAAGAAGAAACCATCACGAGAGGGAATACGATGAACACCACGCAAGGATTGCGCCGCGCTCTACAGATCAATCCAGACGGCCTCGCCACCGTGTTTGGCGACAGGCGGCGGAACTGGCGCGAGATCGGCGAACGGGTGTCGCGGCTGGCGGCCGGCCTTCGTGCGCTCGGCGCCGGGCCCGGCGAGCGCGTCGCGATCCTGTCGCTCAACTCCGATCGGTATCTGGAACTTTATCTGGCCACCGCATGGGCCGGCGCGGTGATCGTTCCGCTCAATATCAGGTGGAGCCCGCTTGAAAACGAGGACGCCCTGCGCGATTGCCGCGCCGGCGTGCTGGTCGTGGACAAGGCGTTCGCATCGACGGGCGCCGGGCTGGCGAAATCCCTTCCCGGTTTGAAGCTGGTCTATGCCGACGACGGCGAAGTGCCGGCCGGAATGAAAAGTTACGAAGCGTTGCTGGCGCGAAGCGAGCCGATGCCGGACGCGATGCGCACAGGCGCCGACCTCGCCGGCATTTTCTACACCGGTGGCACCACCGGTCGCTCCAAAGGCGTGATGCTCAGCCATGGCAACCTGATGGCCAATGCGTTGAACGCGCTCGGCGAAGGCCTGTTTCCGGCCTCGGCGACCTATCTGCACGCCGCGCCGATGTTTCACCTCGCCAACGGCGCGGCGATGTATTCGCTGCTGCTCAGCGGCGGCTCCAACGCCATTATCCAGGCGTTCACGCCGGAAGCCGTGATGGCCGCAGTACAGAACGACCGCGTCACCGACGTACTTCTGGTCCCGACCATGATCCAGATGCTGGTCGATCACCCTGCCCTCGGGTCCTACGACATGTCGCCGCTGAGGAACGTGATCTATGGCGCGTCGCCGATCAGCGAGGCCGTGCTTGGCAGGGCCATGGCGGCACTCCCGAACGTGCAGTTCACGCAGGCTTACGGCATGACCGAATTGTCGCCGATCGCGACCCTGCTGCACTGGAATGAGCACATCGGCCAGGGCCGGGCCAAGGGACGGCATCGGGGCGCGGGCCGTCCCACGCTCGGTTGCGAAGTCCGTATCGTCGGTTCCGACGACAGGCCGGTGCCCCGCGGCACGGTCGGCGAGATCGTGGCGCGCGGCGACAACGTCATGATGGGTTACTGGGAGCGCCCAGAAGAGACCGCAAAGGCCGTTGTCGACGGCTGGATGCACACCGGCGACGGCGGCTACATGGATGAGGATGGATTCATTTACGTCGTCGACCGGGTCAAGGACATGATCATCTCCGGCGGCGAGAATATCTATTCGGTCGAAGTCGAGAACGCGATTGCGCAGCATCCCGCGGTCGCGCAGTGCGCCGTGATCGGAATTCCGAACGAGCAATGGGGTGAACAGGTGCATGCCGTAGTGGTTTCCAGGAGCGGCGCGCAGGTCTCGGCCGCTGAACTGATCGAATTCTGCAAGACGCTGATCGCCGGCTACAAATGCCCGCGCAGCGTCGAGATCAGCGAGAGTCCATTGCCGCTCTCGGGGGCCGGCAAGATACTCAAACGCGAATTGCGCAGACCATTCTGGGAAAACCGGGAGCGGCTGGTGAGCTGAACCGCGCGCCCCGGCAAGATGCTGGTCGGCGACATCGGAACGGCCGCCTTTTTACCCCACCGCAATCGAGGGCGGGTAACGCAGCTTCGCAATCAAGCTAGACACGACCATGCGACGACGCCCGCGGGATTGTCGTCATGATTGCACTTTCCGAAGCAACGTTCAGTTCTCGCTCAGCCTGACGATAGAAGTCTTCGTCTCTGTCTTTCGGCTCGCCCGCTTGCTGCCACAGCTCGTAAGCTCGCCGCGTGACCTTCATCTTCTGCGAATCTGACACTTTGATCTCCTTCGAACTGGCTTTCGGGGAGACGACCAAAACACAAGGGTGCCTCCCAACTACGCGGTCAACCAGAGAGTCTCCGAGTCGATCATATAATGTCGATCATACAATATTTGCGGCTTTCAGCGTGGCCCGGGGTGTCAGGAATTTCCTTACACGAGGAAGCAGCCCCGACTCTTCACCGTGATTGCACAGACGTCGAAAGAAGGGCCTGATTGACGCATTGTTACGGCTCCCAGGCCGGCCTGGCCACGGTGCTTAACGGGAGAGACGCCGATGAATTTGTACGCCGGATTATCGATGCTGGCCCTGGCGCTTGTTTTGATCTGGGCCGGACGTCCCAACAAGGCGGGTATGCATCCCAAGTTCCTGAGGTTCAGCGCAGCCCTCGTTCTGTATCCGCCATTGGTATTGGCGTGCTTCGCATTGGGTGTGGTGACGATCATCTCAACCTGGCCGGGGAAATAGAGCGGCGGGCATCCGGGTTTCCCGGCGAGCAATCGAAGTCCGGCGCATCCCGGCGCTCGCTTCACGTTCGGTTCACGCCGACGTGTACGAACAGGCGTGAATTTTCTTGGTAGCGCCGTCGAACCGGTTTCTATCTGGCACCGTCGAACTTCCGTGCGAGCCATTCCGGTTTCGCCAATCAAGGAATGGAGAGTTCGAATGTCGATGAAATCAACGTTGTCTGCGGCTGCTCTGGGCACTCTCGTTGCACTGAGCGCCATGTCTCCGGCTTCTGCTGCACCGAGGATTTGCGATCAAGCCGTGTCGCGGAAGGCATGCGGAGATCATATTGCCTATGTGGCAACACTTTCGCGCCAGACCCCCTCGACGGTGAACTACATAAACAACCTCGATCCTCGCTACAATCAGTCGATGCTGGATGCCGGCGGTGGTGGAGGCGGCGGCGGTGGTGGTGGCGGCGGCGGCGGCCGGTAAGTCACACCGACCTTGCAGATGGAGCAGGACGCCGCCGGCTGAACCCGGCGGCGTTCCCGTCACTGACTGTCTGAAGCATCAGACCGGCACCATGCTTTCAAACGATCGCATTGCGCTGATTTTGCATCGAGCCCGTTAACCCCATTCGTTTACAAAGCGTAAACAAGCCGATGGCAGCCTTGGTGCGGGAGATCCCCATGCAAGTCTATCCCGTGCCCGTCGCCGTCACCCAGGCAAGAATTCAGTTGCTCGCCGAGCAAGCCGCAAAGGCTCCGCCGCGAATCATCAACGATGCCGTGCTGGACGTCTTCGCAGCCAAGAACCAGGCCGAACGCGAAGCGATCGTCGACATCAAGGTCTAGCCTCCGCGAGCACGAGACCTACTCCGTGCCAACCTCGCCAGGGAAGCATCGGCAGGCTGATACTGGCCGCGCGGCCCCACGACGGGCATGCACACCGGACCATCCCGCGGCGTCATCAACGCGGGACGACGGCAGAATAAATTCCCCAACGTGACCTGGCTCACAGCTTTTACCGCCCATTGACCTAGACTGAAGCACGTCGGGAACGAAGCAATTTGCTTCAAATTATCTCGCCGGAGGCTGAGGTCATGAGCAAGATTGAATACCTGCAACAGCAAGCCGCCCGCGCCGAACGGCTGGCCAGGGACGTGCTGGACAGGCTGACTGCCGAGCGCCTTCAGTCATTCGCCGCCGAATGCCGAAAGCAGGCAAAGACCATCGACGAGAACCGGACGGAAGCCGCCTGAGCCGCGACATGTTTCAACGATTTGGCGCCGGGAAGGTTTGTGATGGCGAAAGGCCCGGCATTTGACCGGGCCTTTCGCTGTGCCCCCGCGGGTGGTTTGCCGGGCGAGATCTTCCGCTACTTCGCGACGAAGAAGAAATCCTCCTTACCCGGCAACGAGCCATAGGTGTACGGCTCCTGCCGGCCGGCGGTCGCTTCCATCACGTCATCGCGAACGAGGCGGAATACCTTGTTTATCTCGACACCCGGCGTGACGATGCGTTGAACCACCGCCACCGCAAACGGCGAATTGCCGCCTTCGCCGTCAAGCGCGACCTGCCCGTCCTTCGCGGCGAACACGACCAGGGTCGCGCCGGCAACCTTGACTTCCGCCAGGCCGCGCCCGTTGGTCGATCGCGAAGCGATCGGCGCACCGGCGGTGGACGTTCTGATGACAGCTTCCGGAGCCGCCGTCTTGCGTGGTGCAAAGGGATTGTCGCGGCACGCGTCGAGCATGACCAGCTTGATCCGTTTCGCCGCGTCGGTGGCGCGCAGCACCTGCGACAACGGAACGGCTTCGTATTCGATGTCGCGGTCGACGGCCAGCGTGGCGTCGATCGGAACGAGATAGTTGACGCCTCCGACCTCGATGCCGTGCCCGGCGTAATAGACCATCGCCCAATCGGAATTCTCGGCCTCGTTGGCGAACGTCCGCAGCGCGTCAATCAGCCTTTCGCGCGTCACGTCGCTTGCAAGCGTGACGGTTTCGAACCCGATGTTGCGAAGGGATTTCGCGATGGCTTCGGCGTCGTTGTGCGGGTTGGAGAGCGGTGGCACGCTCCGGTAAGCCGAATTGCCGATCACGAGCGCGACTCGACGACCACGCTTTTCGGCTGGCTGGGTCGCGACCGCCGCAACCAGCGCGGCCGGGGTCGGGACGGACCCGGGTGAAGCGGCTTTCACGGGCGGTGCGTGAATGATGGGCTGGACCGCACCGGAATCGAACGCCGCCAGCCGGGCCCTGGCCGTTTCGAGAGCGGACTTGCTGACGTCGGAGCGGTTCTGGCTGCGCGACGCCAGCGCCTTCTCGAATTCGGCGCGCGCGCGCTTCGGGTTTCCCAGCCGTTCGAAGGTCAGCCCCCGCCCGGTGTAGGCAGGGATGCTGTCCAGTTCGAGAGCCAGGGTCCGGTCATAGTCCGTCAGGGCCCGCTCGAACTCGCCCCTGTAGCGAAAGGTATCCCCTCGCGTCAAATAGCTGTTCGGATTTCTCGGACTGATGCGAACCTGCTTGTCCTGATCGGCAAGCGCGCGGTCGAGGTCGCCCTTCAGCCGCCAGATCTCGCCGCGATTGGCGTAGGCCCTGACATCCCTTGGGTCTCGCCGGATGGCCTCATCGTAATCCGCGATCGCCTTGTCGTAATCGCCCTTGTCTCTCCAGACCAGCGCCCTGTTGTTGTAGAAGACCGAAAAATTCGGCTCCAGCCGAATGGCTTCGCCGTAATCCGCAATGGCCTTGTCCAACTCTCCGACCAGCCACCAGGTGGAAGCGCGCACGCTGTAGACCCGGGAATTGTTGGGATCGAGACGAGCGGCCTCTTCAAGGTCGGCAAGCGCGCGCGCCGCCTCACCCTTCCGGTACCATGCCTCCGCCCGATTGACCCAGGACCACAGGTATTTGGGGTCGAGGCGGATCGCCTGATCGTAATCTTCAATCGCGCGGCTGAACTGTTCCTTGTTGGTGAGCGCCATGCCTCGCAGCGTATGGATTCTGGCCCGCTCATTCGGCGGTTTCATCCAGGAAAGCGCGCGGCTGCAACCGGCTATCTGACGGTCGTAATCGGTTCTCTGATTGCAATCCCGAAGATCGCCGTTGCCGGCGGCCATCGCCTGAAAAGCAGAAACTACCGAAATGGCTACGGCCAGAAAAAGCGGCCTGCTCCGCATGATCCAATTTCCTTTGATCGGACAATGTATGAATGATCTGCGTGTGAATGATCTTCGCAGGATTCCCGCAATTTGAACGATTAGTCCCGGATCCATGGGTTTGGTTCAATGCAGGCACCGCGGTCTTTCACGAGACCTGCGCCGCCCTGACACCTTCGTCACCAGACAATGATCCTGAACTCTGATGCGTCGGCATCGAAAGAACTGTGCGGCCGGTCACGCTCGATTGGATTTCAGATCAGCGCATGACGGTACTCAGCCGGCCCCCGCGACCTTCTCCGCCGGCCTCGTCCCCCTCTTCCCGATCTTTTCCAGCACCGGCAGCAGGTGTTTCAGGAACTCCGCCGGATTCTCGCTCATCGGGAAGTGGCCGAGGCCCTTCATGATGGCGACCTCGCAGCCTGGAATGCTGCCGGCGACGGCGAGCGTTTCCTCCGGTGTGCAGGAATAGTCGTATTCGCCCGACAGCAGAAACAGCGGGCATTTGCCGGTGTCGATCTGCGCGACGCGGTCGCGGATGTCGCCGTCGACCTTGTAGAAATGGAGGTCGCCCTTGAACACGCCGGGACCGCCCTGCATGTAATGCCATAGCGTTTCCCAGCGCTCGGCATCGGGCGCGTCGGGCCCGACCAGGCCGGAGACGATGGCGGCGGCGACCTCCCCGCCATGGACGTCGGGCCGGTGCAGGAAATTCAGGTCGTAATAGGGATCGACATGGGCGCCAGCCTGCAGGCCGATGATGGCGCGGAAGCTCTCGGGGTGTTCGAGCGCCAGATGCAGCGCGATGCGACCGCCGATCGAGCATCCCATCGCGATCGGCCGGTCGAGTTCGAGCGCGGCGACGACCTCCAGGATCATGGCGGTGTATTGCGCCGAGGTCAGCTGATATTCCTCGTTGTGCCACCCCGCGGGCGGCGACGATTTGCCGTGCCAGGGCATGTCGAAGGCGATGACGCGGTGGCGGGCCGTGACGCGTTCGTCGTTCATCAGCGCGCGGTATTGCCGGCCGTCGGAGCCGGCGGTGTGCAGGCACAGCAGCGGCGTGCCCGCGCCCGCCTCCTCGACATAGATGCGGTGAGGCCGTCCGAACAGTTCCAGATGCATGTAGCGGCCGATCACCGGCTCGAAGGTCGCGCTCATGCGGCCGCTCCGGTTTGGCGCGGCTTCGCCAGCACTTCCTTGAAGTAGCGGAGATTGGCCATGAAGACCTGAAGGTTGCCTTCGGCCTTCAGGACCCGCCGCTTGATCAGCGCCATCAGGTCGTTGGAGCCGGGTGGCGGCCGGCTCAGCCAGAACTTTTGCCACTCTTCTTCCGCCGCGCGCAACGCGAAGGACGACGACGGCATCACGAACGGCCCGCGGAGCACCGACACCACCCTGCCCTCGAAAATCTGTATCAGCCAGGCGGTCGAACCGACCTCGATGAGGAAGGTGGTGGTGAGAAACCGCCCGCGCCGGACCAGCGCTTCATCCTCATTGACCCGCGCCTTAAGCGTCTCGATCATCCCCAAGTCTCCCCCACGCTTGCGAAAGCCGGCACGTCGCCCGGCCCGGCCATTTGCCTCGCATGATCAGGGGTTTCGCCGCGGCGTCAACCGGCTACAGCCAGGCGCATACCAGCACCAGATTGGCCGCACAGGCCGCCAGCAGCGCGACGGTGAGCGTGACATGCACGCGCTCGCAGGAGGTTTGCAGGGTCATCTTCATGGCCCGCAAAACATCCGGCGATTCTACCCCGGGAGTCTCGCACGATATTTTTCCCGGGATTCAGGACTCGTTTACGACTCAGGGACTCCCGCCGGAACGGCCCGATTCACCCCGAATCGGGTCTGCGGCGCGGGTACGCGTTCACAGGCCTGAGAGTGCCTCGACGGGTGGCGCAGCCACCGTCAGCGAGGCCTGATCACCGGTCCACGCCACGCAAACCCTCTTGCGGTTCAGGCCCCTGATGGCGCCGGTTACCTTGAGGACCCTGCCTGCCGCGCAGGAGGGGTCCTGCACGTAGGCGATCTCATAGGGAGCAAGTACGAGGGGTTCGGATTTCAGGACGGTCTGGGCAATGCACGGCGCCGAAGCGGCCGAAAAAGCAAGTCCTAACAGAAAAGCACGCATGTTCGTTGTCCACCAACCGACGAAATTCATAATAACCCATTGCGCGGTCAAGTTCCGCTGCCGGCAACATTTATTTTCAGCGGCCGCGAGGACTGCCAAGCCTTGTCCTCGCTTGCTTGTTTCAGACCCCATTGAGATGGTCGAGCATCATGACAGTCGTAAAACAGCTTGTTGAATTTGTGGTTTATCCCATTGCTATGGGCGCGGGCGCCGCCCTTTGCCTTTGGGTATTGCTTGGACCCCTTCGTATCGACCGGCTTGCTGTCGCGGGACAAGGCGGCACCCCGGCAACGCCGGACCCGCCTCCCGTTGCCGGCCAGCCGCTTGCCGATGTCCCCCAACAGGGCACCGCTGCAACGGAGGACCTCTCCCCCGTTCCCGGCGACCAGCCCGCTCGCCGCTCCGGACGGGTTACCTCTTCCATGGAAGACCTCCCCCTCGGGAGCGGTGACAGCGGTCCCTTGGTGACCCAGTTGCGGGGCGCGCTGATCAAAAATGGTTATTCGGTCGGTCTCGCCGGCGCCGATGGCAAACTCAATGACGACACGCTTGCTGCATTGGAGGCATTTCAGGACAACAATGCGTTGCCGGTGCAACCGTCCTGCGATCGGCGGTGCTGGACCGCGCTCGGCCTGTCGCGCCCGGAGTAGCGCGCGGGCGCAATAAAGGCCCCGATGGCCTGTTCGGCCGGTACCAAACAAAAGGCCGGCGCTTGGCCGGCCTTTTCTCATTTTGATACGAAACCTGCCTCTGTACTTTCTCAGTACTTGGCGACGACCGGTCCGCCCCAACCGAAGCGGTAGTTCAGGCCGACCTTGACGGTGTGGTCGTCGTTGCGAAACCCGGCACCGACAACGTCGGCTGGGCCGGCGGTGATGGTGGTTTTGCCGAAGTCATAATACTGGTATTCGGCCTTGGCGGACCAGTTCGGCGCAAACATGTATTCGAGGCCGGCACCGACGGTGTAGCCGTCTTTGCGGTTGCCGCTGGTGGCGAAGGGCTGCGGTACACCGGCAATGCTCACGCCGATATTGTTATTGTCGCGCCAGGCGTAACCGCCCTTGGCGTAGAGGAGCGCCGGCCCCCAAGTGTAGCCGATCCGGCCGGTGACCGAGCCGAGCTGGTCATTATTGCTGCCGGTGACCAGCGTGCCGGCCGGGAACAGCACGCCATTGCTGTTATTGCCGCCGCCAAGCCAGCTGTACTGGGCCTCGGCGCCGAGCACCCAGTTCGGATGGAACTGGTAGTCAAAGCCGCCCTGTACGCCACCCATGAAACGGGCGTCGCTGCTCTGCAGGCTGTTGTCGCCCGCAAACGCGCCGCCGACATGGCCGCCGATATAGAAGCCGGTCCAGTTGTAGACCACCGCGGGGGCGGTGTAGGCCGGAGCCTTCGTATAGGGGCGTGGGGGCATGTCAGCCGCGACCGCGGGTGCGGCAAACGCGATCAAAGTGGCTGCGCCGAGCAAAAACTTCTTCATGACTGGTTCCCCGTAATTGTCGCCATCGACATCAATCAAACAACGTGGCCTCAATTAGGTTGCTTAACGGCAAAGCCGGAGCGGCGATCGTGTTTAACTGTGACGGCGTGGCAACAAGGCCTTTTGGTTCCTGGGCCATCCCGGTTTATTTGCGGTAAAAGCCTTCGCTCGCAGCTATAGGCTGCGTCTCGGGAGGTTAGGGGCAGGTTCAAATCCTCGCTAAAATGTGATCGGTCGGCCCGCCAGCCGGCGGCGGAGCAGCGAGGCAGCCGGGGCGCAGCGGCGGGAGGCCGCTATCGCGTCATCTTCCCCAGTTCCGGAAACGGCGCATAGGCCACGCCGGCGCAGGGCTCTCCCGCGTTCTCGATGAGGCGATCGAGCCGGCCATCGACAAAGAGCACGGCGCGTTCGCGCGCCTCCTGATAGGAACCGGCGGAATCCCGCGCAGCAAAGCGCAGGCAGCTGACGTAACGCAGCCGGCCGCCGACGGTGCGCTGCACCGGCTCCGCCATGACCGCTTCGCGGACCCCGACGGGATTGTTGAGGTAGGTCTTCATGAACGCCAGGATTTCGGCGCGGTGATTGGTGGGGTATGGCTGGTTGGCGACGCCGCGATCGTCCGTATAGGTGATGCTCCTGCTCTCCTCGCCGCCCGCGCAGGCCGCAAGCACGAGCGGCAACAGCAGGATCGCCGCGTGCTTTGCCGAGATCCCCAAGTATTTCTCCAAGTAATTCCCCAACTAATTCCCCAAGGACACCCGTCATTCCCGGCTGTGACGAGCCGTTCTAGCCCTTCCCCGCGCCAATTGGAATTCGCCTCTGGCTCGACCGGGCGGCCCGGACCCGCGCTCGCCATCAAGGCTTGCCGCAAAAGCGTACCGGCCCGCCCGCCATTGGGGAAGCAATGGCGTGCGGGCCGGGGCTGATATCCGCGAAGCGCGGCGGGGGCAATGTGGATGAAGCCGCGCCCCGCGGATCAGTTCAGTGATATCGGTGGAAGCGATGATGATGACGGAAATGCTTGTGATGATGGCGGTGATGATAACGGTAGTGGTGGCGACCCATCCTGGCATTGGCATTGAACACCGGGTTCACGTGCACAATGCCGACGCTCGGGCCATGTGCGGTCCGGCCCGGGCCGTGGGCCATCGCGGGCGCCACCACAAGCACGGAAGCCGCAAGCAGCGCGGCGGAAATGGTCTTCAGCATGGTCGTATCCCCTCCTGAAATCGCAAGGTGTCCGGTCGGTTGACCGGGCCCGTCGATCATGGCTTTGAACCTAATGGCCGCGCGCTGAACCAAATCTGAAGCGCGCTCGCGGACTCCGTTCATGTCGATGACAACTTCGTCATGTCGGATGTGGCGGCTCCGGGGGAATGTAACCGCGAGGCAGGTGTTCAAATCAACAGGCCGGTGTAGGATCGCCTGCTGGAGATGAGGAGAGATACATGAGCAAATTTGCGGCCAGGTTCTTGACGCTGGCAATATTCGCGATGGCACTGGTCGCAGCGCCCGTCGTCACAAAGGTTTACGCCGCGCCCGACGAGTCGCCGCCGCCTCCATCGTCGGACAAGGGCAAGAAGAAAAAATCCAGCGAGGTCAAACCCGGCATCGAGGACACCACCTTCGCCAAGGGTTATCGCGCGGCCTACGCCACGATCTACGATCGCGGCGACTATGCCGCCGCGATCCCGCAGTTGAAGGCGCTCGGCCGCGACGACAGAGCCGCCGTCGCCAACCTGATCGGCTACGCCTATCGCAAGCTCGGCGACTACAAGGTGGCGCAGATCTGGTACGAGCGCGCGCTGAAGGCGGACCCGAACCACGTCAAGACCTGGCAGTATTACGGCCTGTGGCAGGTCGAGCAGGGCAACCGCGATTCCGCGCAATATCACCTGAACCGGATCGCCGCCCTGAGCGGCACCGGCAGCGAGGAATATCGCTCGCTGGCCGCGGCGCTCGAACAGGCGCCCGGCAGCGGCCCCGCTTACTGAGCGACGCTAAATTCAATCAGCCGGCGCAATCCATAGGTTGCGCCGGTTTTGTTTTGTCGGGTCGTCACTTCGTCAGCGCCTCGACCTCGCTTCGGAACGCCTGGCGCGCGCCGTCGCGCGAATAGAACATGTGGCCGCCGGGATAGACCATCAGCTTAACGCGTTCGGGCGAGGCATAGGCCGGCAACTGGTCGAGCAGGATTCTCGAACCGAAATACGGCGTCGCCAGATCGAACAGCCCGTGCGCCACCAACAGTTTCAGCTTTGGATCGAGCGCCAGGATCTGCCGCAGCTGGGACAGCGACTCCGGCGGATTGATGCCGCGGCCGAAATCCCAGGCGCCCTGCACCGCGCCATTCAGCAACTGGTAGGAACCGTCCGGCCGCCAGTTCAGCTTGCGTCTCGTGAGGTCGACCGCCGCACTGGTCAGCGGCGCCAGCAAGGGCTCGCCCGAGGGATCGCCGAAACGATAGGAGCTGGAATCCGGATAGGGATCGAAGCCGGAGACCGAGCCGTCGTAGCGGCCGGTCACCCTGCCGTTGCGCCGATCGAATTCGCGGCGAAATTCGCCGACGCTCAGGCGCCCGGCCAGCCGGCGGCTCACCGCCCGGTCAATCCCGGTCAGCGCAGCCACCCTGTCGGCGAGCCGCGTCGTCGCCTCGGCGTCAGCCGATCCCTTGATCAGATCGGCCAGGAATTCGCCTGCCGCATAAGCTTCAACATCGGCGAGGTCGGCCCGCGTCACCTCACCCTCGCCGGCTTTGGCCTCCCGCGCCACCGCCGCCATCGAGGGAAGGCTCCAGACATATTGCAGCAGGCTGGAGCCGGTGAATTCGCGGTAGTCGAACAGCGGCGACACCAGAATGAGCCCCTTCACCCCGACGCCCTGATCGACTTGCAGTTTGTGCACGATCTTCGGCCCGCGAATGCCGCCATAGCTTTCGCCGGCGACGAATTTCGGCGACAGCAGCCGGTCGGATTGCTCCAGCCAGCGGCGGATTACGAGCGCGATCGCGTTGGCGTCGCCGTCGACCGAATAGAACCGTTTGCGCACCTCATCGCCGGTCGCGACGAAACGGCTGTAGCCGGTGCCGACGGGATCGATGAAGACCAGATCGGTAAAGTCGAGCCAGGTCTCGGCATTGGGCATCAGATCGGGCGACGCGGAGGACGTCACCGCGTCGGCGTTGATGGCGAGCCGCCACGGCCCGGCCGCGCCGAATTGCAGCCAGGCCGAGGACGCACCCGGCCCGCCGTTGAAAAGAAAGGTCACGGGCCGGGTCCGCGGATCGGCGCCGGTGAGCTGGTAGGCGGTGAAGGCTATGTCGGCCTGCGGCTCGCGCTTGTCGTTGAACAGTGGAATTGAACCGGCGGTGGCGGTGAAGTCGAGCGTCCGCCCCGGTAGCGCGAGCGTATGTCGGGTGATCGAATCAGGCGGCAGCCGGTGTGGTTCGGCGTCCGGCTGATTCGAAGCGCTGCCGCGCGTGCCGGCGGCGCCCCCCTTCTGCTCCTGCGGCGTTGCCGCCTGATGTTGCCGAGGCTGCGCATCCTGGGCACGCGCGCCCGTCACCACCGAGAATGTCAGAAATACAAGTACGAAGCGCAGATGGCGCGGCGCGACGAGGCGAATGGCCATGTCCGTTGCTCTCCCTGCCCCCGCAACCAGTCCGCATACTGTTCGCAACAAAGGCAGGGCGATGACAATCACGATTCCGCTAACGCCCCGGAACCGCGTGGCAACCGATCAATGCTGCGGCTCGCGCTCGTGCCGGAGCTGCGCCTGCAGCGTGGACATCCAGAAACGCAAGACCATGCGCGTGATGACGACGTCGATCGCCAGCAGCGCAGGCTTGACCGCTGTGTAGATCTTGCGCATCGCAAACCTCATCAAGGACATCAATTGCCGGTGAACGATGAAAGTTTACGCCGGATCGGCCGCCGCCAACGTGATCCATCTCACACATCTTGCGTTGCGCGCCCCTGCACCTATCAGGGCCAAGCTCGATTTGAGTCGGTTGATGTACTAGGAGTTCGATCCCGCGGCTACGCAGCTGGACGATTATGTGATTTAGATCACACTTTCCTGAGAGCGATCAAGCTAGCGATGTGATACTTCCTTCGTCCCCTGCGGGTGGCGAAGCGGAATAACGGGGACCGTCGGTTTTCGATGTCTGGCTTGCGAGGCGATCGGCTCAATTCACCGTTGAGTCCGACTTCGCCTCCTGGAATGAGGTTTTTGGGATGAAGAAGGCGATTGTCGTGGTTGTCGGCGTATTGGGGTTTGCGGGATCCGCAAACGCCCAGGCGCCGGTTGCAGTCGTGGAAGAAGTTCAGGGCAACGTCACTGGCGCCGAGTTCATGGACTATGTGGTGCCGGGGAAAATCATCAAGCTCGGACAGGACGCTTCGATCGTGGTCGGCTACATGAAATCCTGCCGGCGCGAAACCATCAGCGGCACCGGCACGGTCATCGTCGGCGAGGATGAGAGCAAGGTCCACCTCGCCCAGGTCGACGCCACCAGGACGAACTGCGACCCCGCCCAGGCGCATGCGACGACAAGGGCAACCAGCGACGTCGCCGCCAGCGTCGTCCGCAGCCTGACCAAAGGCGCCGCGCCGGCTGGCCCGCCATTGACGCTTTACGGCACCTCGCCGCTCGTCGAAGCCAAGGGACGCGGCGCGCTGGTGTTCGAACGGCTCGACCAGAAGGGCGAACGCCAGCAATTTGATCTCACCGGCAATCAGCTCAAGGGCAGGTTCTACGATCTTGCCGGCACCAGCAAATCGCTCACGCCCGGCGCGACCTATGCGGCAACGTTCGCATCCCGCAGGATCGTGTTCCAGGTCGATCCCCAGGCCAAGGCCGGTCCGACGCCGATCGTCGGCCGCCTGCTGCGCATGGAATAGGCCTTGCCGGGCATCAGACCTTGAACATCGGGCGCAAGACGCGGGACGCCATTGCCTTCGCCGCCATCGTATTGGTTTGCGCCGCAGTCTCGGTCTCGCCCGTGTTCAACATCGCGCACGGGCTGTCGATCGACATTCTCACCGCGCTGCGCTGGGAGATGTTCGGCAGCAGGCAGGATCCCGCCGCCTCGCCGGCGGTCGTGGTCGCGATCGACGAAGAAACCTACCAGGCCCCGCCGTTCAAGGGCTCGCCGTTGCTGACATGGACCGGCGAGATCGGCCGCGTTCTGACCGCGATCGTCGAGGGCGGCGCCAGGGTCGTCGGCTTTGACATCGTGTTCGAGAAGTCGATCGAGCAGTCCGAGATCCCGTTCGGCGGCGGCCTGTTCGGCGAGAAGGTCCGCGGGTTCGACCGCGATTTCCTGCGGGCGCTCTCGACGGCTTCCTCCGGCGGCAAGGTGGTGTTGGGAGAAGTTCTGCGCGGCGACCGGCCGATCCGCCCCTCCCCCGGGCAGCGCATCGCGGTTCGCCAGCAGCAGAACGTGCGGGCGCTCAACGTCTATACCGACGGCGACGATGTCGTCCGCCGGCTGCCGCTGACGTTTACGGTGGACGGCAAGCCGGTGCCCTCGATGGCGCTCGAACTGGCGTCGCGCGCGCTTGGCGCCAAACCGGAATTGAAGGCCGACGGAGCGGGCGCCCTCGCCGGCTACCGGATTCCCGGCGCGGTGCGCAACACGATGACGCTCAATTTCGAGGGCGGCGCGGACGACATCCCGACCTATTCGCTGGCCGACCTGACGGCCTGCGCCGCGAAAGGCGACAAGGAGTTCTTTCGGCGCCAGTTCGAAGGCAAGGTGGTCATCATCGGGACGGTGCTTGGGTCGGAGGATCGCCAGCGGACGTCGAAGCGATTCACCACCGGGATCGAGGGCGCGCGGGCGCCACGTTGCGCGCTGGCGGAGCAGCCGGTCGGCGGCCGCTTCCAGCGCCGCGACATCGCCGGCGTCTATATTCATGCCACCGCCGTCAACAACCTGATCGCCCGCAACGCGGCCGTCGAACTCGGCCGGCTGCCGATCGCGCTGATTGCGGCACTGGTCGCGGCGCTTGCGGCGATCGCCGGGCGAACGCTCAAGCCGGCCGGCGCCATGCTGGCGTTTCTCGGGGCGATCGCGGTTTACGCGATCGGCGCCACCGCGGCATTCAACCACGCGCTGGTGCTGCCGCTCAGCGAGCCGTTCATTGCCGGCTTCGCCGCGCTGGCCGCCATGGTCGGCTATCGTTTCCGGATTGCCGACAAGGACCGACGGCTGTTGCAGAAGAGCTTCGCGCTGTACCTCGCCCCCGACGTGATCGACCGCATGCTGGCGTCGAACAAGCTTCCGGTGCTGGGCGGCGAAACCCGCCATGTGACGGTGCTGTTTTCCGATCTCGAGGGCTTTTCGCGGATCGCGGAAACGATGTCGCCCGAAGCGCTGATGGCGCTGATGAACGAATACCTGTCTGAAATGACCGACATCATCGAAGGCCATGGCGGCTACGTCGACAAGTATATCGGCGATTCCATCGTCGCGGTGTTCGGCGCGCCGGCCGACGATCACGACCATGCCGGCAATGCGGTGCGCGCCGCGCTGGATTGCTGCACACGCCTCGACGAGCTCAATCGCAGCGCGGCTGCGTTCGGCGGCAGCAAGGTGGCCCAGCGCATCGGAATCAACTCCGGAGACGCGCTGGTCGGCAATTTCGGATCGCGGCGACGCTTCAACTATTCGGTCATGAGCGACGCGGTGAACCTCGCCTCGCGGCTGGAGGGCGCCAACAAGTTCTACGGCACCACCGTGATCGCCTCCGAGACCACGGTCGCGCTCGCAGGCGAAACATTCGCCTGGCGCGAGCTCGACACCATCCGCGTCAAGGGGCGCACCAATCAGTTGAAAATCTACCAATTGCTGGCGCTGACGGCGGATTTGACGCCAGCACAGGCCGCGATCGCGGCGGACTATGCCAAAGGCCTCGCGCATTGGCGCGCCGGCAAGTTTGCGCGCGCAGAAGAATGCTTCGAGCAGGCCGCCGAGATCGACGCGCCGTCCCGGATGTTTCTCGAGCGGGCGAGGATTCAGGCGCAGCAGCAGCCTTCAGGCGAATGGGACCCGGTCCGGACGCTGCAGGAAAAGTAGCTGGCTCAGCGATCGAGGCGGGGCAAGGCCACCACCCACACGCCTTCGATCAGAACCCGACGCCGATCATCGGACTTGCACCGCCTCTGTCGTCGTCAAATTCTGATCGCTCATTTCGCGGCGAATTCGTTGGCGGGAAGGCATCCCGGGCGGTCGCGTCAAGCGGCCGCCCGCAGGTTTTTGTGACCCCCGGCAAGCCCCCTCGTCTCGACAAGTCCGGCCAAGGTCGTATAGACGACCTTGCGCGCACCCGCTCCCGCCGGCGCCGAGATGAGCCAGAAATCCCATGACCAGCCCCAAGCGATATGACCGGATCGCCTTCGTCGCGAGCCCTGGAGCGGAGGCGCAGGCGGCGCTGGCCCAGCTGACGGAGCTGTACGGCAACCACGACCCCCATGACGCCGACGTCGTGGTCGCGCTCGGCGGCGACGGCTTGATGCTGCAGACGCTGCACCAGCACATGCGCTCGAACAAGCCGATCTATGGCATGCATCGCGGTACCATCGGTTTTCTGATGAACGAGTTCAGCACCGTCGACCTGCACGCGCGCCTTGCGGCCGCGCGGGAAACCGTCATCCACCCGCTGCTGATGCGCGCCACCGATGTGCACGGCGTGGTGCACCTGCATCATGCCATCAACGAAGTCTCGCTGTTTCGCCAGACCCACCAGGCGGCGCGCCTGAGAATCCTGATCGACGAGCACCAGCGCATGGCCGAATTGATCGCCGACGGCATCATGGTGGCGACGCCGGCCGGGTCCACCGCCTACAATCTTTCCGCGCAGGGACCGATCCTGCCGATCAACGCGGCGCTGCTGGCGCTGACCCCGATCAGCGCGTTCCGGCCGCGGCGCTGGCGCGGCGCCCTGCTCCCCAACACCGCCTATGTCGTCATCGAGGTGCTCGAGGGCGACAAGCGCCCGGTCGCAGCGGTGGCCGACCACGACGAGGCGCGCGACGTCCGCCGGGTCGAGGTGCTGTCCGACAAGACCATCTCGATGCGGATGCTGTTCGACCCCGGCCACAGCCTGGAAGAGCGCATTCTGAGCGAGCAGTTCAACTATTAGAACAGCGCATCGTCGTCCCGGTGAACGCCGGGAAGACGAGAGACGGTCATAGGGCCACCAATCGCAACCATTCGTTAACCGGCGCCGCGATATGGTTAACGCCGGGTATACCGTTGCTGGTCTGCCCCCAGGGCCGCGCCATGTTTCGCATCGATTTCAACAAGCTGCGCTTTCTCGTGTGCGACGACAATCCGCACATGCGCCGCATCCTGCGGACGCTGCTGCATTCGTTCGGCGCCCGCGAGGTCTATGAGGCCGAGGACGGCGCGACCGCGCTGGAAATGTATAGCCATTACGTTCCCGACATCGTCATCACCGACTGGTCGATGCCGATTTTCGACGGTCTGGAACTGGCGCAGATGATCCGGCAGCCGGAATCCAAGGGCAATCCCTACGCCCCCATCATCATGCTGACCGGGCACTCCGAGAAGCGGCGCGTCACCGTGGCGCGCGACGCCGGCGTCACCGAATTCCTGGCCAAACCGATTTCGGCCAAGGGGCTCTATCAGCGCATCCTCAACGTCGTCGCCAACCCGCGCCCGTTCATCAAGACCAAGACCTATTTCGGCCCGGACCGCCGCCGCAACACCACCAACACCTATATCGGCCCGGAGCGCCGCCTCGGCGGCGAGGTCGAAGTGATGACGCAGCCGTCGCTGCTCGACAAGGCGCGGTCCACGGTCTAGCGCGAGGCCCGGGAGGCCCCAGGGGAAACCAACATGGCGAGAGAAAAGCCCGCGACGGTGCAGATCGAAAGCTTCGCCGACCATCACGTCATCACGCAGCCCAATCCGCTGCGAAAGGTGCTGCGGCGCATCGCCCCGCGGGACCTCGACGATCCGGTGGCCCGTGCGGAAAAGGCGCTCGCCGGCCTGTCGGGTGAATTCAAGAACTGGATGACGATCGAAGCCGACCGGCTGTCGGACGCCCACGCCGCCATCCTCCGGGATGGCTTTACCGACGTCACCCGCGCGGAGCTGTTTCGCGCCGCCCACGACATCAAGGGCGACGCCGCCACGTTCGGATTTCCCTCCGCCGCCGCCGCCGCCGAAAGCCTGTGCCGGATCATCGAGCACGCGCCCGATCTCGACGAGGTGCCGTCCAACCTGATCGCGCATCACATCAACGCCATCCAGGCCATCGTGCGCGAACGCACCAAGCTCGACACCGCCGCCACCGCCGGCGAATTGAGCAAGCAGCTGCGTGACATCGCGGATGTCTTTCTCACCCAGGCCAACCGCGACCGTCCCGAGCATCTCGAGGCGGTGCTGGCCCCGAGTATCGCGCCGGCGGAGTGAGAGCTTACCAACTCTTGCGTTGCGCACGCAGGAAGTGTGAATCACTGTTCAGCAGCCGTTTCAACATTCCCCGCCGCAGCGCTTGTCGTCTCCGTCAACCCGAAGGCGGACCCGTTACACGCACGATGAATTTTATCGCATCTGACCGCGAAGCGGACTTCAGGTTAGACGGACTTATGTCCGCGCAGCTCGGCCACGATCTCTTCCGCTGCAGCACGAAGATCCGGCAAGCAATCCCTGACCAGGTCCTCGATCGGGCGGGCTGCCCGCGGCCAGATGATGTTGATGACACCGTGCACGCGACTGCCGTCCCGCAGTGGCACAGCCATGCCTGCCAGACCATCGGGCGCTTGCGTTCCATAGGGGCCGCCGACGAAAGCCGGATCGCGCAGGCCGTATCCGCGCTCGCGCGTTTCCGACAAGACTTCGTCCAGCCGCTTCTGGTCGCGCGCCAGCCAGTTTTCCTGACGGTCCGACTTGCGCAGGAGACTGATCACTTTCTTTCGCTCGTGCTCAGGGCAATAGGCAAGGTACGCCCGCCCCACGGCCGACAGCAGCCAATTCACCGGCATGCCCACTCTGTCCTTGCTGTAGTAGGTCATGAATGGGCTTTGAGTCCGACTCGTTTCCCGGACTTCGAGATGATCACCCGCCGGGACCATCAGATCCGACGGCCATGACACTTTCTGGCACAGCCGATCGAGCACAGGCGCCGCGGCCTCCGCGACGCGGTCGTACCGGTCGGGCTTGCGGGTAAGGCGCGTCAGACCGGAGCTGACGCGATAGCGTCCGTCGGCCAAACGTCGCGAAACGATGCCGGACTGTTCAAGCGTCAACAGAATGCGCAGCAGCGTCGGCTTGGGAATTCGAGTCAGGCGATGGACGTCCTGCAGCGACGAGATCGGCGCGGCATTAAGCGCCTTCAGCACCTGCAGGCCGCGCTCCAGACTCCTGATCGTCTTCGTCATCGGGCCGCCCCTCCCGCAGCGCGAAAACCCGCACCGCTGCAGCGGATTCGAGCGATCCTACCGTTTCATTCCGTGAAAGAAAGTGTTTCTCAGGGTGGAATCCTGCATTTCATCTGGTGGAAGGCATGCGTTTTTCGGTTCTCGGATTGGCGGTCGCGCCGCATCATGGCGACGCAAGACACCGGAGAAGCCGTACGATTCCCCAAGTTCACCGCCCGTCACGGAGGACAAGGATCATGTCTCGACACCACGGACGCCATCAGATTCGCTTTCGGCTTATTCAATCTGCTTCGGCTTGCTTCCTACCCTCCGCAGAACGTCGCCGGAGCGCGCACGATCATGGCGCCCACGCCATCTCCCTCACCTCCTGGACGATCTGGATCGGCGCGAATGCGACCACCGCTCTCTACGCATGGGTGCGGCTCACCGATGTCGCGCTCGCATCGGTCAGCGCGTTCAACACGGCCTGTTGTGTGCTCGTCTTCTGCATCGCTGGATACAAGCGCCTCGTCTTCACAAGGTCACCGACCATTCAACGGCTGGAGGCCGCATGAGACGTTTGTCGCCGGTGCTTCGCAACCGAGAGAAATTGAACCCAACCCCGACAAGGAGAAATCGAATGAGCATGGTTCGATACGTCCGGGCATCGTTGCTTGCTTCCCTCCCGCTGGCCGCGGCGACCCTTGCCCCGGGGTGGCCGGCAGCGGCGCAGCCGTTCCCCTCGAAGGTCATCACCATCGTCGTTCCGACCGCGCCGGCCACGCCGCCGGATATCATCAGCCGGGTTGTCGCGGCCGAACTTTCGGAAAGCGACGGCTGGCGCGTCGTGGTCGAGAACAAGCCGGGCGCCGTCCTGACAATCGGTGGATCCGAAGTCCTCAAGCATGCTGCCGACGGCCATACCATCTATGCGATGGCGCTGCCGGTCAGCGCAGCGCCGGCCTTCCTGCCCAACATGCCGTTCCGGCTGGAAACGGACTTCGCGCCCGTGATCAAGATATCCACGTCATACAACGTGCTCGTTGTGAACCCGTCTGTGCCGGCGAAATCGGTGTCCGAACTTGTCACGCTGGTGAAGAGCCAGCCGGACAGGCTCAATTTCTCCTCAGGCGGGTTCGGTACCCCTGCCCATCTGATCGGAGAGATGTTCAAGCTCGAGACCGGCGCGCGCGTCACGCACGTGCCGTACAACCAGTTTCCCCAGGCCATAGGCGATCTGCTCAACGGCACCAACCAGTTCATGTTCATTACGACGCTGCCGGTTGTTGACCTGATCACCAGCGGCAAGCTGCGGGCGCTTGCGGTGACCGGGCCGAAGCGGATCGCGGCGCTCGCCGACGTGCCCACGATTGTGGAGCAGGGCTTTCCGAATCTCGTGGTCGAAGATTGGGTCGGCTTCGCGGTGAAAAGCGGCACGCCGAACGAGGCCGTGACCCGGCTGAACACGGCGATCAATAAAGCGCTGAGCAAGCCGAAGGTACGTGAGGCATTCGCGCGGGTCGGCGCTGAACCCGCGGGCGGCACGCCGACGGCCTATGGCGATCTCGTCAAGTCGCAGGTCGCGCACTGGGCGAAGGTAGTGAAGGACGCAGGCATCAAGATGGGGCAATGATGAGTGATTTCAGAGTAACGCTGCTGGGCACCGGGACACCGATCCCGGTGCCCGACCGTTTCGGGCCGAGTACGCTGGTCGAGGCGGGAGATCAGAAGCTGCTGTTCGACGCGGGCCGCGGCGCGTCGATCAGGCTGCATCAGCTTGGCGTGCCGATCGGCAGTATTGATGCGCTGCTGCTGACGCACTTTCATTCCGATCACACCGTCGGCATTCCGGACCTGTGGCTGACCGGGTGGCTTCAGGCGTATTTCGGAACACGCACGGCGCCGCTGCGCGTGATCGGGCCGGAGGGAGCCAGGACCCTGTTAAACCATCTCGAGCAGGCCTATGCGCTCGACGTCAGCATCCCCATCGTAGACGAGAAGCTCCCGCCGCAGGGTGCCGCGATCGACGTGAGCGAGTTCGCTGCCGACGGCGTCGTATTCAAAAGAAATGGCGTGCGGGTGATCGCCTTCGAGGTTGACCACGGGGCTGCGATCAAACCCGCCTACGGATACCGCATCGAATACAACGGCCGCTCGGTCGTGATCTCGGGCGATACACGGTTCAACCAAAACGTCATCAGGTATGGCGCCGGTGTTGATCTCTTGATTCACGAGGTTGCGATAGTGCGGCCAGAGTTGCGCGCGGAACCCTTTATTCAGCGTATCATGGCGCACCATACGACCGCCCGAGAAGCCGGGACCGTGTTCGCACAGACGCGCCCCGGGCTCGGCGCCTATACACACATAGTCTTTCTTGCCAGCGAAAAGGTACCCCGCGCCACCGTGGACGAACTCATCGCGGAAACGCGACTGACCTACGACGGCCCCTTGGTAGTCGGAGAGGATCTGATGTGCTTCGAGATTGGCCAGCAGGTGTCGGTGCGGCGGTTCACAGACCCGCCGCACACATAGGCGCAGCAGGTTGAAGCTCTGGCTGGCCTCCTGGGGCCTGGGCGGCGATCTGGAATGTCCTCTCTGGCACGCTGCTGGGACGTAGCCGTCATGTTGGTCGGCACTTCGCTTTGCCCACCCTACGATTCCCGGGATAATTACGCCGCGATCAGTTCGTGTGGGAGCGGCGCAATCGCCTGCTCGGCGATCAGTTCGTCGCAGAACAGGCGGGCTTCTTCCCGCGCCGACTCCGTGGCGAAACGGCGCAGCAGGATCAACAGCGGCTCGGCGGCCTGCGGGTCGGTTTCGCAATGCGTCAGCACGCGCTCCACCATGCGGCGCCGCAATCTGGCCGCGCCACCGATGCTGTCGACGAACCCGGTCTCCTGGCAGACCTCAAGCGCCATCTGGAATGCCGCGAAGGTCGATGGCGGCAGGCCGGCGCGACGCAGCAGCGCCTGCAGGCTGGCAGCGCCGCGATCATGCAGCAGCGCGGAGACGCGCGCCAGCGGCAGTTCGGACAATTCCGCCAGTGCGGCATCGAACAGATCGAGATTGCCCGACAGCAGCGCGCGCAGGATCAGCCCGGCGGTCAGCTGGCCGGTGGCGCGCAGATGCCGCACCAGGCCGCAGATGTCGTCGCCGCGCGAACGTGCCGCGATGTTGACGGTGGAACGCTCGCGCGCCTCGCTCGCGATCCGCCCTGCCCGGTCCGCGCTCAGCCAGTTGCGGGCGACCACGAACCGCGCCAGCGTGTCCGACAGTTTGGCGACCAGGGCAACCCGCGTCGCCGCCGGCAAATCCTCCAGCACCAGCATGGATTCCCGGATCGCGGCGAGATGGCCGTGGCGTTCGACGATGCGGTCCCATGAGAATGGCGCGAGTTCGGCATAGGCATTCTCGATCAGCTCGAGCGCCGCGGCGGCACTCCCTACTTCGGCGATCGCGGCGCACACCGAGGGCGGCAGATTAATGCGGCGGGCGATGGCGCATTGCATCTGGCAATTGCCGGTCGCGACGATGTCGACGAGATCGGCGTCGATCAGCAGCGGTGAATGTTCCAGCACCGGAAGTGCCACCGACGCCTGGTCGAGCGACAGCGCCTGCACGATGCCGGCGGGCGCCTCGAAGCTGCGCGCAAACACTTCGGCCATGGCTTGGCGCACCAGCGGCGATGTGTCGTCGAGCATCATCAGCAGCGCGCCTTCGGCGGCGGCGCGATCGTCCTCGGACAAATCCGAAATCAGCCAGGCCCGCGCCAGCGACCGCGTTGCCTCTGCCCGCTCGCCTGCCGGAGCGGTACGTATCCAACTAATGAACTGCCGAACAATCATGACCCTGGAGGCCTACGCAACCCGACGACACCGTGACGCGATGCCACTGCAATAGAAAATAAACCACGCCGCTTAACAAAGGGTTCACCATAAACGGCTGGTTTTGTTGACGTTTTGTTAAGGGAGCCAAGCCGGATGCCCAGGCATCGTTTCCCGGAGGCCGCGCAGCACCACAAGCGCGTTCACGCGCGTCTTCGACGCATTATGGTGATGCGCTGCAGATCCGAGGTCCAGATGGGTCCCGGCTCTGCGGAGCAGCGTGCCGGACGATGCTTCGCATCGCCGGGAGAACGCTGCACCGCGTCCGGGACACGATGAATTAGCTGAAGATGCCGAAGCGATCGCTGAAGAGATCGAGCCGCCCTGGCGGACGGACTTCGGGTTTGCGTGCCGACAGCGATTGCGCCGCGTTCGCTGAGGAAGTCTCGGTCACAGACGCAACCGAAGTCAGCGACGAGGAATTGCCCCACAATTCCTGAACCGCCGGCGAGAGTGGTTGCGCGCGCTCGCCGGCCTGGAACAAGGAACGAAAGATCGGGTCGGTCGGCTGCGGCGGCGTCTGCGCCGATGCGAATGACATTGTCGCCGGCGTCACGGCGCGGGAGTCCGGAAAGCTCGAGAGGTACGCGGCGTTGTCCACCGGCGCGGTGGCCGGCGTGGCGCTGGCCAGCATGACGCGCCGCGGCGCGTCGCCCCCGGCTGACGCCATCGCGGTACGCGTCGCCTGCGAATTGGCCGCGCTGGCATAGCGCGCGTTCAGCACCGAATAGACCTCGGAGACGCTGCGCGCACTCCCTGTCTTGTCATAGAAGATCGAGCGATTGGCGGCGGCGGCATTGGGAAACAACGCCGCGCCGGAGGCGTTCGGATTGTTTTCGGCGTTCGAGATCAGCTTACCGGCGCCGTTGGCGCCCATGAAATGCGCCATATAGAGTTCGCCGTCGGTCGGGCGGCGCCCGATCCTGCCGGTGAGCTTGAAGCTGTTGGACTGGGCAAACACCGCCGCCATCGTGGAGGCTGCCTCGGGATCGTTGCGCAGCTTCATGATCGCGTCGCGGGCGGCGGGATCGCTGACGAAATAGCCGCCGGAGGGGTTTTTCGTGATGGCGTCGGCATATTTGCCGTAGCCGAGCTGGCTGCCGGCTTCCTTCACGGTGCCGAGCCAGGTCTGGTCGATGAACTGGTAAAGCCCGCGCGCCGACGAGGTGGTGGCGGCGGCTTTCGGGTTGAAGTTGGACTCCATCTTGGCGGTGGCGAGCATGTATTCGAAGCTGGTGCCGGTGGTAACGGCGGCCTGCTTGATCGCGCCGGCAATCCGGGCGCGCGAGGATTCGACACCTGCCGTGGCCCTGGCGCTTGACGTGTCGACCGACATTTCTTGGTGCCCCGCTCCTCGCGAAACGACCGCCCGGCCTTCTCGGCACGACAGGCGGCGCTCAGGCCTCCTGCAACCCTGCGTCGGTTATGGTTAATGGCGGGTTAACCGGAAGGCCGCTAACCGCTCACATCGACGGCGTGAGTTTCCTTCGAGGTCGACAGCACGATCACGGTCTCGGTGCGCTGGATCCCTTCGATGCCTTTCATGGCCGCGAGGAAGGCTTCGAGGTCCCGTGTGGTCCGTACCCGCACCTTCATCAGGTAATTCCAGGCGCCGGTGACGTGGTGGCATTCGAGCACGGCGGGCATCCGCGCGATCGCGTCAAGGAACGCCGGCTCGGTTTTCGGATCGCTCCAGCCGACATAGACGAAGGCCAGGAGGTTGAGACCCAGCACTTCGGGCGAAAGCCTGGCATGAAAACCGCTGATGATGCCCTGCCGCATCAGCCGCTTCAGGCGATCGTTCAGCGTCGAGGTCGCCACGCCCGATCGCCTTGCCGAGTTCGGCGAGCGGCAGACGGTCGTTCTCCTGCAGCGAGGCCAGCAGTTTTCGGTCGATGTCGTCGAATTAACCCATGGCTCTACCGATAGACCTTCGCCGGATCGAACAGCCTGTCCGCATCCACGAACGACAATCGCGCCCCGCTCTCTCCCGCGTCGACCTTGCGGTAGAAGCAGGAGCGGCGGCCGGTGTGGCAGGCGGCACCTGCCTGCTCTACCCGGATCCAGATCGCGTCCTGATCGCAATCCAGCCGCATCTCGACCACGCGCTGGGTGTGGCCGGAACTCTCGCCCTTGCGCCACAACGATTTCCGGGAGCGGCTGAAGTACCAGGCTTCGCCGCTGGCGATGGTCTTGCGCAGGGCCTCGTCGTTCATGTGCGCGACCATGAGCACCTCGCCGCTGCCGGCGTCGGTGGCGACGCAGGTGACGAGGCCCGACGCATCGAATTTGGGCTGAAACATCAGCCCTTCCTCGATGTCGTCGCTGTCTGCGGATGTGGTCACGGGCCGCCCTCGCATTGATTGGGCGAGGTCAGCGCTGCGGCCCGCGCACCATGGACATGAAACGCGCCTGCTCCGCCGGATTGTCGCGGAACATGCCGGTAAAGCGGCTGGTGAACGTCATTGCGCCATGCTTGGCGACGCCACGCACCGACATGCACGTATGCTCCGCTTCGATCATCACTGCAACGCCGCGGGGTTTCAGGACTTCATCGATCGCGGCCGCGATCTGGGCGGTCAGATGCTCCTGGGTCTGCAGGCGGCGCGCGAAAATGTCGGTCAGGCGCGCCAGCTTCGACAGCCCCACCACCCGCTCGACCGGCGTATAGGCGATATGCGCCCTGCCGTAGAACGGCATCATGTGATGCTCGCATTGCGAGGTGACTTCAATGTCGCGGATCAGCACGAAGTCGTCATAGCCCGCGGTCTCGCCAAAGGTGCGGTCGAGCACCTCCGCCGGACACTGGTGATAGCCCTGATAGAGTTCGTCATAGGCTTCGACCACCCGGCGCGGCGTATCGATCAGACCCTCCCGGCCAGGGTTTTCCCCGATATAGCCGAGCAGGGTTTGCACCGCCGCTTCGGCCTCGGCGCGCGACGGACGCGGCTGGTCGGCGCGGACGGCGGCGGCCAGAAATTCGGCAGGATCGAGTTCGGCCGGGCGCACTTCCGGGCTTTTTACATCGGAAGGCTTGCCGGGGCGGAGGGATTTGATCAAAGCGTCCATGTCAACTCCGTTCGACCGGTCATCAAGACCGGAGTGTCACCGGGCAGACGGGGCGGTTGGCCGCCGGGCGCCTGAGTCCCACTATAGCAACACCACCGCTGCTGGATGAGTTTCCATTCCGGGCAGCGGGGATGCAACGGCCGGACTGTATTTCCGCCGTCTGCGACCATATATAGGACCACAGCGTGCTGCCGCCAAGGGCAGTCAAAGGGCAGTCAAGCGCGGTCAAGGGCGGTCGCCGCCCGGGAAGCCGAGGCCACGATCTATGCTGAACGACATTTACAACAAGCGGATCATCGAACTCGCGGGCAATATTCCCCGGATCGGCCGCCTTCCCGACCCCGACGCCAGCGCCACCGCGCATTCCAAGCTGTGCGGCTCCACCGTCAAGATCGACCTCAAGATGGACGGGCCTGTCGTCACCGACTTCGCCCATGACGTGAAGGCCTGCGCGCTAGGCCAGGCCTCGTCCTCGATCATGGCGCGCCACGTGGTCGGCTCGACCGCGGACGAAATGCGCGAACTGCGCGAGACCGTGCGCAGAATGCTGAAGGAAAACGGCTCCCCCCCGCAAGGCAAGTGGGCCGACATCGCTTTGCTCGAGCCGGTGCGCGACTACAAGGCACGGCACGCCTCGACCATGCTGACCTTCGATGCCGTGGTTGACGCGATCGGCCAGATCGAGGCCAGGGCGAAACAGCCGGCTTCGGCCTGAGCCGACCGGCTGTCATACGCCGCTTATCGCCGCCGCGCTGCGGCAAACCGGCCGCCCGTCATCGCTTCGGTCCACTATCTGGGCGTCTTCGTCGTCGCCTTTGCGATCGCATCGACGAGGTCGACGAGGGAATGGCGGATTTTGCCATGCGCGATGCCCCCGAACGCGTTCAACAGTTTGAGTGTGCTGCGGTCGGGGATGAGCTTGACCGGAGCGGACCCCTTGCTCTCGCCGGCGGACGTAACGGCATTGGCGTCGAACAAGGCGCCCACCGGGATGCCGAATATCTTGGCGATCTGGGGAAGCCGCCCGGCGCCGACCCGGTTCATGCCTTTCTCATATTTCTGTATCTGCTGGAACGAGACGCCGAGCCGGCGGCCCAGGTCGCCTTGCGACATGCCCACGATCAGTCGATGAGCGCGTATGGATTCTCCGATCTGGATGTCCGCGGAATTCGGCCGCCGCCCTTTTTTCTTCATTTCTGAATGTTGCTACCTTCGGAGGATGATTCACCGAGTACAATTCTAGATACGTTATCTCCCGGTTCGTTCTGTTGTTTTGTAGATGGAGCATTCGGCCAGTGGTCTGGGAGCTTCCCTAGCCATAGGTGTTTCGTTGCGGATTCCCCGACGATTCCAGTAATCGGCCTGCGGGATCGCGACAGCTCCGGGGACTACGACGCTCGGTCAGTTCAACGCTGGCGTAGAACGGTGGCACGTTTTGCCCTCTTCCGCAGCGCCGGCCGGAGCGCTCTAGTCGATACTACGTCAGGTAGCAGGAGTCTGGACTATGCAGAATAACGTGCGGACCATCGCCTCCAGTCATAATCAGATTCGCACGGAGGTCGTAACGACATACCAGCAGCTGTTACATGCCTACGCCATCCGCAGCATCTGCTTCATGGAGGAGCACGGCGTCCCGGCCCGGCACGAATTCGATGGCAACGATTACCAGGCCACACATATGATCGTCTACGCGGGTGACGAACCCGTCGGCACCCTGCGTATTCGATGGTTCAAGGACTTCGCCAAACTCGAACGCACGGCCTTTCGCGAGGCTTATCGCAATACCCATGTCCTGAAAGCGTTTGCGTATTTCGTATTCGACCACGTCGCCCGCAAGGGATACGACAAGGTCATCACCCATGCCCAACCGAAATACGCGCGGCTGTGGCGAATAATCCTCGGATTCAAGAAGGCCGAAGGCAAGGCGCCGCTCTACTTCGACGGTCACCCGGAGCCGTACATCGAACTCGTCAAGGAACTCACTCCGCCGCTCAATGCAATCTCGGCAAGCACGGACGCGGCCATTCTGTTTCGAACCGAGGGCTTCTGGGATGCGCCATCAGAGTACGAAGCGGTCGCATAATCAGCTTCAGTATCGACCAGAGAACATCTTGCGCAGCCGCAACCCGACGAAAACATGGGCACCGCCGTGGAATTCTCCCGGACCTATATGAAGCAGGTGGTCGCGATCCACCAGGCGATGTTCGAAAAGCTCCTGTTCGACGAGAAAGCGGGCGTGAGCCTGGAACTGGCCGAGCTATTCCACGACGCCGGCCGGACCTACCTGCAAATTTCGGAACGGATCAACGCAACGTACTTGTCTCATCACTCCCTTCAAGATTGAACATCTTCCTGAAACCGGCGTCGTACACGCTCGGCGGATTGTTCAACCTGAACTCGTCGCTGAACCACGGATTGTTGCTGCCGAACACCTCGCTCAGCCAGTCGAATACGAGACGAACCGGCCGGGCGTTCAGACGGTCGGTGAGCGCGATCAGGTAAAGAGGAACCGAAATCCTCAAGTCGATTTCCAGCGGCACGAAGCAAGGCTCCACCAGCGTGTAGCTGCCAAGCATTCCAATTCCCTGCCCGGCCTTGACCAGCATGCCGTAGGCGAAGGAATTGTCGCAGTAATGCGCGATACGTCCGCGCGCCGCGGCCTGCTGCCAGCCGTCCCACAGCCCGGTCTTGGCGAGGTAGTATTCCGACTGCAGGAAGAGATGCTGTTCCAGATTATTGCGGGTCGGCAGGCCGTGCTTTCGGATGTAGTCCTTGGCGACGACGGGAATGAAATGAAGCTGCCCGAGCTTTCGAAACCGGATGTCGGATGACTCGGCCGGACTGATGCCGATCATCATGTCAGTCTGGTTTTCCCGCAGGCTCATGATGTTGATCGGGTTCTTCAGATGCAGCTGGATTTTGGGATACTGCGCGGAAAACCGATCGAGAGCCGGCGCAGCAAACAGCGCATTCAGCCCGTCCGTGATACTGACGCTCACAGTGCCTTCTGCCTCGCGGGTCTCCGCCCTCAGGTCGCTGGTGATTGAATAGAGCGTGTGATCCAGCCGGCATAACGCCTGCGCCAGCGCCTCCCCCCTTTGTGTCAGCTTGACCCCGCGGGCGGTCGCGATGAACAGCTGCGAGCCGACCAGGTCCTGCAGGCGCTTGACCTGGCGGCTCACCCTCGGCTGGCTGGTGTTGGTGATCTCAGCGGCGCGGTTGAACGATTTGGTCTTCGCCACCGCGAGAAAGACCCGCAGTTCGCCCCAGAACTGGCCGCTCAGAAGGTTCTCGTCGTCCAGCGGGCTCCCGTTGAATGCCTGCTGTTCCTCGTCGAATGCATCCATGGTGTTTACAGTCAAGTAGAGGTGGCGACCACCTGCAGCTTAACCGTGTTCCCGGGCCGGAGTCCACGACCGGGCGAACTCGACGAAAGGGTGCTTTTCGTCCCGCCGCTACTGCGTCGGCGCGGCCACCGCGACGCCGCCGGTCGGCGCCGTCGCTTCCGCGGTCTTGGTCGACCTGGGCGGAACAACCTGCAGGTGCGACTTCTCGGCGCTGACCGTTTCGCTTGCAAAACGATCCTGGATCGGCTTGACCGCCGCCTCGGCCATCGGCGTTGCGCGCGTATCCGGAAGCAGCACCTCGGCAACCGCGTCGGTCGTGACCAGATTGGTCAGCCGCAATTCGTCCCGGGACAATTCGTGCAGATCTTCCCACGGCGGCACGCTCAGCGACAGCGACAGCAGGTCGCCGGTGCCGCCCATGTCGAAGGTGTATTTGGCGAGACGGCCGATATCGCGTTCCACGATCATCAGGTCCTGCGCGGTGTAGCTCGCGGCCCTGGGGTCGTCGGCGCGGTCGCCCATCCAGATCTGATGCACCCTGACATGCGCGCCGTCAGGCACGTAACGCGTCTTGCCGGACAGCAGCAGGAACACGCACATCGACTCGCAATAGGCTTCCGGCACGACGCGGCCGTGCTCGCCCTGCCCGGTTCGGGTCTGGACACTGGTGCCGACGGTCGTCAGCGCACCGAGAGCGCGCCATCGCCGTCCGAGCGCAATGGAATCGTTGACCGAGCCGCCGCTGGAATCCAGCACGATCGTGGCGCCGGCGAGCTGGCGGCCCCGCGCGAATTCGTCGAAAGCCCTGGGGCTGTCCGCGGTGACGATGCCGACCGCGCTGACCCAGCCGCGGCAATTCGGCTCGCAGGCGACCCAGCTGAACTTCATTGGCTGTTTGCGTTCCTCGAGGCTAACGCCGGCATGTGCCGGGCCGCCATCGCCGGCCAGGATGGCAGGCAATGCGATGCAAACGGCGGCGGCGCAGGCAAGCGCCCAGTCGCCTATTCGAAACGACCTCACGAGCCTCAATTTGGTTCCTTCCCCAAAACCCACTGTCAGGCGGTGGTAACGGCCCCACTTCAACGCCAATGATTCCGTCACACCGGCGTTGTGAAAAAGCTAACCGCGCGTCACATAAGCGTCTATTAACATTTGCTGCATCGCGACGGAATAGGTGCGGTATTTTGCCCGGTGTGACTCAATTGCATATCCGTAGCTTTCCGGGGTCGGTTCCCTGCAAAGGAACCGCGCATACCATTGCTCATCGATAAGCCAAACGCCCATGAAACATTCAGCAGATTGTTCGGCCTGTTCGGGAACCCTGCAACGCCTGCCGCGCCAGTTCGGCCGGGCGCTGATCTGGATTTACCGGCATACGTTTTCGCTGCTGGTCGGATACAATTGCCGCCATCTGCCGACCTGTTCGGTCTATGGCGACGAGGCGATCGAGCGTTTCGGGCTGTGGGCCGGCGGCTGGATGACGCTGGCGCGGATGCTGCGCTGCCAGCCCTGGGGCACGTCGGGTATCGATAACGTGCCGGCGACGGCGCCGCCGGGCGCGCGCTGGTACCTGCCGTGGCGATATGGCCGCTGGCGCGGCGTCAATTCGCCGTAGAATTTCCTTCGCTGCCTCCAATCGAGAGGCCGCCTCGACCTCACGACGGCCGGCTCAGGCCAGGACGGCGTGACCAAAGCTCGAGACGGTCCAGGATCGCAACCAGCGCCTCACCGTCTGTCGACAACGAGTAGCAGACGCTTCGCGGAAACGTCGCAATCGGCGAGCGTATGACGAGGCCCCGCATCTCAAGTCCGTGCAATCGCTCCGAGAGTACTTTCGCCGACACGCCCGGCAAAAGGATCGCAAGCTCGCCATGCCGTTTCGCGCTTGCCTGCAGATGCCACAGAATAAGAGCGTTCCAACGGTGCCCCAGAAAGCCAAGCCAGTCCTCAACCGGGCACTCGATCGGCCGGCGCGGCTGAGGCTCGTCCAGACCGCCAACACCTGCAAGCGCACTTCCCGTCATGGCGCAGTCCTTCCCGTTTGGTGAGCCCTGAACGGGCATGCTTCTTCTCACAGCTCCAGTGGCCAGGAGAATGAACATGAGCGTTATCGAACCACGTCAGATGAACGAGGCGTTCGCGCGAGCCTTCAACAGCCGCAATAGAGAAAACCTTCTGGCCCTCTACGAGCCCGGAGCGGTGCTTAGAGTGGACGGAAGCGAAAAGAGCCTGACAGGTCTTGCAGCCATCGCACGAGAACTCGAGCAGTTCCTGGAGGCACCGGGAATCATGACGTCGAGGAACAACTTCTGCATCGAGCACGGCGATCTCGCCCTGCTTCGAGCCGATTGGGAACTCGTCACCGACGGTGTGACCGTGGCGTCCGGCAGCTCCGCCGAACTTGTCCGCCGGCAGCCGGACGGTTGCTGGCTCTACGTGATCGATCATGCGGCCGGCGCCGGTCTCCCGCGCGTCGTCTGAGTCGCGTGGATGAGAACGGAGACCTTTTACCGAACTGACAAGCGGGACAGCTTCGGCTCCGACTGACCTTCAGCGAAACCACAACCCCCTGGGCGGTGGAATCGGTTCCGGTGGTCGCGGCGCTCGCCTGGCGCGCGGCCGCGGCCGTGGACGCTCCTCGGCCGATGGCATGGCGTCGGCGCTGCCTGAACCGTCCGGGGGCAGCTTGACCGACAGCAGCAGGTTGGATTCATGCGTGCGCCAGCGATAGCCGATACCGAAATCCATCGGCTGGCTGCGCCTGAACAGATCCGCATAGGCCGGCTGGTATCTGCCGGGGAATTCGTCGATCGGGCCGGCATAGCGGCCGAACGGAAAGAACCGCCATTGCTTGCGATCGTAATGGGCCAGCGGCACGCCGGAATCATCCTGGATGATGGTGGCTGAGTTGGCGAGGATGAAGTCGCGAACGGTGGTGAAGTTGCCGGAGTGCAGGAGATAGGACGCGCTCTTGAGCAGGCTGTTACCGGGCGCCAGCGTCGCGCAGAACTTCAGAAAGCCGGAGACCCTGACGCCAGAGTTCGACAGATCGGTCGAGAAATAATACAGCGTCTTCTCCGCGCCATCGCTGCCGGCGAACAGGATGCGGACGCCCCGCGTCGCGTTGGGGCCCGGATTCTCGTTGGCGAAATACGCAGCCCCCTTGTCGTCGAGCGCGATCGGGCTGACGTCGCGGATGGTTTTTCCCGACCGCGCCAGAAAAACATAGAGGATCGGCAGGGTGCCCGAGAGCTGGCCAGCCTTCAGATCGGTCTTCATCTGCTTGGTGATGAAGAAGCTGAAGCTCAGGATGGAGCCGAGCGACCGCTCGATATTGTACAGCGCTGACCCGATGCCGCCGGACGACAATCGCGTCAGGTCAGGCACCGAGCCGACCGGCTCGAGCGCGCTCAGCACATAGGTCGAAGCCTTCGAATAGAACGCGTCCGCGTAGAGGAAGTCCGGCCCGCTGAACATGTAGAACATGGTCGGCCGCGGCGCCGCCAGATTGGTCTCGGTCCAGTTGCGGATTTTCGAAAGCTGGCGCTGCTCGAGCTGTGCGAACGCGTTATCGAAGAATTTGGCGTGCCGCCGCCACGTGGGAGTTCCGGTCAAGGGCGTCAGCGGGGAATCGGCCGATGGCGCCATGCCCGCGAGAAAGCGCGCGGTGTCATTGGCGGTCACGGTATCGGCGGCGCGCGCGGGCAGCGCGGCCGCGAGCAACACGACGGCAGCCAGCGCCGCTATTTTCACGGGCTGAAGCATCGCTACTCGCGGTTCGGGGATGCGGCGCCGCGACCGGCCCGCTTGCGGAAAACGGCGTAAATCACCAGGCCCGAAACCATGATCAAGACACCCAGGAACGACTGCAGCGGCCGTTCCGTCAAGAGATAATACATCATGAAGCCGGTCACGAGCAGGAAAACCAGTGGCGTGACCGGGTATCCCCAGGCCCGGTAGGGCCGCGGCAAATCGGGCCGGGTGATGCGCAGCTTGATAACGCCGAGCACGGTGAAGAACGAGCAGAACAACAGGCTGAACTGGATGAGGTCGAGCACGGCCTCGAAGCTGCGGGTGAACAGCATCAGGCTGGCGATCGCGAGCTGGAGCAGGATCGCCCAGGCTGGCGCTCCCTGGGTCGATTTGCGCGCGAACACCCGCAACGACGGAATGTCCTCGCCCATCGTCATCATCACGCGCGGGCCGATCCACATCATCGCGCTGATCGAGGATATCAGTCCGATACAGATCATGGCGCCGACGATCCGCCCGCCGAGCTCGCCGAAGATGTGGTTGCCGGAGATGCGGGCGACATCGAGTTGCCCGGCCAGTTCGCCTGCCGGCGCGGTATAGAGGAAGACCGCATTCAGCGCGACATACAGCACCAGCACGATCAACGTCCCCGCCAGCATTGCGCGCGGCAGGTTCTGCTCGGGGTTGCGCATCTCGCCGATGATGTAGGTCGCAGCGTTCCAGCCCGAGAACGAATACATCACGAATACGAGGCCGATCGCGAACGGCGCACTGGCGATGTGGGAGAAGTCGGAGACCGAGGGCGTGAACGACACCGGCTGCGGCGTGCCGATGACAAATCCCGCCACCAGGAACGCGACGATCAGCACCACTTTCAGGATGGTCGCGATCAATTGAAAGGTGCTGGAATGTTTGACCCCGCCGAGTTGCACCAGCGACACCAGCCAGACCACGCCGAGGGCAAGCGCCAGCGGCGGGGCGTCCGGCAGCACCGATTTGCCGTATTCGCCGAATGCCATCGCAGCCAGCGCTACCGGGGCCGCGAAACCGATCGTCGCCGAGACCCAGCCCGCGACAAATCCGAACGCCGGGTGATAGGCCCGGGTCAGGAAGTTGTATTCACCGCTGGAGCGCGGAAACATCGCGCCGAGTTCGCTGTAGGCAAACACCCCGCACAGCGCCACGACGCCACCGACCACCCATAGCAACAGGATCGAAAAGCCCGACGGGATGTCCTTGACCTGAAAGCCGAGGCTGGTGAAGACCCCGACGCCGACCATGTCGGCCACCACGATGGCGGTCGCCACAAGGACCGAAACGCTCGAACCGCCAGCGGGCAGCCGGCCAGGCAAAGCCGCGCTTCCCGTCTCTGATGCCGCCATGTCGGTCCACGCCCCTGGCCCAGCCGCCCTTGATTTTTCATCGTGCAGGCTGCCCCCCGTCAATTCAAGCAGGGTTAACAATGGTTAAAACATGCAGTAAAATCGGTATTTGAGCACCTGTGGCGACATCTCACCGTCCGCAGCCCGTGGCCGTGCGCAGAGCGGATACCGCCCCACAATCGCGACACGATTTCGTGTTCTTTTGGGGCGTCTGGGAGTGGGGGAATTGCCCCGGAAGCTTAACGTCACCTCAACGCGAACGGAATACGCCAAAGACAGGCGGATATTGGGGCAAGTGGGTGGATGGTCGGGGCGGATCCGAAACGGCATGATCGCGCGGGCCAAGCGATTTCACAGGATGTGATTTCACAGGGTGTGATTTCACCTGACGCGTATCGATGGCGCTGGATTGCCCTCCTCCTGGCGTTCGTTCCGCTGTCATTCCTGCTGGTTCAGTGCGGCAAGGCGCCGAGCGCCGGAATGCTCGCCGCCAATGCCCATACAAATACCAATGCCTCGGCGGCGGATACTTTCGAAGACCGGTTTCCGGCGCCGACCTTCCGGGATCGCTTCCCGGAGACCAGCGAGAGCCTGGCGTCGCGGCAACCGCCCGCCGCCGCCCGCGAGCGCAGCGTACAGGCCGCGCCCGCGCCCTATCGCGTGGCGTCGCTGGCGCCGACGGTGCCCTATCGGCGACCGGCCCGCGAAGAGCAGACCATGCTGGTCGGACTAAAATCCTCGGCCTTTCCCTATCTCGGCAACAATCCACGCACCGACGAGCCGTTCCTGAACATTTCCCAAGGCGAGCGCCGCGGCCATCGCAGCAATCGCGGCCGGGTCTTCTGGCAGGACGAAACCTACAGCGACAACCGCACGCTGATGCATGTGCCGGAGCATTTCGACGCCGGCAAGCCGGGCGTCATCGTGGTGTTCTTCCACGGCAACGGCGCGACGCTGGAACGCGACGTGCGCGACCGTCAGCTGGTGCCGCGGCAGATTTCGGACTCCGGCGTCAATGCCGTGCTCCTGGCGCCGCAACTCGCGGTCGACGCCGCCGATTCCAGCGCCGGCAAGTTCTGGCAGCCCGGCGGCCTCAAGCGTTTTGTCGCGGAGTCGGCCGATCATCTCGCCCGGCTCTACGGCGATCCCAGCTCAGCCAAAACCTTCGCCAGCATGCCCGTCATCATCGTCGGCTACAGCGGCGGCTTCATGCCGGCGGCGTGGAGCCTGGAGGTCGGCGGCCTCGGCAATCGCGTGCGCGGCGTGTTCCTGCTCGACGCGGTGTATGGCGAACTCGACAAGTTCGCATCCTGGATCGTCAACAACCGCACCGGCTTCTTCGTCAGCGCCTATACCCGTTCCACCCGGCGGCACGAAAAGGAACTGATCGCGATGCTGAAGGAAAAGAACATCGCGATTTCGGAGGATATGGACGGACCCTTGCGGCCCGGCAGCGTGGTTTTCCTCGAGACGCCCGAGGGCGTGACGCATCGCGATTACGTCACCCGCGCCTGGACCGACCACCCCATCAAGGACATGCTGGTCAAGATGGCGGCAACACCCGCGCTGACGCGGGTGGCGGCTGGTGCGTCGTCAACGGCGAGGCGCTGACGCTCCCGCATCCCCTCGACCTGCCGCTGCTCAAAATGCGGTGTTGATGGCCGCATCATTTTCGATGCGCGGGATTGTCCGGCACTGGCCACCGCCATACGGTGCCGCCACAACATGGTCGACTTCGAAGGCAGCGCGCTGCAATTGCCCGGCGTCGCCTTCAAGGCGATCCTGACGCGGATCGGCGACTGAAGCCGCCAGTTCGCGTCACTTCGGCGCCTTGGGAAGCTTCTCCGCGAAACTGTTGAAGCATTTCAACCGGCCGTCTTCCTCCTTGAAGGCGGTGCAGTCGGTGACGGCTTTCGGCGCGGGCACCCGGGCCTTCGGCTTGGGCGGGAAGATGGCGTCGAAACAATCCAGCCGCTCCTTGGTTTCATCGTCGATTTCGAGACAGGCCTGCATTCTTACCGGGATCGGCTGCGGCTTAGCCTTCGGCTCCTTCGGCTTGATCTGGAGCAGCGGCTTGCCGCCCACCGTCGGCGGCGGCTTGTCTTGCGCAAAGGCAGCGGGCGAACAAAGGACCAAGACCAGCGTCAGTACTTTTCTCATGTCACTTCACCCCTTTTGCCTGACATAGGCAACGCACCCCTTTGCATGCCCAGACTGGTATCGGAAAACAGCCCTTGGCAAAATATCCTTTGGCAAAATTCCCCGGGATTGAGGCTTATTGGCGAACATTTTTTTCATTTGTTCACAAGGAAAAAATCCTCAATTCCCCGAGCGACAAGAGCATGCGGGACCGATTTTGTCACGATAGCGGCTCCTGGAACTCGCACCTTACTTCTTCGGCGCATCGGGCGGCCTGGTCAGCATCAGCGTCAGCAGCGCCAGCGCGACGAAGCCCGCCGCCACATGGCCGGAACCGTGCAGCCAACCACCCGCATAGAGCACGCCGCCGATCGCCGAGCCGACGGCCTGCCCGATGTAGAGCACCGAGGTATTGAGCGATACCGACGCCGAGGCCAGCGCCGGGGCGGCGCCGACCAGCCGCACCTGCTGCATCGAGTTGGTCGAGGCGAAGCCCAGTCCCCAGATTGCGACCGAGCAGGCCATCAGCGGGTAGATGCCGGCGCTGAGCGCCCATCCTGATATCCCCGTCAGTATCAGGGCCATGAACAGCAGGGAGGATTTATAGGCCCCCCAGGAATCGACGATGCGGGTGGCGAACGCGATTCCGATGAAGCCGCACGCGCCATAGAGCAGGAATACCAGCCCGATACTATCAGCATCGGCCTGCGTCAGCCTGGTCAGCAGCGGCCCCATGAAGGTGAACACCACGAACTGGCCGGACATTTGCAGCGTCGTGATCAACAGCAGCAGCATGATCAGCCGGTTACGCCCGACATCGGCCCATGTCTTGAGATCCACCGGCGTGCCGGTCAGTCCACGCGGCAGCCGCCACGCCAGCAGCAGGAAACTGATACAGCCGATCGCGCCGATACCGCCATATACCGCGCGCCAGCCATAGCGGCTGGCGATCAGGGCGATCAACGGCAGGCCGATCGCCGCGGCCAGCGACCATCCGAGAAAGATATAGGCGATGGTGCTGCCGCGCTTCTCCGGAGGCACGATAAGGGCGGCGGTGCCGGCGGCCTGCGGCGTGTAGAGCGCGCCGACTGCCAGCATGATGAGACGAATGGCGAGCAGGCTCGCATAGTCCGGCGCAAACGCCGAGGCGGCATTGCCGAGCGCAAGGACTGCCAGCGTCGCCGTCAGCAACGTGCGGCGCTCGATCCGGCCGGTCAGCCACGCCGTAACCGGCGAACCGACGCACAGCATGATCGCGCCGAAGGTAATCAGGAGACCCGCGTCGCGGATCGAGACGCCGAGCCCCGACGACAATTCGCCCAGCATGCCCGCCGGCGCCAGCACCGAGCACCCGGTGACGATATTGCCGAGCATCAGGGCGGTGGGCGCGAAGCGGCGGTGGACATGGCCGTCGGCTGCCGGATTTTTCATGCAAGTGCATGTAGGCCACGGACGCGCGGAATGAAAGAACAGAAGCAAATTATGTTGTTCGTCAGCCGGCTCTTGACCGTCCCACTTTGCGCATAGCCCCGGCAGGGCGCGAACGGCGAAAGGCGCTGAACGTCAACGCCGGCAGGCGGGTCTGCATGCTGATGCACGTCGGCGATGTTCGGGACGGCTGAGAGCACGCGGGTAAACCCGCTTGCCCAGCCCGAATCCCCTGCTATACCGCTGCTTCCGCTTACCTGCGCTCGTTCGCAGGAGTGAGCCACAGGAGACACCAATGCCCGACGACAAGAACAAGCCCGCCTCAGGATTCCAGTTCAGCCTCACGAACCTCAAGCCGGTGGAGCCCGAGGTGAAAATCGCCCTCACCTTCCCCGACGGCGCCAGGCGCGAATTCCCCAAAAGCATCACCGGCCTCGACATCGCCAAGGGCATCTCGCCGTCGCTCGCCAAACGCACGGTGGCGATGGCGCTCGATGGCGTGGTCACCGACCTCGGCGACCCGATCGACCATGATGCCAAAATCGAATTCATCGCCCGCGACGACGCCCGCGCGCTGGAGCTGATCCGACATGACGCGGCGCACGTGCTGGCCGAAGCGGTGCAGACGCTGTGGCCCGGCACCCAGGTCACGATCGGTCCGGTGATCGAGAACGGTTTTTACTACGACTTCTTCCGCAACGAGCCGTTCACGCCGGAAGACTTCGCCGCTATCGAGAAGAAGATGCGCGAAATCATCGCGCGCGACAAACCCTTCACCAAGGATGTGTGGGACCGCGAAAAGACGAAGCAGGTGTTCCGCGACAAGGGCGAGGCCTTCAAGGTCGAACTGGTCGACGCCATTCCCGGCAATGAGCCGATCAAGATCTACTACCAGGGCGACTGGTTCGACCTGTGCCGCGGCCCGCACATGACCTCGACCGGCAAGATCGGCAACGCCTTCAAGCTGATGAAGGTCGCGGGCGCCTACTGGCGCGGTGACAGCAACAATCCGATGCTGACGCGGATCTACGGCACGGCGTTCGCGAAGCAGGAAGACCTCGACGCCTACCTGAAGCAGATCGAGGAAGCCGAGAAGCGCGACCACCGAAAGCTCGGCCGCGAGCTCGATCTGTTTCACTTCCAGGAAGAAGGTCCCGGCGTGGTGTTCTGGCACGCCAAGGGCTGGACCATTTTCCAGGCGCTGATCGCCTATATGCGACGGCGGCTGACCGGCGACTACAGCGAGGTCAACGCGCCGCAGATACTCGACAAGTCGCTGTGGGAAACCTCGGGGCACTGGGACTGGTACCGCGAGAACATGTTCGCGGCGCAATCCGCCGGCGACGAGGCCGAGGACAAGCGCTGGTTCGCGCTGAAGCCGATGAACTGTCCGGGCCATGTGCAGATCTTCAAGCACGGCCTGAAGAGCTATCGCGACCTGCCGCTGCGTCTCGCCGAATTTGGCGTGGTGCATCGCTACGAGCCGTCGGGCGCGATG
>JAUXWH010000150.1 GCA_030681365.1 Bradyrhizobium sp.
CGATGCGCTGGCCGCACATGTTCCTGACGCTGTCGCCGACCTATATGGGGCTGGCGCAAGCCGCCTACGATTTCACCGTATGCTATCTGCGCGGCGAGATGCCGGGCACACCGCCGGTCAAGCGCCGGATGTATCCGACCAAGCAGATCGCGGTGGCGCAGATGCAGATCAAGCTCGAGCAGATCAAGGCGATCGGGTTTCAGGCGGTTACCGAAGCAGGCCCCAATCCGGGCAAGGAACAGGTGCTGCGTGCTTACGCCGCGCAATATTCCGTGATGGAAGGCGCCAACGAGATCGCGACGCTGGCGATCCGCACCTGTGGCGGCCAGGCGATGCTGAGGTCGCTGGCGCTGGAGCGGATCTATCGCGACAGCCGCTGCGGCTCGCTGATGCTGCCATGGACCGCCGAACTCTGTCTCGACCGCATCGGCCGCGAAGCGCTGTACGAGACCGGCGAGACGGACGACTAGTTCGCGATGGACCTTTCCGATCTCATCGAACGGAACGCGGCGTTCACGCCGGACAAGCCCGCGACCATTTTCGAGGGCGAGGCGCTCAGCTATGCAGCGCTCAATACCCACATCGCGCAGACCGCGCGGGCGCTGAAGGCCGAATACGGCGTCAGCCGCGGCGACCGCGTCGCGATCCTCAGCCTGAACCGGCCGGATTACCTGGTGCTACTCTACGCCTGCGCGCGGCTCGGTGCCATGCTGGTGCCGCTGAACTGGCGGCTCGCGGTGGCCGAGCAGATGTTCATCCTGTCGGACGCGTCCGTGAAGGTGCTGGTGCTCGAACAGGCCTTTGCCGGGATTCTGCCTGCGCTGGAAGAGAGCTTGCCCGATGCCAGCCTCGTGGGTCTCGATTTCGCGCCGCCACGAGGCATCGCATTCGACGCGCTGCTGGAGCAGGCCAGCGGCGACGGCTGCAACCCGCACACCGATCTCGGTTGCCCCCTGCTGATCGTCTACACCTCCGGCACCACGGGAAGGCCCAAGGGCGCGGTGCTGCGGCAGGAGGCGTTGCTGTGGAACGGGGTCATGAGCCAGCACATGCACGGCCTCACCTCCGACGACCATGTGCTCACCGTGCTGCCGTTCTTCCATGTCGGCGGCCTCAATATCCAGACGACGCCCGCGCTGCACGTCGGCGCCACCGTGACCATCCATTCGCGCTTCGCGCCGGACACGACGCTCGCCGCCTTCGAACGCGACCGCCCGACCCTGACGGTGCTGGTGCCCGCCACCATCCAGGCGGTGACCGAGCATCCGGACTGGGCCACCGCCGACCTGTCCTCGCTGAAGGCGATCTCGACCGGATCGACCATCGTGCCGCCGCATCTGATCGAGCGCTTGGTCGCACGCGGCGTGCCGGTGCTGCAGGTCTATGGCTCCACCGAGACCTGCCCGGTCGCGGTCTATACCAGGCTCGGCGGCGACCTTTCGCGGGTCGGCTCGACCGGCCTGCCCGGCCTGTGCTGTGAGGCCACCATCATTGATGACCGCGGCGCCGAACTGCCGCCGGGTACGCCCGGAGAAATCGCGGTGCGCGGCCCCAACGTGTTCTACGAGTATTGGGGCAACCAGCAGGCCACGCGCGAGGCGCTGCACGACGGCTGGTACCGCACCGGCGATATCGGGCTGCGCGATGCCGACGGCTATTTCTTCGTGCATGACCGCAAGAAGAACCTGATCATTTCCGGCGGCGAGAATGTCTATCCGGCGGAAGTCGAGCGCGTGCTGCTGGAGCATCCCGATGTCGTCGAATGCGGCGTGATCGGCCGGCCCGACGTCAAATGGGACGAGGTGCCGGTGGCCTATGTGATCCGGCGGGCCGGCTGTTCGGTCGAGGTTGAAGATCTGAAGGCGCATGTGCTGACCCAGCTCGCCCGCTTCAAGGTGCCGCGCGATATCGTATTCGTGGACGACCTGCCGCGCACCGCGTTGGGCAAGGTTCAGCATTTCATGTTGCGCCGGCTTGCGGAGAAAAGAGAATCGTGAACTCTCAACAACACCGTCATGGCCGGGCTTGTCCCGGCCATGACGATAGATAGGAGCGTTTCCATGCGCATCGCGGTGCTCGGCGGCGGCAATGGCTCCTTCGCGGCCGCCGGCGATTTTGCCTTGCAGGGCCATGATGTCAGGCTGTGGCGGCGCGATGCGGAACTGGTGGCGCAGCATCGCGCGGCGGGCTCCCGCATCGCCGTCAAGGACAGCAATGGCCGGCACGATGTACAGCTGGCGCTGGTGACGTCCGACATCGCCGAAGCCGTCGGCGGCGCAGAACTGATCCTTTGTCCTGCCCCGGCCTTTGCCCAGCCCGATATCGCGCGGTTGCTCGCGCCGCATCTGACCGACGGCCAGGTCGTGTTCCTGCCGCCGGCCACCTTCGGCTCGATGATCTTTGCCAGGACGGCACACGACGCCGGCAATCGCGCGCGCGCCAGCTTTGCCGAGACCGGCACGCTGCCATGGCTGACCCGCAAACACGGTGCGTTCGAGGTCGCCATCACCATCCGCGCCAAGCGGCTGCCGGTCGGCGTCTTCCCGCTCGATACCTCGCCTCATGCGCTCGACGTGATCGGCCGCGCCTTTCCCGGCGTGATCGAGCCCTGCGGCGATGCGCTGTCGGGCGCGCTGATGAATGCCGGCCCGATCATTCATCCGCCGCTGATCGTGATGAATGCCGGCCCGATCGAGCATTTTGAAAGATGGGACATCCACAAGGAGGGCACACAGGCCGCCATCCGCCGCGTCACCGATGCGCTCGACGCCGAACGCATCGCGGTGCGCGAAGGCCTCGGTTATGGCGGGCCGCATTTTCCGCTGGCGCATCATTATGCCAGCGAAGGCGAGCAGTGGATGTATGGCCGCGGCTCGCATGACCGCCTGACCGATTCCGGCGACTGGCGCGAGCGGATCGTGCTCACCGAACACCGCTACATGCGGGAGGATCTGCGGCTCGGCCTGTCGCTGCTCGTCTCCGTCGCCGAACTGGTGGGGGTGGCGACGCCGCTGGCATTTTCGTTTCTCGCCATCGGCGGCGCCATCTGCGGCGAGGATTTCCTGGAGGGCGGACGCACGCTGGCTTCCCTCGGTCTCGGCCATCTCGATCGCGACGAGTTGCAGACGCTGCTGCGCGAAGGATTTTGAGCATGACCGCTGCCCGCCCCATGATCACCTGTCTCGGCGCCGGCCGCATGGGCCGCGGCATCGCGGTGGCGTTCGCCTATGCCGGCCACGCGGTCGTCATGATCGACGTCAAGGCGCGTTCGGTCGAACAATTTTTGAAACTCGAAGCTGAGGCGCTCGGCGAGGTCGGCAAGACGCTGGCCAGCCTCACGCGGTTCGGCATGCTTGATAGCAATGACGCCGAGGCCATCCTCGCGCGGGTCTCCGTGGCGCCGGCGCACGACTCGGCTACAGCCCTGGCCGGCGCGGGCCTTGTGTTCGAAGGCGTGCCCGAGGTGGTCGACCTCAAGCGCGAGGTGCTGGCGGCGGCTTCCAAATGCGTCGGGCCGGATATCGTCATTGCCTCGACCACGTCGACCATTCTGGTCGACGATCTCGCAGGCGCGGTCGAGAATCCCAAGCGTTTTCTCAACGTGCACTGGCTCAACCCGGCCTATCTGATTCCGCTGGTCGAGATCTCGCCGGGCGCTGCGACCGATCCCGATGTCATCGCGCGGGTGAAGGCCCTGCTCGAGGGTATCGGCAAGGTGCCGGTGGTGTGCGCCGCGACGCCCGGCTTCATTGTGCCGCGGATCCAGGCGCTGGCGATGAACGAGGCCGCGCGGATGGTGGAGGAAGGCGTCGCCAGCGCCGAGGACATCGACAAGGCGATCCGCTACGGCTTTGGTTTCCGCTACGCGGTGTTGGGCCTTTTGGAATTCATCGACTGGGGCGGCGGCGACATTCTCTATTACGCCAGCCGCTATCTCGAAGGCGCGCTGCACAGCGACCGTTACCGCGCACCCGACGTGATCGCCAGCAACATGCGCGACGGCCGCATCGGCATGCGCACCGGCGCGGGGTTTCTCGATTATTCCGGGATGGACGTGGATGCGTATCGCGAGAAGCGCCTTGCGGAAATGGTCGAGTTGCTCCGACATTTTGGGCTGGCGCGACCGCCGGTGCTGGACCGGGAGTAACTTCGCCGTCATCCTGAGGTGCGAGCCTCTTAGGCGAGCCTCGAAGGATGGCCGCAGACACCATCCTAGCATCCATCCTTCGAGGCTCGCCTAAGTCGGCTCTCACCTCAGGATGACGGTGGCGACCGATGCAACCTACCCGAACACGTCCTGCAGCACGCCTTCCTTCACCACGGCGACGCCGTCGAGTTCGATCGTCGTGCCCATCATCGGCAAATCGAAATGTCCTGACGTGTAACGCCCAGCGAACTCGTTGGCGCCGGTGGAGAACAGGAAGTTCCCGGACACGGCGCGCAGCTCGGTGCCGTTGGTGTCGTTCTTGTCGTACATGGTCAGCGCCTCGTAGCGCGCGCCCGGGTTCATGCCCCAGCCGACATGCGACACCGCATAGGCCTCGCGGTCGCCCCAGGCCGCGAGATAGGACCGCATCATCGCGGCGTCCGCGCCCTCGCCTTCGAGGTCGGTGACGTAATCGTCTTTCAGCGTCATCTTGATTGGCGTCGCCAGATAGCGCTTGAAGGTGAGGTTGATGTCGCCGGGGGCCATCACGATGGTGCCGTTAACGGTCTTGCTCTTGGGGAAACTGACGACGATGCCGCCGGGCCAATGCGCCAGCGTGCCCGGCCGGTCGGTCCAGCCCCAGACACCGGCCGTCTGGGCGC
>JAUXWH010000157.1 GCA_030681365.1 Bradyrhizobium sp.
AATCGAGCCGGCCGATCGAGATCAGCCGCGGCAGGCCCTCGGGCAGATTGTCGAACACCGTCGGCCTGCCTTCCGGATCGGCATGGGTGGTCATCAGGCCGCGCGGCTTGTGGAACATGAACAGGCGGGTGCGCTCGCGCGGCGGCAACGGCTTGCCGTCGATGGTGATGACGTCATTCTCGGTGACGTCGAGCGCCGGCGAATTGATGACGCGGCCGTTGACGCTGACGCGGCCCTGCACGACCCATTCCTCGGCGTCGCGGCGCGAGGCAAGGCCGGCGCGCGACAGCACCTTGGCGATGCGCTCGCCGGATTTCTTCTCGCGCGGCGGACGCGCGGCGCGCTTCTCGAATTCGGGCTTGCGCTCGCGGTATTCGCCGCGACCGCCGAACGCCGGGCGCTTTGTGAAGACCTTGCTGTCGTCCTCATTGTCGCGGCGCGGGCGCTCTCCTGGAGCTTCGTTGCGCGGATGCTCCTGCCAGGAGCTGCCGCCCTCGCGGGGGCGACTGAATTTCGGACGATCCTCGCGGCCTTCGCGGGGCCGGTCGAATTTCGGGCGCTCCCGCTGTGGACGATCGGCAAAAGGCCGATCGCCACGGGGATGATCGCCCTGCGGACGATCACCATGGGGACGGTCCTCGCGCGGGCACGAAAACCGCGGACGCTCGGCGCCACCGCGCTCGTCCCGGGGCTTGTCGAAACGGGGCTTGTCGAAACTGCGCGCACCGTCACGGGACGGACGCGAGTTTCGGCCGGCATGGTCGGGCGACGACGCATCGCGCTTCTGCCACGGCTTGGACTCGCCGCGATCCGGACCACGATCGGGCCGGCTGCCAAAGTCCTTGCGCGGTCCCCGGTCGGGTGCGCCGCGGGAAGAAAACTTCTTGTCGCCACCGAACTTCCGTTCGGGACGATCGCCGCGCGGCCGGTCGCCGTCGCGCGACGGCCGCCCGCTGTAGGGGCGATCACCCTGCGGCCGGTCACCGCGCGGCGTATAGGGGCGTTTCTCGCCGCCACCTTCTCGTGGCGCGTAAGGCTTCTTGTCGCCGAACTTGCGATCCTGAAAACGCGCGGCCGGACGGGCATCGCCACGATCGCCACGATCTCCGCGCGGGGTGTAGGGGCGTTTTTCCCCATCACCGCGGGAGCTGAAGTTGGGACGATCACCGCGCGGCGTGTAGGGACGCTTCTCGCCGCCGCCGGCGCGATCATCCCGGTTGAAACGCTGAGGACGATCGCCAAACGGCCGATCGCCTCGGGGACGCGGCACATCGCCGTCGCGGCGCGGCGGCGGACCTTCGCGCTTGCCGGCATAGGGCTTGCCCGGGCCCGAATAGGGTTTCTTGCCGTAGGATTTGGCGCCGTCGGGTTTGCCGGCATAGGGCCGCCGCTCGCCCTCGGGCTTGAAGCCGTCCTTGGCGCCATCGCTCTTGCCGGCAAAGCCGCGCTTGGCGAATTTCTTCTCGGGTCCGCGGGCGGCGCCGGAGCGGCCCTTGCCGCCGGAAGGGCGATCGCGCCGGCCGCGGGAATCGTTGTTTTTGTCGTTATCGCGGGGCATGAATGGTCTCTCGTATTCAATGAAATGCGGTCAGACGGATGTGGACGGGCTGTCATAGCGATAACGCGCGCGCGCTTGGCTCAAGGCGCATTGTCACGCAAAACCGGCATCCACTTTTGCTGAATGCGGTTCTCATAGCAGGTTTCTTCCGATGATACGAGGCATGACCGCTCCTTCTTTCATGGATTTGGCGCTGAAAACGGCCAAAAACGCCGGAAAAGCCGGGGAAGTCCCGATCGGATGTGTGATTGTGCGGGGTTACGAGGTGATCGCCACCGCCCACAACCGCACCCTGACCGACCGCGATCCGACCGCGCACGCCGAAATCCTGGCGCTGCGGCAGGCGGCTGAGGTCATCGGCACCGAGCGATTGGTCGATTGCGACCTCTACGTCACGCTGGAGCCGTGCACGATGTGCGCCGGCGCGATCTCGCTGGCGCGGATCCGGCGACTGTATTACGGCGCGTCCGATCCCAAGGGCGGCGCGGTGGAGTCAGGCGTGCGGTTCTTTGCGTCGCCGACCTGCCATCACGTGCCGGAGGTCTATGGGGCGGTCGGCGAGACCGAGGCGGCGACGCTGCTGAAGGATTTTTTCAAGGTGCGGAGGTAGTGGGGCGCGCGGCGGGCCAACAACCTCCGCTGTCATCATCCGCGCATACGGATGATCCAATATCCCAGAGACACCAGCGATGGAGTCGATAGGCCGCGGCGTACTGGATCCCCGCCTGCGCGGGGATGACGACCTTTTGTGAGGCGCGGCCTTGCATCCAATCAATCTCTAAGGAAAAACTCCTTCAACAGCTTCGCCGTCACGTCCGGATTCTCCTCCGTCAAAAAATGCCCGCTGTCGACCGGCGCGCCCCGCACGTTGGTCGCCCAGTTCTTCCAGGTGTCCAGCGGCGTCGCCGCAGCACTTGCAACGCCGGCATCGCCCCACAGCGCCAGCATCGGGATGGTGATCTTGTTGCCCGCGTCGCGATCGGCCTTGTCGATATCGAAATCGGCATAGGCGCCGGCGCGGTAATCCTCGCACATCGCGTGCAGCCGCGAGGGATCGCGGAATGGCGCGAGGTAATGCGCCAGCGCGCGCGGATCGATCGCGTCGAGATCTCCAGATTTGGTCTGGCTCGCCATCTTCTGCTTGAGGAAGAAGTCCGGATTGGTTCCGATCAGGGTTTCCGGCAGCGGGAACGGCTGCGCCAGGAAGGTCCAGTGATAGATCTTCAGCGCATAGAGCCGGTTGATCCGCTCCCAGTAGTCGAGGGTCGGCAGAATATCGAGCACCGCCAGTTTTGAGAGCCGGCCGGGATGATCGAGCGCGAGCCGGTAGGCGACGCGGCCACCGCGGTCGTGGCCGGCCAGTGCGAAATGCACATGACCAAGCCGTTCCATCGCATCGATGATGGTGTTAGCCATCGCGCGCTTGGTGTAGGGCGTGTGTGCGCTGTCGCTTTCGGGCATGTCGGACCAGCCGTAGCCCGGCAGGTCGGCGATGATCAGCGTGAATTGTTCCGCCAGCTGCGGCGCGACGCGGTGCCACATCACGTGCGTCTCGGAGAAACCGTGCAGCAACAACAGCGGCGGCCCCTTGCCGCCGACGCGGGCGAAGATGCGGCCCGACCTTGTGTTGATCCATTCGGCGGAATAACCGGGAAACAAATCGGCGAGATCGGGCATGCGGGTGGCACTCCTTCGCTGCGGCGGCCTTGCTTCAAACATTGTTTGCCGTTGCCGCTGGCGCGTGGCGGATATATGCCATCGGCCAAGCACGACCAACAATAAACAGCACGAGGAAATGTCATGTCGATCGATTTCGAAATTCCGGCCGAAGCCAAGGCGATCCGCGAGAAGGTCCGCAAATGGGTGCATGACGAGTGCATTCCCGCGGAAAAGGAACTCGACACCAAGCCGCTCGCCGAGGTGCTGGGTCCGCTGCGCAAGAAGGCGCGCGCGCAGGGCCTGTGGTGTCCGTGGGTGCCGAAGGAATATGGCGGCATGGGCCTCGGCCCGCTCGCCAACGCACTGGTGCAGATGGAGCTCGGCGAGAGCATGCTCGGCGCGCTCTCGATGAACACCCAGGGGCCCGACGACGCCTCGATGATGACGATCCTCGCCCACGGCACCCAGTACCAGAAGGAAAAGTTCCTTAAGCCCCTGCTCAACGGCGACAAGCGCATCTGCTTCTCGATGACCGAGAAGGCGGCCGGCGCCGACGCCACGGGCATGCAGACGTCCGCCGTGAAGGACGGCAACGAGAACTACATCCTCAACGGCGAAAAATGGTTTTCGTCGTCCGCCAGCGTCGCCGACATGGCGCTGGTGGTGGCGCGGACCGATCCGAACGCGCCGCGCCACAAGCAGCATTCGACTTTCATCGTCGAACTGCCGAACCCCGGCTACATCATCAAGCGCAACGTCGCCAACATGGCGATCGAGGGTCCGCACGACGATATCCTGCACGGCGGCCACTCCGAGATCGAGATCAGGGATCTGAAGGTGCCGGCCGACAATCTGCTCGGCGGCGAAGGCAACGGCTTCAACATGGGCCAGCACCGCCTCGCCTACGGCCGGCTGCGCCATGGCATGCACAACGTCGCCAAGGCGCAGCGCGCGCTCGACATGGCGGTGGCCCATATCACCCAGCGCTCGACCTTCGGCTCGCTGCTGTCCGACCGCCAGGGCGTGCAGTTCATGCTGGCCGATTGCGCCAGCGAACTCTATATCGGCCGGCTGATGCTGCTGCACATCGCCTACAAGGCGGAAAAGGGCCTCGACATCAGGCAGGAAAACTCGATCGCCAAGATCTTCCATGCCCACATGGTGCACAAGGTGATCGACACCGCGATCCAGCTGCACGGCGCGCTCGGATTCAGCCAGGATACGCCGCTGGCGAAGTGGTACACCCAGGTGCGCTCGCAGCGGCTGGTCGACGGCCCCGACGAGGTGCACAAGTGGAAGATCGGCAAGAACGTCATCAAGGCGTTCAAGGAGCACGGAACGACGGCAAGCGCCGCGGGCGGGGATTTACTCTGAAAAAAGGTGTCATTGCCGGGCTTGACCCGGCAATCCATCCCCTTCGTCTTGCGAAGAAGATGGATGCGCGGGTCAAGCCCGCGCATGACAACCGGTGTATCCTCGTCATTGCGAGCCAACGGGTCGCGCGAATGCGCGCCCGATGACAGGCTCCGCGAAGCAATCCATTCTTTCCTTGCGCTTCGTCGCAAGCGCTCCTCGCAATGACGCTATGAGGCGGGAGTCTGAACGCTAGCTTCTCGCCTTCTCCCTAGCCACCGCCTGCCAGCCGATGTCGCGGCGGCAAAAACCTTCCGGCCATTTGATCCTGTCGACCGCGGCATAGGCGCGCTGCTGCGCCTCGGTGACCGTCTTGCCGCTCGCGCAGACGTTCAGCACACGCCCGCCATTGCTGAGAATCTTTCCGTCGTCGGCCCTGGTGCCGGCGTGAAAAATCTCGACGCCCTCGACCTTGGCGGCCTCGTCGAGGCCTTCAATGACAAAACCCTTGCCGTAGTCGCCGGGATAACCCTTGGTCGCCATGATCACCGTCAACGCGACGTCGTCGAACCAGCGCAGGCTGAAGTTCTTTAGTTGCCCGTCGGCGCAGGCGATCAGCGCCGGCACGATGTCCGACATCATCCGCAGCATCAGCACCTGGCATTCCGGGTCGCCGAAGCGGGCGTTGTACTCGACCAGTTTCGGGCCGTCCTTCGTCACCATCACGCCGGCATAGAGCACGCCCTTGTAGGGCGAGCCCATGGCGGCGAGCGCGCGCAGCGTCGGAATGATCATCTGCTCCATCACTTGCGTGCAGATCGCGTCCGTCAGCACCGGCGCGGGCGAATAGGCCCCCATGCCGCCGGTGTTCGGGCCCCGGTCACCGTCGAAGGCGCGCTTGTGGTCCTGCGCGGTCGCCAGCGGCAATGCGTGTTCGCCGTCGCACAGCGCGAAGAACGAGGCCTCCTCGCCTGCCATGAACTCCTCGACCACCACCTCGGCGCCGGCTTCGCCAAAACCGCCGCCGAACATCATGTCGACCGCGTCGAGCGCTTCCTGTTCGGTCATCGCCACCACGACGCCCTTGCCGGCGGCGAGGCCGTCGGCCTTGACCACGATCGGCGCGCCCCGCGCCCGGATCCAGGCCTTGGCCTTGTCCGCATCGGTGAAGTGCTCGTAGGTGGCGGTCGGAATGTTGTTGGCGCGGCAGAGCGCCTTGGTGAAACTCTTGGAGCTCTCGAGCTGCCCGGCCGCTTTGGTCGGGCCGAACGCCTTGAAGCCGGCGGCATTGAGATCGTCGACGATGCCGGCCGCGATCGGCGCGTCCGGGCCGACCACGACGAAGTCGACCTTGCCGGCGCGGCAGAAATCGATCACCGCGGCGTGGTCGGTAATGTCCAGCGCCACGCATTCGGCCTCGCGCGCGATGCCGGCATTGCCCGGCGCGCACCAGAGTTTCGTCACCAGCGGGGAGGCCGCGATCTTCCACGCCAAAGCGTGTTCGCGGCCGCCGGAACCGAGCAGGAGGATGTTCATGGGACGTAGCCGGATCTGGGTTGCCGCGCGATAAGGCGCACGGTTTAGCACGGCGAAGCGGTGCCGCAACAAACTCCCCCGATCAGGTGTGGATATGTGCCTGCCGGCCCGGACAGTCGCGCCAAGCCCTTGCGCATGCGCTCGAAAAGCCCGATTCTATGGGTCAGATGCCCGTAGCCGAACCCCTCCTCAACGCGCCGGAATTCACGGTGTCCGAACTGTCCTCCGCGCTGAAGCGGACGGTGGAGGACGCCTACGGGCATGTTCGGGTGCGCGGCGAGATTTCCGGGTTCCGCGGGCCGCACTCCTCTGGCCACTGCTATTTCGCGCTGAAGGACGAGAGTGCCAAGATCGAGGCGGTGATCTGGAAGGGCGTCCATGGCCGCATGCGGTTCAAGCCGCAGGAGGGCCTCGAGGTCATCGCCACCGGCAAGCTCACCACCTATCCCGGCTCGTCGAAATACCAGATCGTGATCGAGGCGATCGAGCCCGCCGGCATCGGCGCGCTGATGGCGCTGATGGAAGAG